>NZ_JBHSZO010000002.1:0-86421 GCF_042663125.1 Streptomyces polyrhachis | reverse complement strand
CCGACGAAAGTCCTCCCCGCCGACGCGGGGGTGTTCCGTTCGTCTACCAGCACGAACGCGTTCTTGCGGAGTCCTCCCCGCCGACGCGGGGGTGTTCCGTCGGACGTTGCCGAGATGTCCAGCGGATCGGGGTCCTCCCCGCCGACGCGGGGGTGTTCCGCAGTTGGCGCTCGTGGGCGGGGATCTTGCCCTGTCCTCCCCGCCGACGCGGGGGTGTTCCGTGGCTCCGGTAGGCCCATGCCCACCTGCGACAGTCCTCCCCGCCGACGCGGGGGTGTTCCGCGTCACCCAGCGGTCATAGACGCTGTGCAGAAGTCCTCCCCGCCGACGCGGGGGTGTTCCGACCACGGTTGAAGTGGCGTACGCGCTGAATGCGTCCTCCCCGCCGACGCGGGGGTGTTCCGACCGTCTGCCGCTCAGGACGTACCCCGGGTGGGTCCTCCCCGCCGACGCGGGGGTGTTCCGGAGGAGGAGCCCAGGCCGCGGTGGGCGAAGGCGTCCTCCCCGCCGACGCGGGGGTGTTCCGGAGTGGACCGCGTCCAAGGGCGATCCGTGCCGGTCCTCCCCGCCGACGCGGGGGTGTTCCGTCGACGTCGCCGCCGATCTCCTCCCCGCACACGTCCTCCCCGCCGACGCGGGGGTGTTCCGACCTGCACACCACTCGCACCGCTTCCCAGCATGTCCTCCCCGCCGACGCGGGGGTGTTCCGGAGCGCAGCCCCGCCAGGACCGGCTCGTTCAAGTCCTCCCCGCCGACGCGGGGGTGTTCCGGTCCAGTCATCGAGCGCGGTCTCGCTGGTGTGGTCCTCCCCGCCGACGCGGGGGTGTTCCGTCCTCGAACTCCATGCCCCGCTCGAAGAAGCCGTCCTCCCCGCCGACGCGGGGGTGTTCCTCGTGCCAGGCGTCGGGGGTGTACTCGTCGAACGTCCTCCCCGCCGACGCGGGGGTGTTCCGGCGGTCCGCGAGCACGGCAAGTCCAGTGCTGAGTCCTCCCCGCCGACGCGGGGGTGTTCCGTTCGCCACGCACCACGGCGTGGCGACATAGGAGTCCTCCCCGCCGACGCGGGGGTGTTCCGCCTCAGCTTTTTGCCCGGGGGGCGAAACCGGAGTCCTCCCCGCCGACGCGGGGGTGTTCCGGGGTGGTAGCGGGTGGGGTTGGGGACACGGGAGTCCTCCCCGCCGACGCGGGGGTGTTCCGCGGTCGGAGCCGCAGCTGCGGTTCGCTCAGCTGTCCTCCCCGCCGACGCGGGGGTGTTCCGGCGATTGAGGATGAGCTAGCCAAGCTCCGCGCGTCCTCCCCGCCGACGCGGGGGTGTTCCGGACTTCACATCGCGGCTAGCCGCCATGGCGTCGTCCTCCCCGCCGACGCGGGGGTGTTCCGCTGCCGGGGGCGGCGCAGGTGGTGGCGCAGGGGTCCTCCCCGCCGACGCGGGGGTGTTCCGGCGTCATCGCCGGGGCGAGCGCGCTGAACCTCGTCCTCCCCGCCGACGCGGGGGTGTTCCGTAGGGCAGCGACGGCGGCGCGGTGTCGGCCGCGTCCTCCCCGCCGACGCGGGGGTGTTCCGCGGCGGGCGTGGCGGTCGAATTCGGCGCGGCCGTCCTCCCCGCCGACGCGGGGGTGTTCCGTTCCGCCGCGGCGGCGCGGTCCACGTGGAGAAGTCCTCCCCGCCGACGCGGGGGTGTTCCGCGGATCCCGGTGAACCCCTTCCGGGACCGGGAGTCCTCCCCGCCGACGCGGGGGTGTTCCGCTCGCCGACCGCTACCTCGTGCGGCTCTTCAAGTCCTCCCCGCCGACGCGGGGGTGTTCCGGCCGATCTGACCTCCCTCTGCAAGGGTGGCCAGTCCTCCCCGCCGACGCGGGGGTGTTCCGCGGACCTCGCCGCGCCCCGTGACTGCCTCGACGTCCTCCCCGCCGACGCGGGGGTGTTCCGCACCTGTACGGCTACCGGGTCAACGCCGGGGAGTCCTCCCCGCCGACGCGGGGGTGTTCCGACCGCGCAGGAGTGGAACCGGGGCCAGGTCGGGTCCTCCCCGCCGACGCGGGGGTGTTCCGGCGACGTTCTCCATGGCGTCGACCGTGGCGGCGTCCTCCCCGCCGACGCGGGGATGTTCCGCCCTGGCCCCTCGCCTTCTCCCGGTTGGTGAAGTCCTCCCCGCCGACGCGGGGGTGTTCCGTTGGCCGGGGTGATGCCGAGGCGGTGGCCGAGGTCCTCCCCGCCGACGCGGGGGTGTTCCGCTGAGGTTGAACACGAGGCCCTTTACCGTTCCGTCCTCCCCGCCGACGCGGGGGTGTTCCGGTCCGGATCGACCCCGCCGATTTCCGCGTATCGTCCTCCCCGCCGACGCGGGGGTGTTCCGCTGGAGGCTCTCGCTACGGCGCAGGGCGCGACGTCCTCCCCGCCGACGCGGGGGTGTTCCGCCTCACGGGCGGTGAGCCATGCGGTGAGAGCCGTCCTCCCCGCCGACGCGGGGGTGTTCCGTACTACGGGTCCGGCTGCGATTCACAGCCGGCGTCCTCCCCGCCGACGCGGGGGTGTTCCGACCCCGGCATGAGCACCCCGGCCGGACCCACCGTCCTCCCCGCCGACGCGGGGGTGTTCCGATCGGAGCCTCGACGTAGAAGGTCAGGGAGCCGTCCTCCCCGCCGACGCGGGGGTGTTCCGGACTGGGCCAGCACCACACCACGGTAAAGGAGGTCCTCCCCGCCGACGCGGGGGTGTTCCGGAAGTGTGATCCGCGACCCTGACGGGCAGTCGGTCCTCCCCGCCGACGCGGGGGTGTTCCGGTAGCCAACGCGTCGGGCGGCACCAGCGTGTCGTCCTCCCCGCCGACGCGGGGGTGTTCCGACGTGCGAGAGACGAATCTGCTCGCCGCCTGCGTCCTCCCCGCCGACGCGGGGGTGTTCCGACGTGCGAGAGACGAATCTGCTCGCCGCCTGCGTCCTCCCCGCCGACGCGGGGGTGTTCCGCTCATTGGTCAGTCCATAAAGCTCGTCCGCGAGTCCTCCCCGCCGACGCGGGGGTGTTCCTCAACCTGCGTCGTCGTGCCGCCTCCCGTGGACGTCCTCCCCGCCGACGCGGGGGTGTTCCGTCAACACGGTGATGCACGGTCTCACTCTCACGGTCCTCCCCGCCGACGCGGGGGTGTTCCGGCGATAGCCGGCTGCCTCGTCCTCATCGTCTGGTCCTCCCCGCCGACGCGGGGGTGTTCCGGGGACGCCCGGCCGCATGGTCCGCATCGAGGAGTCCTCCCCGCCGACGCGGGGGTGTTCCGATGATCTTGATTCTGGGGGAGGGCATGCCTGTGTCCTCCCCGCCGACGCGGGGGTGTTCCGCCATGGACCTGCTGGAAGGGGAGTGCCTGCCGGTCCTCCCCGCCGACGCGGGGGTGTTCCGTCCGTGTACGTGGGTCAGGCATGAGTGCGCCGGTCCTCCCCGCCGACGCGGGGGTGTTCCGTTCCGCACACTGCTGCCCAAGTACACCGACGCGTCCTCCCCGCCGACGCGGGGGTGTTCCGGCGACGGTCGTCCTGTCCGGGTATGACAGTCCGTCCTCCCCGCCGACGCGGGGGTGTTCCGCCTAGGGGCGGTATAGGCGATGGTGAACGCCGGTCCTCCCCGCCGACGCGGGGGTGTTCCGAACATCGAGTTGAGGTAGAGGACCTTGTGGCGGTCCTCCCCGCCGACGCGGGGGTGTTCCGCCCGAACTCACCGTCCTCACCAACGACAACCCGTCCTCCCCGCCGACGCGGAGGTGTTCCGTCCTTGGTCTCGCCGGTCGCGGTGAAGCCGTTGTCCTCCCCGCCGACGCGGGGGTGTTCCGCCACGCGATGTGCTGCGACATGTCCACTCCCTGTCCTCCCCGCCGACGCGGGGGTGTTCCGCCGCGCTGGCTCATCTGGAGCTGTCAACGCTCCCTGAAATCTGACCCCCTCCGGACCTCTGAAAATTGACCCCCCAGGGGTCGGTTCAGTCCCGGTTTGCGCGGTTCTCCTTGGAGAGGAGTTCGCGTCGCTGGCGGGTGCGGTAGGAGTCGCCGGTGAGGGTGAGAACCTCGGCGTGGTGGACCAGGCGGTCGATCATCGCGGCGGCCACGACGTCGTCCGAGAACGTCTCTCCCCAGCGCCCGAAGGGCAGGTTCGAGGTGACCATGATCGAGCCCTGCTCATAGCGGGACGCGACCAATTGGAAGAAGAGATTCGCGGCGTCCTGGTCGAACGGAATGTAGCCGACCTCGTCCACGATGATGAGCTTGTAGCGCCGAATCTTCTTCAACTCAGCTTCCAGACGCCCGGCTTGATGGGCTTCCTGGAGACGGGAAATCCAGTTGCTGGCGGTGTCGAACAGGACGGAGTAGCCTGCGTGCGCTGCCTTCACCCCGAGTCCGATCGCCAGGTGCGTCTTCCCAATTCCCGGCGGACCGAGGAGAATTACGTTCTCGGCCTTGGCGACGAAAGTGCCGGTGGCGAGGTGGGCGAGGACATCCCGCCGCAGCGAGGGCAGGTGGTCGAGGTTGAAGTCCTCCAGCGTTTTCACCTGCGGGAAGTGAGCGGTGCGAATCCGCATCACCGTTCCCTTGGATTCCCGGTCGGCTACCTGCCGCTGCAGCAGAGCCGCGAGGTATTCCTCATGGGACCAGTTCTCATCCCGTGCCTGAGCGGCCAGATCCTCCCAACAGGCCCCGATCGTCGGCGTCTTGAGGACGCGGGTGAGATAGGCCATCATCGAGGGAAGCCCGTCCTTGTGGGCTGCCTTTTCCTTGAGCTCTGTGCTCATTCATTGCTCGCTTTCGTGGGCTCGGGATCGAAATCGACGCCGAAGAGAGCGTCATAGTCGGGCAAGGCCCGCAGAGCGACGGCGTGACCGTCGTGGTGGTGCCGGGTGCCGGCCTGGCGCCGCTCACGCTCGGCGGCCAGGGCCTGGCGCATGCGATGGGCGGTCGCGACGTGGACGGGATCGGAAACCACCGCCTGCTTGGCCCAGGACCGTTCGTGACGTGCGACGACGCGCCCCTCGCAGAACACCGTGACGGTGATGGGCGAGGCACTCACGTCGACGAACTTGCCGATCACCTGCGGGTCGACGGAGTAGTCGACGGTGTCGATGCGGACGTAGTAGTCACGAGCCAGGCGGACCCGATGACTCAGCCCGATCGGCGGTTCGAGGGGCGGCAGCGGGAGCATCGACAGGTAATCGGTCTCCAGCAGATCCACCGGCCGTCCCTGAATCGAGCGGACCGTGCGGGAGTTGGCCTTCGGTAGCCAGTCGGCCAGCTGGTCGTTGAAGTCCTTTGGTGAAACGAACTGCCGACCGGGCAGGAACGAGGTTTCCAGATACTGATTGTTCCGCTCGACCATTCCTTTGTATTCGGGGTCGCGGGGCGGCGCGAGCTTGATCTTCGTGGCCAGGGTTCCAGCGAACGCTGCCGCGGGAGCGGTCACCCGGCCCGTGCCGCCGATCGCTGATTCCCGGTCCCAGACAAGGGTTTTGGTGACGCGGCCGATCGCGCTGATCAGCGACCACATGCCCGACATGATGTCGCCGCCCTGCCGGGACGGAATCATCGTCGCCGACAAGTACCGGGAGAAGCCCAGCGTCATGACCAGCACCGGCAGAATCCGTTCCTGCCCGGCCGCGACCGGAATCCTTGTCTCGGGGAACCACAGATCGCACTGGGTGATCTCTCCTGGCTCGTATGCCACACGATCCACCGGATCGATCCCCACATATTCAGGCCGCAGAAGAGCCAGACGTTTCTTCAACGGCGACATCGAATACGGCCAGGCGATCCGCTCGGCGATGACCGGGGCCGGCATCCGCGGCCATTCCTTCAGCAGAGCCCGGATCTGGGGCTCGTACGCGTCGGCGACCGAACCACGCGGCGCCCGTTCGTACTTGGGCGGCCGGTCTGAGTTCAAGGCGGCCCGCACCGTGTTCCGGGCCACCCCCAGCCGCCGCGCGATCTCCTTGATGGGCACACCCTCGGCTCGGTGCAGCCGACGTATCTCCGCCCAGTCCTCCACCTTCAGCACCCTCCATGATCAACAAGGGGGGGTTAACTTTCGGAAGGCTTCCGGGGGTCAGTCTTCAGGAAGCTGCGGCAGGAGCCCGGCCCGGTCGTCCTCCCCGCCGACGCGGGGGTGTTCCGAGAGCCAAGGAGGCCATCATGGGCAATTCGGCGTCCTCCCCGCCGACGCGGGGGTGTTCCGTACGCGATTACTGGGGGTGTTGGTTCCGGTCCGTCCTCCCCGCCGACGCGGGGGTGTTCCGGTTGGGGGCGCAGCCAGCTCCCCGCCATTGCGGTCCTCCCCGCCGACGCGGGGGTGTTCCGGCATGGACTGGCAG
Organism: Streptomyces polyrhachis; assembly: GCF_042663125.1. Classification (NCBI taxonomy): domain Bacteria; kingdom Bacillati; phylum Actinomycetota; class Actinomycetes; order Kitasatosporales; family Streptomycetaceae; genus Streptomyces; species Streptomyces polyrhachis. The sequence goes on along the minus strand of NZ_JBHSZO010000002.1, from coordinate 80,079 downwards.
CCCCAAGCCCGCCAACTCGTCCTCCCCGCCGACGCGGGGGTGTTCCGAGAGCCAAGGAGGCCATCATGGGCAATTCGGCGTCCTCCCCGCCGACGCGGGGGTGTTCCGTACGCGATTACTGGGGGTGTTGGTTCCGGTCCGTCCTCCCCGCCGACGCGGGGGTGTTCCGCGACCGGTTCGAGCTGGACGATAGCGAAGAGTGTCCTCCCCGCCGACGCGGGGGTGTTCCGAACGGCAACCGGGAGCAGGAGGTGACCACCACGTCCTCCCCGCCGACGCGGGGGTGTTCCGCCATCTGGGGCGGCGCCGTCGCCCCCACCGTGGTCCTCCCCGCCGACGCGGGGGTGTTCCGCGATCCGGCGCCCCGCCGGGCGGACCGCTCCGGTCCTCCCCGCCGACGCGGGGGTGTTCCGGGGTTCACCACCGCCCCCGACCCCAGCAACCCGTCCTCCCCGCCGACGCGGGGGTGTTCCGCGCGAGCCCCTCGCCGCAGCCCTGGCCGTGGAGTCCTCCCCGCCGACGCGGGGGTGTTCCGCCGACCAGGCCGCCCAGGACGCCTTCAAGCGCGTCCTCCCCGCCGACGCGGGGGTGTTCCGTGAGACCCCCAGGTGTGAGGGCCTGGGGGTCTGTCCTCCCCGCCGACGCGGGGGTGTTCCGGCGGCGGCGGTCAGGCTCATGCGGACCGCCCCGTCCTCCCCGCCGACGCGGGGGTGTTCCGGTGCCGCACCGCTCATCCATGCGCGGAACCCAGTCCTCCCCGCCGACGCGGGGGTGTTCCGCGGGGGGAGCGTGACCGGGCCCCCGCCGGACGTCCTCCCCGCCGACGCGGGGGTGTTCCGGTCACCGTCGCCGGCCACGGCCCGCCCGTCACGTCCTCCCCGCCGACGCGGGGGTGTTCCGCACCCGGCTCTCCCGTCTGCCAACGGCCGTGTAGAACTACACGGCCGTTGGCACCCCACGTCGCCCGGAAAAGCAGCGAGCCTCCACGCAGTCCGCACACAGTCCGCAGGACACTCCGTCATGACCGTCGCATCCCATCGCCCACCATCAGCAAAAGGCCAGGTCAGCAGCCCACAGGGAAGATCCCCGCAGGTCGCCGACCTAGCCGATTACTAGGAGATCAAGAAGATCGCCGCCGACCGCATCACCATCGTCGTCACCCACCGCCTGGAGAACACCAAGATCGCCGACCACATCATCGTCATGGAAGCCGGCCGCATCACCGAACAAGGCCGCTACGAGGACCTCACCCACGCCGCCGGCACCTTCGCCGAACTCCTCGCCCTCTCCCAGGACCGCTGACGCCCCGCATCCCTACGGTGGCTCCGGCAAACGACTCGCCCCCTCTCGGAAGGATCCTGATGACGGCGCACGGCCCCCACCCCGCTCGCGTCTCCTCCCGCCCGCGCACTACTCGCTCCCCCACCCCGTGCGCCTGCCTGGAGGTCGGGATCATCCTCCACGGCACCGTGAGCCATCACCGGATGGGCTCGCGGCAATCCGTTCGCGTGGTGCCTCCCCGGCCTCGTACGGTCTGCGGATGACGAGGACAACACCAGCGAGACCGGTGTCCGTGGAGGCCGTGTTCCCGGAGCTGGCCGCTCACCGTGGCCGGACGACTCGGCTGCACCCCAGGCCGGGGCAGCCCGGTATGAGCGACAGCCACATCGGCGGGCCGATGCTGTGGCCGGAAGGCGAACCATGGCTGGTCTGCCACGAGCCACACCAGCGGGAGACCGAGGGGTACGCGCCGGACGAGATCCGCAGCGCCCGTGCCGCAGGCGCGTGGCCGCCGAGCCGGCCGTGGCCCGACGCCAGGCCGCCTGGGGAGGACGGGCCGGTGCCCTTCGTAGGGCTCGCCCAGTTCTTCCGCCGGAGTATCCCGGGCCTGGTGTCCGGGCCTGACGGTGCGGACCTGGTGCAGCTCTTCCGCTGCCCGTTCACCCACGGTCCCTACCTGGAGCGCCGCTACCGCCTGGTGTGGCGGCAGGCAGTAGCGACCGAACGCGCGGAACGCTTCCTCACCGCTCCGCCTGAAGTGCCTCTGCTTCGATGGGAGCACGAACTTCCCGAGCCGTGTGTCCTGCACCCCGAAGAGGTGGACACCTCCCCCTGGGCGGAGGAGGACGCGCTGCCCGCCCCGCTGATCGCACGCATCGACGCATGGGACGACGCCCAGGCGGCGGAGCATGGACCCGACGCCCCCAGCTACCAGTACGATTTGTCGATCCCGCCCGGCTGGCGGGTCGGCGGCTTTCCCAGCTGGGCGTCGACGGGCCCGATGGCCGTCGACTGTGCGGCCTGCGCGACGCCGATGCGGCTGCTGCTGACAGCCGGGGGCTACGAGATGGACGGTGGTTCGCACAGCTGGGTGCCGCTGGAGGACCGCGATCCGTCCTTGCAAGGGAAGGCATCCATCCGAGGCGGTCCGTCCGTTGCCCAACCCACTCGGCTCCGCTTCGGCCGTGACCGGGACCTGCATGTCTTCACCTGCCCGGCCGACCCCGGACACCCGCCCCAGTGGGTGCTCGCATAGGACGTCTCAGGGCCAGGAACTCAACCGGCCAGCCGGACCGGGCCAAGCCCGACTCACAGCCGGCACATCGGTCGACGGTGGCAGGGTGCGCTTCCCACCAGGCCAGGGCTGCCGTGGGAGTGGCGAAGACGCCCTCGCGCAGGGTGTGGGTATCGGCGTCCAGGTCGGTCTCCTCCAGCAGCACGCGATACGGCCACCGCGCCTCCAGGTCCACATCTGGCACTGAGCCGGTAATACCTTCGGGGCTGCCGGACAACCACCAGGTGCCGGGATACGCGCCGAGGAAGGGCAGAGGCCGTGACAAGGGCGACAGCGGGCGACAGCGGACGACAGCGGACGACAGCGGCTGGAGCAGTTGTTCAGCGCGCATGCCGACCAGGTGTACGCCTTCGCCGCCCACCGGTTGGACCCCGACAGCGCGGGGGACGTGGTCTCCGAGGTGTATCTCGCCGCGTGGCGCCGAATCGGCGAGATCCGCGACCCCGCTCTGCCCTGGCTGCTGGGCACTGCCCGCAAGGTCATCAGCAACGAGTTGCGGGGACGGACCCGCCGGTCCGCCCTCACCGAGCGGCTGCGGGCGACTGCGGACGAGTCGGCCGCAGTCGACGGCGTACCCGAAGTGATGGACGCCCTGCGTGAGTTGTCGGAGCCGGATCAGGAGGTGCTCACCCTGGCCGAGTGGTACGGGCTGAGCGGCCGCGAAGCCGCTCAGGTACTGGGCTGCTCGACGGGCACGTACGCGGTCCGGCTGCACCGGGCCCGGCGGCGACTGCGGCAGCGGCTGGAGGAATTCGGCGTACCGCACCAAGCCACGGGCGCACAGCACGGGCCGGCGGCCACGGCAACGCTCCGGGAGGACGGGCAGTGAAGAAGCGACGCACAAGCAACGCAGACACCACCGAGGCCCTGCGGCGCAACCGGCCGCCGGCCCATCCCGGGTGGCACGCGAGTGACGCCGGCCAGGACATATTGACACGGGTGCTGGGCAGCGCACCCCCACCGGAAGAGGTCCGCACCGTGATGAAGAATCCCACCAGGCGCCCTGTCCGCAGGGCAGTCGTCGCCGTCTGTGCTGCCGCGGTCGTCGCGGCGGGCGTTGTTGTCGGCGTGCAGTCCTTCGGCGGGGACGACGGCTCCTCCGGGACAGGCGGCACGGTGTCCGCCGCAGAGTTCTACGCGCCGCTGGCCTTCGGGGGCAGCATGCGGGAGGTCGAGCACTACGACTCGCTGGCAGACGCGGCCGACGCGGCGGATGCCGTGGTCATCGCCGAGGTTGCGGGGGTGAAGGAGACCCGGCTCATCGAAGGGGACGGCAGCGACCGGCTCTCCATGCTGGGTGTCGTCATCCGGCCCGTCGAGGTGCTGCGGGGAAGCCTTCCGGCCTCAGACGAGGAAGAGCTGACGGTGGAGTTCATCGGGGGGAGCGCGGACCTGGACCAGACGGTGGCGGAGATGAAGGCCGCGCTGCCCGAGGGGCGGTCGGTCTGGTTCCTGCGCGCGAAGGCGGAGGAGGGCAAGCGGCATCTGGACGAGCTGAAGCAGGCGGGCACGACCCCCTCGGACCAGGAGCTGGCGGCGATCGAGGGCGACAAGCCGTACTACCGCGTGGTGTCCTCGCAGGGCCTGTTCGTCGAGGAGGGCGCGAACGTGGTCAACCCGGTGGCCGCCGAGGACGCGGAAGCGGACCCGATGATAACCGAGGGCGAGAAGTACACCGAGCTCTCCGAGCTGGTCGCCCACGTACGCGAATAGCCGACCGACGCTGCTGCGTGCGACTGCCTCAGGTGGCGGTTGGGTGGGGGTCTGTGAAGTTCGAGGCACTTCCTGCCTTGGGTTCCGGACCAGTTGCCCAGGTGCGGGTTGTTGGTGGTGGCCACCAGCGCGGTGCCGGGAGTGCCGCCGTGTTCGACCGCGTAGGTGCGGGGTGGTCGGCTACTCGGGACGTTGTGTCTGGTCGTTGTGGGCCAGGCCGTCCGGGCGGTCCGCTGAGCGCTCTCCCAGGGCGAGGATCAGCAGGCTCAGCACCGGTGGGCCCGCCGGTCTGCGGACCTCGCCGATCTCCTGCCAGCCCCAGGTACGGAAGGAGGCCACCGCCGCCGGGTTCGAGGCGTCGAGCAGGGTGGCGGCGACGGATGCCTCGTTGTCGGTGAGCAGGCGCTCCTGGAGGTGCTTGGCGATGCCCCGGTCCCGCTCGTGCGGGTGGACGGCGAGCTCGCTGATGGCGAAGAGGTGCCCGGAGGCGGTCAGTTGCTCGAGGTCGTGCGGCATCGGTCCGGCCAGCCCCTGCCACCAGGACCCGTCGCGCGGCAGCGGGTAGCCCTCGACGAACCCGGCCAGCGCCGCCGTCTCGGCGACCAGCATGTCGAAGCCCGGCCGCTGTACGTCGGCGGCGAGGCGCTCCAGGAACGCCTCCCGGTTGTGGTATTCGCCACCTGGTACGACGGTGGCGGACTCCACGTACAGGTCCGCCAGGTCCTCGCGCAGCCCCTCGGCCTGCCAGCGGTTCAGCCGGCGCAGGCGCACCACGTCCATCGCCTCCGCCAGGGCGTCGCCGTCCGTCCTCCCGGACATCACCGCACTCCTTCCGGCGCGGCGGGCACCGGACTCGGCCCGGGAGCCGGCACCTCTTCGGGCAACCGCGGGCGCAGACGTCGAAGGCCGGGCGGGCCGAGGAGGAAGCCGGAGCCGCCGATAGCGATGAGCCGCTCCAACATCGGTGGCGGGTAGTGCAGTTGCAGCACTCCCCCGGCCGCGGTGGCGTGCTGCCATGCCTCGATGAAGGCGTTGAGTCCGCAGCAGTCGCAGAAGGTGACGGGAGTGAGGTCGACCTCGATGCTGCGGATACCGCAGTGGAGACACCGCGCCAGTGACTCCCGTACGAGGGGGGACGAGGTCAGGTCGATCGCGCCGGCCAGGGTGACCAGCGTGCGGTGGTGCCTGTCGTGCCGGTACACCTTCAACTGCGGGAGGGGCATGGCGACCTCCGCGGGTCGTGAACACGGGTCAGCGCCCGGCCGGTTGTCAACCTCAGTCAACGCCCCCGGCCGGCCGGGGGAAACCGGCAACGTGAGCAGGGCCCATCACGGGAAGTGATGACGGTCCGTGAGCTGTGCGTGTCTTCCACGGCGCAGGGCCGGGCAGTTCAGGCGTCGGTCCGCGGACATGGAACCGGCCGGCACGGGTACCCGGGTGGGATCGGCAGGGCACGCGGACTGGGAGAGGGCGACGTTCGATGGCGCAGTTGATACGCGAACGGATGACTCCGGCAGTGGTTTCGGTGGCTCCTGACACCTTTGCGAAAGCCGGCAGCGGCGCCGGACCGCTGGTATGACGCGGCGGGACGCGCGGGCGGTGGGGCAGCCGCTGCCGAGCCGGTGGGACCGCGGCGTGTTCCATGAGGTGGCGAGCCGCAGCTGGCCGGCTGCTGAGGCGGTGCTGCCGAAGCTGAGCCGGAGCGCCGACCACGGGCTGCTGTGGTTCGGTGTGGCGGCGGGCATGGCGGCTGCCGGCGGCCGTCCCGCGCGCAGGGCCGCGGTGCGCGGGCTGCTCTCGCTGGGCGTCGCCTCGGCCACCGTCAACACCCTCGGCAAGCGCGCGGTGCGCCGTAAGCGGCCGGTGCTGGACGCGGTGCCGGTGATCCGGCAGTTGAGCAGGCAGCCGTTCACCACCTCGTTTCCCTCCGGGCACGCCGCTTCGGCGGCGGCGTTCGCCCTTGGCGCCGGTCTGCAGTCCCGTCGCTGGGGGGTGGCGCTGGCGCCGCTGGCCTGGTCGGTGGCGTTCTCCCGGATCTACACCGGGGTGCACTATCCGAGCGATGTGCTGGCCGGCATGGCACTGGGAGCGGGCGCCGCCTTCGCGGTCCGCGGGATGGTGCCGACCCGTGACCAGTTGGGGCCGCAGGCCCGGCCGCGGGCCGACGCCCCGGCGCTGCCGGGCGGGCACGGCCTGGTGGTCGTGGTGAACGGCGCGGCCGGCACCGGGGGCGAGGCCCTGCGCCAGGCCCGCGAGGCCCTTCCCGACGCCGAGTTCGTGGAGTGCGAACCGGACGGGAAGGAGCTGTCCGAGCAGTTCGAGGCCGCGGCCGTGCGCGCCCGGGCGCTGGGGGTGCTGGGCGGCGACGGCACCGTGAACACCGCGGTGGCCACGGCCGTACGCCACCGGCTGGCGCTGGCCGTGTTCCCCGGGGGGACCCTCAACCACTTCGCGTACGACCTCGGCGTCCACACCGTCGCGGACGCCGCCCGGGCGGTGGCCGGCGGCGACGCGGCCGCGGTCGACGTGGCGCGCTTCCGTCCGGGCCCGGACGGGCCGGCGGGGCACTTCGTGAACACCTTCAGCCTGGGTGCCTACCCGGACCTGGTGCGGGTACGCGAGGAGTGGGCGCCGCGGATCGGCGGCTGGCCGGCCGGCCTGCTCGCCGCCTTCCAGGTGCTGCGCACCTCGCAGCCCGTCGAGGCCGAGATCAACGGCCGCCACCGGCAGGTGTGGCTGCTGTTCGTCGGCAACTGCGGCTACCGCGGTCTGGGTCTGGCCCCCGTCCGCCGCCACGACCTCGCGGACGGGCTGCTCGATGTGCGGATGGTGTACGCCGGCCACTGGGCCCGTATCCGGCTGCTCACCGCAGCCCTCACCGGATCCCTGCGCCGCTCGCCGGTCCACTCGGCCGCGCGGCTGCACCGGCTGCGGATCGACGGGCTCCGCCCGGGGGTCCACCTGGCTTACGACGGAGAGGTCGTCCCCGCCGCGCACGCCACCGTTGAACTGGACAAGGCCGAGGGCGGCCTCACCGTCTACCGCCCGCTGCCGGATCCGGAGGCGGGGTAGGCGCTCCCGCATCGCGGCGGCGTTCGGGGGTACTCGGCGGGATGGCTTTCGGATTCACGAGCAGGGAGGCGAGTGCGATGGGTTTGGGTGCGGGCATTCTGTTGCTGGCGGTGGGGGCGATCTTCACCTTCGCCGTGGACTGGCACATCAAGGACGTCGACCTCGATGTGGTCGGCGTGATCATGATGGTGGCCGGTGTGATCGGCCTCGTGGCGTACCTGAGCATTCTCAGGCGCCGTCCGCCGCCGCCGCTGCCCCCGCGGGCGCCCGCTGCCGAGGAGGAGGAGCGCCGGCGGGGCTCCGGCTACTGAGGCACCCGTACCTGGACGGCGTTGAGGCACCGAGGCGCTCGGTGCGTGGCTGCGACTCCACAAGGAGGCCCGTGATGGCAACCCGTGCGATGGGAAGACACTCCGCCCGCACACCTACGGCCCGGCGCTCCGCGGATGGGCCCCTGACGGCCGCGGGGCGTGCGGGCTTCACCGCCCGAGGGGTCATCTACGTACTGATCGGGGTGCTGGCCGTACGCATCGCGCTGGGCGGCGGCGGCGAGCAGGCGGACCGCCAGGGTGCCCTGCAGCAGGTCGGAGCCCAGCCCTTCGGCAAGGTCATGCTGTGGGCCCTGGTCGTCGGGTTCGGCTCCATGGCGATCTGGCGCGCGGCGCGCGCCGCGCTCGCCCGAGGGCCGGACCGCACGCTGGCATCGCGGCTCCTGGACGGCGGCCGGGCGGTGTTCTACGCCGCGGTGTGCTGGGCCACCGCCGCGTACGCCGCCGGGGGCGCGGCGTCCGGCGGCGACGAGACCTCGAAGGACTGGACGGCCTCCGTGCTGGAACTGCCGTACGGCCGCGTGCTCGTAGGTGCCGGAGGGTGCCTCCTGATCGGTATCGGTACGGTGCTCGCGGTGCGGGCGGCGATGCGGCGCTTCCTGAAGCAGTTGGACACCGGCGGGATGAGCCTCCGTACGAAGCAGGTGGTCACCGTGCTGGGAGTGCTCGGCGGGGTGGCGCGCGGAACCGTGTTCGTCGTGGCGGGGGTCTTCATTCTGGTGGCGGCCCTGCGCTTCGATCCGGACGAGGCCAAGGGCGTGGACGACACCCTGCGCAGCTTCACGCAGACCCCGGCCGGCCCGTGGCTCCTGGTCGCGGTCGCCGTCGGACTGGTGCTCTTCGGCGGCTTCTCCTTCGCCTCAGCACGCTGGCGGAAGCTGTAGGAGAGCGGGGCGTCTGCCGTGGCCGCACCGCTGCCCGGCCGAGTTCTCTTCAGTGGGATCGCTTCATCCTGAAGGCGCCGGTCAAGGGAGGTGGGGCGCCGAACGTCGCAGGCTCCACGAACTCACGTGCTGATAGCTTCGCGTCCGTGATCGTGTATCCGCTGTGGCATGTCAGCCACCAGAACGAAGCCGGCGACGACAGCTCGACAGTGCACATCGATGAGAGCGGCGTGTTCTGCGACGAGGCGGACGGCGACGACGTAAAGCTGCTCGGTATCTACTCAACCCTTGAGCGGGTTGAAGAGCGTGTGCGTCAGGCTCGACTGCTACCAGGCTTCCGTGATGAACCGGAGTGCTTCTACTTCGACGCCTGCAAGCTCGATGAGGACCACTGGTCTGAGGGCTTCGTTCGAGTTCCGCCGGGCGTATAGGCCGGATTGCGCAGCTGCTTCTGGTTGCCTTTGACGATCACGATGTCATGGTCGCCTCGGGCCAGGAGACAGTCGGCGTGCTCGCGCTGGATGCGCAGGGCGTCGCTGGTGACCACGACCCCGGCCAGGTCGGCGAAGGCAGCCAGCAGCGACCGCGGTTGGTGGCATTTACCGTCATGCAGATCACTTGCCTCTGCGTTCGTGAGGTCGTGTTGTCAGAGGGGGGGTGGGATCGTGTCCGCATGGGCGAACTGGTTGACCATGTGGATGAGCGGGACCTCGTGGTGGGGGTCGTCGAGCGGGGTGCGGCGGAGCGTGAGGGCCGGCTGCATCGCATTGCGACGACGATCTGCCGGGATCGGGCAGGGCGGATCCTGGTGCTACGGCGGTCCGGGACGATGTCCCGCTTCCCGGGCTACTACGACGTGATGGTCGGTGGCGCGGTGAACGCGGGCGAGTCGTACGAGGAGGCCGCGGCCCGGGAGCTGTCCGAGGAGCTGGGTGTACGGGCGCCGGTGCGTTTCCTGTTCACGTTCCTCTGCCGGCAGGGAGTCGGTCCCGTGTGGTTCGGGGTGCACGAGGCTGTCGTGGCGGAGCCCCTGGTCGCGGACCCGGGCGAGATCGCCTGGCGGGGCTGGCTGACGGAAGCCGAACTGTGCGAGGCCGTCGATCGGGGGCTGTGGGTTCCGGGAGGACAGGAGGCTCTGCGCCGATATCTGGGACCCGGGGCCGGCAGTTGATGGGCGTGCGGGGCCTGCGCCGCGTCACGGAACAGCCACGCCTCGGACGTACGGTCGATGTGCGAAGCACAATGTCCCCTCTGCCACACAGCACTTCTGGGGGGATCATGCGCATCCGCGCCGCCGTACTCGCCATCACCACCGCCACTCTGCTCGCCCTGACCGGCTGCGCCACCGACGGCGACGCCGTCGACAGCAGGCCCGAGCCCACTCCCTCCGCCGTTCCCACTGCTTCCGCTACGAGCATCGCCACCGCGAAGACGGGCATCCCCGACGCTCCCGTCGGCACCGAGCGCGCGGCCCTCCTCGCCGCGCTGCTCGCCGTCAGCCCTGCCGTCGTCGGAGCCGACGAGGACAGGACCGTCGCCGCCGCCCGCAACCAGTGCTCCGCGATCCACGGCGGCGCGAAGGACCTCGACCACTCGGCCGCGCAGCGTTTCGCCCAGGGCGACACCTCCATCAGCGACGCCCAGGGCAAAGCGATCAACGAGGTCCTCAAGAAGACCCTCTGCCCGTAACGGATAAGAGGGGCGGCTCTCGCAGGGGGGTCGGGGGCGGCGGCGCCGGCTGCCGAGCTGCCGGCGCCGGGTTGCGAGGCCGTTCCGGGCGACGATCGCGGTCTCCCTAGCTCCCGCTGACAGGCCGGTAAGCGGCGAGGTAGGTGTTGACGCGGTCGGTGTAGGCGCGGATTCGGTCGGGGATTCCGTTCGCGCTGCGTACGGCGGTGTCGGATGTGCGGTAGACCGCGGCGAGGTTGAGTGCCGGGTCGCCGGGAAGCGCGGCTACGGAGGGCTGCCAGTGGCAGAGGAACCGGCCGACCGCGCGGATGGATTCGTTGGGCTCGTACGGCGGGGCGGGCAGCCGGCCGGACCGGTCGCCCGACCAGTAGTGCTGGAGGACGCGCGGGGTCCACCGTGCGATGCCGTACTCGTCCTTGGCCGGATCGCTGAGGTCGGGGTCGAAGCCGCTCTCGGCCTTCACCATCGCCGCGACGAGGGCGGGCGTGACCGCGGGGGCCTCGCAGTACGCGGTTCCGGCTTCGACGATCGCCGCCCGGTACTGGTGCGGGATGTCCGCGTCGGGGCGCAGATAGCGGGCGGTCGGGTCGTCCTTCGCCGCGGCGGGCGGCGAGGTGTTCCCCGGCGCGGGGTCGGCCGTTGCGGAGGGGGTGGAGGGGACGGCCGGGGCGGCCGACGGGCCGCTCTCCCGGAACGCGAACAGGTAGACCGCGAGGCAGGCACTGACAATCGCGGCGATCGACCCCATGATCTGGATCCTGCTCTGCTCACCGGCCGGCATCGCACCCCTCCCCCGAGACCGCTCGGAGGGTCCAGCGGTCCCACCGATCATAGGTATAGGTTCAGGCGGTCGCACCAGTGGCGTACGAGACCGACGACGGGGGTGGGCGGCGCCCGTACCTGCAGTGAAAACGCGATACCAGAGAAGCAATCGGGGGACATCTTGACGCTACTGGATCAACTTCCCACCCTGATAGGCGTGGTGATCGGCTCACTCGGCTCCTACGCCGTCCAGAGTCTGACCGAGCGGCGGCGGTGGAAGCGGCAGCGGGAGGAACGGTGGGACGAGAAGCGCCTTGAGACGTACGGTCGTTACGCCAACGCCCTCAAGGCGCAGCTTCGTATCGCCCAGCGCATCGGCGCCGCCCTGGGATTCGCCGACGTGGCCGACCCGTTGCAGCCGGCCGAAGGCCTCCCCCTGCTCGCCGACGCGGAATCCCACCGTGCGACGGAGTGGGAGTCCGTCCTGCTCGTCGGGGACGCGGCGACGATTGCGGAGGCGCGGCGCTGGCACGAGACGATCTGGACCATCGAGTTGCTCATACGGGAGGGGCCGGTCGACGCCGGCATGTGGGCCAAGGCCCACCAGTTGGCGAGTGCGGCCCGCGACGCTTTCTACGAGAGTGCTCGGCGCGACCTCGGCATCGAAGGGGCCCCGCCGCCGCCGGGGCAGTGGCCGCGGCAGTGGCGGGCCGAGCTCTCCGGATAACCCGGTCAGAGGCTATGGCAGCCGGGAGTTGAGCCTCGGCAGCCGTTCCGGAAGAGGTCGTCCGGAGGCGCTCCCGCTTCCGTACAGACCGGCGGGTCCGCACTCGCCGTCCGCTCCATGCGGGGCCGCGGTCGACACGGCGGTCGTATAAGCCCGGTACCGCCAGGTCGGCAGGTACTCTCCGGGTTATCGGTCAGCTTTACCCAACCCTCCGACAGGAGCCACCCCTTGAAGATGCCCATGAGGTCCCGGCTGCTCACCGTCCTCGCCTCCGCCGCCGCGTTCCTCGCCGCCACCACGACCACCGCCGGCGCGCAGGTCGTCAAGGAGGGCAGCCAGTTCGTCTTCATCTACGCGGGCGGCTACCGGATGTGCACCGCCGCCCTCTTCGACGACGGCCCCAACACCGACGTCCGCGGGCAGTTCGAGGCCCACCACGGCGGCGCCTGCCAGGGCTGGCTGGAGCGCCGGCGCGACAACCCCGACGGCAGCACCATGTACGGCTGGACCCGCGTCTCCGACTACTACTTCGTCCCGGACAACTGGGCCAAGGCGACAGGCGCCCACTGGAACGGCACCGGCGCCGGCTCCCGCGTCTGCATCATCCTCACCAGCACGGGCGAGAAGGGCTGCACGGACGTCCGGTGGTAGCGGCGGCGACCGGAAAGCGCCGCAAGCTCGCGAAGGCCGACTCCCCAACCCCCTCAACCGGAGGAGGGGTTCGGGGCGCCCAAGGCTCGATATCGATCGAATGCCTCGCGGGCGTCCGGAATGAACTCGGGGCGGCGGGCGACCTCTTCGAGTTCGGGCTCGGTCAGCCAGTCGAACCAGGCGACTTCCCCAGGGTCGGGCTGGACCGGTGCGGTGATCACGGCTTCGTGAAGGCCCAGCCAGTAGGGGGCTGATCACGCCGTCGCACAGGAACTTGAGCACGAAGCGGGGATCGGCGTGGACCCCGAGCTCCTCCGCCAACTCCCTGGCCGCTGCCTCCTCGTACGCCTCGCCCACGTCGACGGCACCCCCGAGCATCCAGTTGAACCGCCCCGGGAAGCGGGATGCGTCGTCCGGGCGGCGGTGCACGAGGATCCGTCCGTCGCCGTCGCGGCACACGACCGTCGCGATGCGGTGCAGCCAGCACCCCCGAATCGCCTCTCCGCGGTCGACGACCGCCACGACGCGGTCCCGCTCATCGACCCGCTCGACCAGTTCACCCATGGGGCACACGGAAGAGTCAGTCACACCAGCGACTCATCCGGCCGCACCCGGGCGACGAAGCCGTCCGAGCCGTAGGCCCCCTCACCTCCCCACAGTACGTCACCACCCTCCAGGGGCAGTTGCGCCAAGCCGCCGACCGAGGTCTGCCAACCGGGCGGCTCGTCAAGTGCCGTCAGCAGGTCGGAGCGGTCCAGGGTGCGCAGCCCACCCAGAGTCGACGCGTCCAGTTGCACGTCGTACGAGCCGCCGTCGCCGGAGAAATGGAGGGCGTCGCGCACCGGCACGCGGTTCGCCGCCCAGAGATCGTCGATGGGCTCACCGGCCTGGATATCCCCTCTGCCTGTCCGCCTGGACGTGTTGCGGCCGCCTGTTCAGCCCTTGCTCCCGCACGGGTTCACGTCCGGGACCGCCGCCGCGGTGCGCATCCAGTGTCCGGTGGCGCTCCACGCCTGCAGGCGCCGGGCCCTTCCGCCGTGCGCCGTGCCGTCGGGGTCAAAGGTGCCGCCCGCGGCGATCAGGCGCAGGCCGGCCAGGACAGGGGCCAGGCGGTCGATCACGTGAGACGCGTGGCGGGTGACTTCGTCCTCCAACTGAGTGATCGTGGCAGCCTGTTCCCCGGAGGTGCACAGGGAGAGGTAGCAGAGCGTGTGGCGCCAGGCGTAGGCGACGTCCTTGATCGTGGCCAGCGGACGGGGGTTGTGGTGCACCCGCGCCGTGAGACTGCAGGCCGTACGGAAACTCCGGTACGCGAGATCGGCCCAGCCGGTGGCCGGCGTGACACCGACGGGGCGGACGAGGGCCGCGAGGTTGTGGGTGGTGAGGATCTGGGCCTGCTCGATCACCATGCCGTTGGCAGCCGTCGACCAGCCCTGCGGCGCGCCGGAACGTGCGTGGCACAGTTCGGCGAAGGCGGCTGAGGTACGGGTGCCGAAGCGGCCGTGCGGTGCGGTGTCGTCCATCGCCATGAGCGCTGCGTAGTCGATGTCGTAGTAGCGCTCGTAGAGCGTCCCACCGAGGAGGGAGCCGGCGACCTTCGCGGCTTTGAGGTACTTGGCGGAGAACGTCCCCATGAAGATGTCCGCGGCCAGCTCCTCCACGAACGGGACGTCCAGGCCGGCACCGCGGGCGAGCGTGCCCAGTTCGCCGACGAGCGGGTTGGGCAGGAGTGTGGCGGGGAAGCCCTGCAGGGCCAGCCCCCCAACTGCCTGAGGGCGGAGCGGGAGTTCGTCCTCGTGCTGTCGGTCACGTGCCGGTGTGCGGCCACTGCCTGTATCCAGGGCAGTTCCTCGACCCGTACCTGGCGCTCGAGGTTGTGCAGCAGGAGCGAGCGGCGGTTGCGGTAGGCCCGGTAGTTGGCGGCCGTCAACGCGCGCAGCGCCGGGTCCGGGTAGGGCGATGCGGTGGTGGAGGCGACCAGTTGCGGTACGAGTTCGGCGAGCACCTCGCCCGAAGGCACTACTCCCCGCTCGATGAGCGTGCCGATGGGGGCGCTCAGCGCCCTCTCGACGACGCGGCGGATCGGCGCCGGGACAGCCGTGCCCGCGGGCAGTCCGGTGTCGTTCTGCTCCTGGTCGGTGACGGGCGCGATGAGCGGTTCGATCCTGGGCACGCCCTGTTGCTGCGGCAGGGCGGACAGCCTGCGGACCATCAGTTGCGCCAGCGCGTGATGGGTGGGGCGCGCGGCGTCGGCCGCCTGCCGGTCACGCAGGGCCGTGTGCTCCAGGGAGCCGGGCAGTCCACGGCGCCGGAGCATCGAGTCGACGGCGTACTGCAGCAGTCCACGGCGGCGCGTGTCCAACGACCGTCCCGCGACCACCTCCTCCAGCGCGACGCGCAGGATGGCCAGGTTCTCCTTCGGCCGATGGGGCTTGGCGCAGTGCGTGTGGATCGCGGCCAGTCTTTCGTAGCGCCGGAGGAAGGCGGTGCCGCGCCGCAGCCAGTCCGGGCCGGGTATACGGGCCAGGACGCGGCCCGACTCCGTGGTCTCCCACCAGTGTTGGAGCAGTTCGTCGGCGAAGGGGTTCCATACGGCCAGCGCTTCGTTCATCGCCTCGACCGCCCGGTTGGGACGCCGCCCGGCCACCGCCTGGCGGGTCTCGCCGACCGTACGGCGGCATGCCGACCCGGCGTCCGGAGCGGGGTGGGGGCTCGGCCGGGGAGTGAAACGGAGCCGGTCGGCGAACGGCTCCAGGACCTCCAGCAGCCGAAGTGCGCCCAGTCGGTCGCCGGAGCGAACCAGCCACGCGACGGTGAGCAGCGCGGCCTCCTCCGGCACCCGCACCTCGTAGCACCTGCTCTCCAGCAGCGCGTCCAGCTCAGCCAGGCCCGCCTCGGTCAGGTGGTACGCGAACAGCGCACCGCGCTCGGCAGCCACGCCTGCGCGCCGGGCCGCCTCGACCTCGTCCGGCTCCAGCGGCCCGCCGGCCCGCGCCGCACCGGTGGCGAATCCACCCCGCATCACCTCCAACGTCACCCACGCCGGCAGACCGGCCACCGGGGTTCGTGAGCCGACGGTCAGTGTCCTGTCGTCCAGACCGGCGAGCACGCCCTGCCAGCGACGGACGCGCTCCTCGGCGCGACGCCGGGTGTCGGCGTCCTCATGGCTCAGCGCGGTGGCGAAGGCGCGCGCCAACTGGCCCAGCGGGTAGCCGGGGTGGTGGACCGCCGCTCGCTGCTGCTTCTCGTTCTCTTCCATTGCCGACGTGGCGGGTTCCGCCCCCGCGCCCTCCGGGTCTGAAGCCCGGCGCTCTCCTGCTGAGCTACACGCCGCTGCCCTCAGACTATGTTCCGCGCTCGGCGGGGCCAACACCTTTTCGATCACGGCCGCGCAAGCGACAGCGAGCCCCGCCGGCTGCGAACCCCGGCACCACCTCGCATGCGACCCCTCAGCCCACCAGTGCCTTGTCCTTGATCCGGGGATCCTCGGCGTGGGGATACGACGGCTCCACGCGCAGGGGGCGTGCCGCCCAGGCGGGGAGGTACCAGTTCCACCGGCCGAAGAGGGAGACCATGGACGGCACCAGCAGCATCCGTACGATCGTCGCGTCGAGGAGGATGCCCACGCCCAGGCCCGTCGCCAGGACCTTCAGGTCCGTGCCGGGGCCGGAGGCGAGCGCGGCGAAGGCGAGGAAGAGGATCAGCGCGGCGCTGGTGACCAGGCGGCCCGTGCGTCCCACGCCCTCGATGACGGCCTCGTCGGTGGAGTTCCCCGCGTCGTACTCCTCGCGGATGCGGGCCAGGATGAACACCTCGTAGTCCATCGACAGCCCGAACAGGAACGCGAAGATCATCAGCGGGATCCAGAAGGTGATGGCGCCGGTCGCCGCGATGCCGAAGACCGCGTCGGAGCCGTAGCCGTCCTGCCAGAACAGCACCATCACCCCCAGCGTCGCCCCCAGCGAGACCAGGTTCAGCAGCACCGCCTTCAGCGGCAGCAGCAGGGAGCGGAAGGCGCGTACCAGCAGGACGTAGGTGAGCAGCGCGATGATCGTGAGCATCAGGGGGAAGTTGCCGTAGACCGCGTCCATGAAGTCGATCTGGGCGGCTCCGATGCCCGTGACGCCGACGACGGCGGGATCGTCCTTCGTGGCGTCCTTGATCCGCTCGATGACGCCGACGCTCTGGGAGTTGACCGTCTCCTTGTCCGGGATGACCACGACGATGCTCTGCCCGTCGCGGTTGCCGGCCGGCCCGGAGGGGACGAAGGCCTGGCTCACGCCGTCCACCCGGGCCAGCTTCTCGGCCACCGGCTTCGCCTGCTTTGTGCTGACCAGCACCTCGGCCGGGGTCAGCGCACCGGTCGGCACTCCCCCGCGCTCCAGGGTCGTGAGGGCCTCGTACGCCGGTCCGCTCTTGGCCAGCGACTCCGAGGAGGCCAGCCCGATCCTGATGCCGAAAAAGACGCCGACCAGAGCGGCCAGGGCGGCGAGCGCGGTGCCGGCGGCGAGCCAGCGGTGGCGTACGACGGCGGTGGTCCAGCGGCTCCAGGCCTTGCTCGCCCGGTTCTCGTGGCGGATCTTGGGCCAGTCGATCCGGGGGCCGATGCCGCCCAGGATGGCCGGGGTGAGCGTGAGCGTGGTCAGCACGCTGGCCAGCGGGATCAGCGCCCCGCCGTACCCCATGCTGCGCATGAACGGCACCGGCAGGACGATCAGGGCGATCAGGCCGATGGCCACGGTCACCCCGCTGAACACCACGGAGTGGCCCGCCCGTTGCATCGCGACCACCACCGCGTCGTGGTTGTCGCGGCCGTGGTCGCGCTCCTCGCGCCAGCGGGTGACGAGCAGCAGCGAGTAGTCGATCGCCACGCCCAGGCCGATCAGCGCCACCAGGAACTGCACGATGAACGAGACGTCCGTCAGGTAGGTCAGCGGCAGCAGCATCACGAAGGTCGCCAGGATCGACACCGCGGCCACCACCAGCGGCAGGAACGCGAGGAAGGAGGCGAAGACGAAC
The DNA here is from genome assembly GCF_042663125.1 of Streptomyces polyrhachis. NCBI lineage: Bacteria > Bacillati > Actinomycetota > Actinomycetes > Kitasatosporales > Streptomycetaceae > Streptomyces > Streptomyces polyrhachis. Next base: position 62,658 of record NZ_JBHSZO010000002.1, on the reverse strand, counting down.
AGCAGGACGGCCAGGGCGCCGAGGGCGCCGAGGAGGACCTCGCCCAGCACGCCGGGTCCGCCGCTGTCGTCGCCGCCGGAGGCGAGCGTGTCCTCGCCCGTCACGCCGACCGTCGCGCCGGACGGCTTGGCCTTCTCGGCCGCGGCGTGGATGGGGTCGGTCAGCAGGGTCGCGGTGGGTGAGGGGTTGAACTGGTAGAAGACCATCGCGTACGCGGTGCGGTCGTCCTTCGTACGGAACGCCCTGTCACCGGTGTTGGCCTCGTCGATCACCCGTACGTTCGGGATGGCGGCGCCGACCGCCGTGAAGACCTCCGCGACCTCCTTCTCGTGGCCGGTGATCGTCTGCCCGGCCGGCAGCGTGACCGTGACCAGGTAGGGACTGGTGTCCCCGCCGCTGCCGAAGGCGCTCTTGATCTCCTGGGCGGTCGTGGTGCCGGGCTGGCCCGGCAGCGAGAAGTCGAGCGTCATCCGATCGGACGTCCTGCCCGCCAGCATCATGCCGGCCACCAGCACGACACCCCAGAACCCGATGACCCACTTACGGTGCCTCAGGACGAACTCTGCCCACCGCTGCATCCCCAACCCCCTCCGGCGCATCCCTGGTCGGGCAAGTCTAGGGGGATCGGACCTTTCCCCACCACTGGGAAATACCGGCGTTCCCCCCGCCGCCAACGTCTGGAAATCCAACGGAAACCCGCCCTCAACGCCTTCGCTATCGCCCTCGAAGGACGACCCGCCTCAGATCGAGCACGGCCCCCTCCGAATCACGCTCCCCGGGAGGACCGGTCCGACCCCCGGTCACGGGACGAGGGCATCAAGATCGATATCGAGGGGGAACGGGACGGAGACCTTCAGCCGGCCCCGGTGGATACCGGTCGGCACGTAGGACCCGGTCATGGCGTCCAGCTCGTAGACGTGGACGGTGGGCGCTCCGGCCTCGTCCTCGATGCGCCAGAAATGCGCGATGCCGGCCTGGGCGTATTTGAAGGGCTTTCAGGGACCGGTCCCGGTCCGCCGACTCCTCCGAGACGACCTCCACCACCAGGGCGACGTCCTCGGGCGCGAACCAGGTGCGGTCCGGATCGTATACGGCGGTGGAGACCAGGATGTCGGGCTCGGGGCGGCTCTTCCTGTCGAGGCGGACGGTCATCTCACGCTCGGCCTCGACGCCCGCGGGAGTCGCCTGCCGCAGGGTGAAGGTGAGGTTCTCCACGAGCCGGGAGTGCCACGACCGCTGCGGCGGCGTCCTGAAGACCAGGATGCCTTCGATGAGTTCGGTGTGCCGCGGCGCCTGGGGAAGGCCATCGAGGTCGTCCGCCTCCCAGCCACTGGGCCGGGGCGGGATCATCCAGTCGGGAAGTCCGGCGGTCAGGGCTGCCTCCACGCGTCTTCGGAAGGAGGGGGCCGGGGAGCGTGACGAGGCCGTCATCCGCGGCGGGCGTGTGCTGGTGATGAAGTGGAGACCGCGGCCCTCGTCGAGCAAACCCTGCGCGCGGGCGGGGACAGCCTCTCGGCGGCCGAGTGCGCGGCCGGGGCGGGCATCTCCCGGGTCAGCGCCCGGCGTTACCTGGAGCACTTCCACGCCGCCGGCCGCACGGGGGTGTCCCTGCGCTACGGGACGGCGGGGCGCCCGGAGCGGCGCTACAGCTGGCGCGGCTGACCTCGCGGGCGTACGAAGCACGCGGAGCCGGCTCGGGCTCCGCGCGCTTCGTACGCTCCTGCCGGGGGGCACCCGTCAGCGGAAACCGTCCCGGTCCCGGCGGACGTTGACCCGCCGGCCCTTGACCGCCGCGCCGCGCAGGGACTGGATCACGTCCTCCGCCGCGTTCTCGGGGACCTCCACCAGCGAGAAGCGGTCGGCGATCTCGATCGCGCCGATCTCGCGCCCGCCCAGGCGCGACTCGCCTGCGATGGCGCCGACCAGGTCCTGCGGGCGGATGCCCGCGCTGCGCCCGGCGCCGACGAACAGCCGCGCCATGCCCCGCGCCGGAGCGCTCGGACCGCGCCGGCCGCGCGGGCCCCCGCCCCCGCCTCCGCCACCGCCGCGGCTGTCGCGGCCACCGCGGTCCACCGGCTGCGCGATCTCCGGGATCTCCTCCTCGTCGGCCGCGTAACCGCCCGACTCGTGCGCCAGCTTGACCGCCGCGAGCGCGATGTCCACCACGTCGAACTCGTCGCCCAGGCTCTCCACCACCACCCGGAAGCGGTCCAGGTCCTCGTCGTTGACCATGCTCTCGTAGAGCGCGGCCCGCGTCAGCTCCAGGCGCCGGGCCCGCAGGTCCGCGACCGAGGGCACCTTCTCCACCGCGATCTTGCGCCTGGTGGCCCGTTCGATCGCCTTGAGCATCCGGTGCTCGCGCGGCTCCGCCAGCGTCACCGCCACGCCCTCGCGGCCGGCGCGGCCCACCCGGCCGATGCGGTGGACGTAGGACTCGGGGGCGGAGGGGACGTCGTAGTTGATGACGTGGGTGAGGTGCTCGACGTCGATGCCGCGCGCCGCGACGTCGGTGGCGATCAGCAGGTCGGCGGTGCCGCCCCGCAGCCGGTTCATCACGCGGTCGCGCTGCTCCTGGCTGAGGCCGCCGTGCAGCGCCTCGGCGCGGTAGCCGCGCCCGTTGAGGGTCTCGGCGAGGGTGTCGACCTGCTCGCGGGTGCGGCAGAAGACGATGGCCGCCTCCGGCGCCTCCACGTCCAGGATCCGGCCGAGCGCGGCGGGCTTCTGCGAGCGGGCGACGATGTACGCCGTCTCCCGCACCCGCGGGGCCTCGCCCGGGGCCGTGACCTCGCGCTCGATCTGGATGCGGACCGGGTCCTTCAGATGGCGCCGGGCCATCGAGTCGATCCGGCCGGGCATCGTGGCGGAGAAGAGCACCGTCTGGCGGTCCTCGGGGATGCTCTCCAGGATCTGGTCGATGTCCTCCGCGAAGCCCATGTCGAGCATCTCGTCGGCCTCGTCCAGCACGACCGTGCGCAGGTCGTCGAGGTTCAGGGTGCCGCGCGCGATGTGGTCCAGCGCGCGGCCCGGGGTGGCGACCACGACGTCCACGCCGCGCTCCAGGGAGCGCAGCTGGCGGCCGATGGGCTGGCCGCCGTAGACCGGCAGTACGCGCACGCCCATGGCGCTGCCGTAGCGGTGGAAGGCCTCGGAGACCTGGATGGCCAGCTCGCGGGTGGGTACGAGGACCAGCGCGACGGGGCTGCGGCCGCCGCGGTTGCGCGTGATGCCGCTGATGATCGGCAGCGCGAACGCGGCGGTCTTGCCGGTGCCGGTGGCGGCCTGGCCGAGCAGGTCGTGGCCCGCCAGCAGCTGCGGGATGGACTCGGCCTGGATGGGGGTGGGTTCCTCGTAGCCCAGGGCGGTGAGCGCGTTCAGCAGCCCGGGGTCGAGGTCCAGGTCGGCGAAGCCGATCTCCGGGCCGCTCCCGGAGTCCGGCTCGGCGTCCGGCTCGGGGGCGGGCTCCGTCTCGGTCTCGGTGCCGGTCTCGGTGCCGGACTCGGTAACAGCCTCCGTCTCGGTGGCGGACTCGGTTTCGGTGCCGGCCTCCGTCTCGGTGCCGACCTCTGTCTCGGTCTCGTCGACCGCCATGTCGTACCTCATCCTCGTGTGGAACGTCGCACGGGGACGCCAGAGTCCACCGTGTCCGCCGTAACGCCGGCGGAGCCCTTCCCCGCCAGTATCAGCCGTGCGGGGCGGCGCCGCGAACCGTGGCGGCCCCGGCCCGGCTGCGCAGCGGCCGCGCGGCGGTGAACGGGGGCGCGATACCGTCCGTACGAAAGGGGGAACCTGTCACCGTCGAACTGGAGGCCGCACGATGTCCGAGAGCCTGGACCAGGGGCGCGCCATGCCCCGCCGCCGTACTGTCGTCGCCGCCGCGGGCGCGGTGGGAGCCGCCGGACTGACGGCCTCGCTCGCGGCCTGCGGCTCGGACGAGCCGTCTTCTGACACACCGTCAGCAAACGGGAGCGGTGCGGCGCTGAAGGTGTCGGACGTCCCGGTGGGCGGCGGGAAGATCCTCAAGGACGAGAAGGTCGTCGTGACCCAGCCGGCCGCGGGCGAGTTCAAGGCGTTCTCCGCGGTCTGCACGCACCAGGGGTGCGTGGTGTCCTCCGTCAGCGACGGCACGATCAACTGCGCCTGCCACGGCAGCCGTTTCTCGGTGGAGGACGGCTCGGTGAAGAACGGGCCCGCCACCAAGCCGCTGCCCTCCTCCCCCGTCAGCGTGGACGGCCAGGAGCTGAAGCTCGGCTGAGCGGGCGCCGCGGCGCTACCCCGCCTGACCGCCCGCCACGCGCAGTGCCTCCACCGCCGCCCGGATCGAGGGGCGGCGGTCGGCGTCCGCGCGCCAGACGGCGTAGAGGTGCCGGCGGACCGTGCTGCGCACCGGCACGGCCCGTACGCCCTCGGGCAGCGGTCCGCGGCCCAGGCGCGGCGCGACGGCGACGCCCAAACCGGCGGCGACCAGGGCGAGTTGCGTGTGGTGCTCCTCCGCGATGTGCGCCACCCGCGGCTCCACGCCCTTGCCACGCATGGTGAAGGTCAGCCACTCCCGGCAGAACTCGCCCTCCGGCCAGGCGATCCAGTCCGCCTCGGCGAGGTCCTCCAGGTCGATCTCGGCGCGGGCGGCCAGGGGATGGCCGGCCGGCAGCGCGACGTCCGCCACGTCGTCCAGCAGCGCGGCGCGCGAGAGTCCGGGCGGCAGCGGCATCCGCTTGTTGTACCAGTCCAGTACGACGGCCACGTCGAAGTCCCCGCGCACGACCCCGGGCAGCGCGCCGTCCGGCTCCATCTCGTGCAGCCGGGTGCGCAGCCCCGGGTGCTGGGCCCGCAGCTGCGCGAGGGCGGCCGGGCCCAGGCCCCGGGCGGCGGTCGGGAAGGCGGCGATGGTCAGCTCGCCGACGGCCTGGCCGCGGTGCGCCTCCAGGTCCGCCTGCGCGACCTCGACCTGGGAGAGGATGCGCACCGCGTGCTCGGAGAGCAGCTTGCCGGCGTCGGTGAGGCGGATGCCGCGGCCGTGCTTGGCGAGCAGCTGCTGGCCCGCCTCCCGTTCCAGCTTGGCGAGTTGCTGGGAGACGGCGGAGGTGGTGACGTGCAGTCCCTCGGCGGCGGCGCTGACCGAGCCGTGGCGGGCGACGGCGGCGAGGGTGCGGAGGCGCTCCAGATTCATGTAAGCGATGCTACGCAGTACGGCGAAGACAGTCTCGCTGGTGCTACGAAATTGCAGGCTGCACCATAGGGGTCATGAGCACCGCAGTGACCGCCCCGGCCGCCATCCCCGCCGTCACCTCCCCTCCCCCGCCGCCCGCGCCCGCCGCCTCTGCGGGGGCCGGCGGGCGCGGTCTCGACTGGCGGGTCCGCTTCGGCGTCCTGTCGCTGATCTGGGGTTTCAGCTTCCTGCTCATCAAGGTCGGCACAGAGGGCTTCGCCCCGCTTCAGGTGACGTTCGGGCGGATGGCCTTCGGCACCGCCGTGCTGCTGGTCGCGCTGGCCTGGCGGCGTGAGGGCATACCGCGCGGGGTCCGCTCCTGGGCCCATCTCGCGGTGGCGTCCTTCCTGCTCAACGCGCTGCCCTTCTCCCTCTTCGCCTACGCCGAGCTGACCGTCCCCTCCGCGCTGGCCGGGATCTGCAACGCCACCACGCCGCTGTGGAGCATGCTGCTGTCCTTCACCGCGCTCTCCGAGGACCGGCCGACGCGGCGCAAGGTGGCGGGGCTGGCGCTGGGCTTCGCGGGGGTGCTGGTGGTTCTGGGCGTCTGGCAGGGCTTCGCCGGGCAGGATCCGCTCGGCACCGGGCTGGCGCTGGCGGCCTCCGCGAGCTACGCCGTGGGCTGGCTGTACGTACGGCGGACGCTGGCGGGGCGGGGGCACTCCCATCTGGCGATGGCGAGCTCCCAGTTGCTGCTGGGCACGGTCCAACTGGCCGTCGCCGCCGCCTTCTTCACCTCCCCGCCGACCTCCTTCCCGCTGCTGCCGGTGCTGGCCGTGCTGGCGCTGGGCGCGCTGGGTACGGGGGTGGCGTTCCTGCTGCAGTACGGGCTGGTGGCGGAGGTCGGTGCGACGACGGCGACGATGGTCACGTACTTCATCCCGGTGATCGCCACCGCCGCCGGATTCCTGCTGCTGGGCGAGGAGTTGGGGTGGAACACCCCGGTGGGCGCGCTCATCGTGCTGGCGGGGGCGGCGTTGACGCAGAGCCGGGGGCGCCTGGCGCGTACCGCGCGCCCGGCTTCGTAACCCCTGGGAATCCGGCGTGCGTTACGCGTAGTGCCGCGAGACCCCCGGTGCGCATGCCGCCGCGAGGTCCGCCGCCAGCGGGGCGAGGTCGGCCCCGGTGAGGGAGGAGACGGTGACGCGGATGCCGGGCGGTGAGGCGAGGCGGAAGCGGGCGCCGGGGGCGACGGCCCAGCCCGCGCGCAGCAGCCGCGCCACCGCCCCCGTCTCGTCGGGGACGGGGATCCACACGTTCATCCCGCTGTCGCCGTGCGCCGCGACGCCCCGCGCGGCGAGCGCCCCGATCAGTCCTTCGCGGCGGGCGGCGTAGGAGGCGGCGACGCGGCGGGGGTCGACCGCGCCGGTGCGCCACAGCTCCACCACCGCGTCCTGCAGCAGGTGGCTGACCCAGCCGGCGCCGAGCCGCTGGCGCCCGCGCACCCGGTCCACGGAGAGCGCGTCGCCGGTGAAGACGCCCACGCGCAGGTCGGGGCCGTACGCCTTGGCGGCCGAGCGCACGAACGCCCAGTGCCGGGTGCTGCCGGCCAGGGGGTGCGGCGGCCGGTCGACCAGGTGGTGGCCGTGGTCGTCCTCGATGAGCAACGTGGCGGGGTGGCGCGCCAGTACGGCCCGCAGCGCCCGGGCCCGGGGGCGGCTGATCGCCGCGCCGGTCGGGTTCTGGGCGCGGGAGGTGACGACGAACGCGCGGGCGCCGGCGTCCAGGGCGCGGGCCAGGTCGTCGGGCAGGGGCCCCTCGTCGTCCAGGCCCACCCCGGCCGTACGCAGCCCCAGGGCGGGGACGAGGTCCAGGACGGCGCCCCAGCCGGGGTCCTCCACGGCCACGGTGTCGCCCGCCCGCAGGTGAGCGGCCAGGAGGCGTTCCACGGCGTCGAGGGTGCCGGAGGTGACGCCGATCGGGCCGTCGGGGACGCCGTCGGCGGTGAAGGCGGCGCGGGCCAGGGCGCGCAGTTCGGGGCGTACGGGGTCGGCGCCGTAGAGAGCGGGTTCGCGGCGGGCGCGGGCGGCGGCCTGGGCGAGGGCCTCGTCCAGGGGCGGTAGCAGGGCCGGGTCCGGGTTGCCGTCGGCGAGGTCGCGTACCCCCTCGGGGATGTCGGCGCCCAGGACGCCGAGGCTCTCGCGGTCGGTGGTCGGGGGCCGCTCGCGCACCCGGCTGCCGCGGCGGCCGTCGGTCTCGATGACGCCGCGCTCGCGCAGGGCGCGGTAGGCCGCCGCGACGGTGTTGGGGTTGACGCCCAACTCCTGGGCCAACTGGCGCATCGGGGGCAGCGGTTGGCCCGGTGTGAGGCGTCCGTCGCCGACCGCGGTCTCGATGTCGGCGGAAATGTCGGCGGCGCGCCGCCCAGCGATCCGGTATTCTCCTAGCACAAACAGCATTATGCACTAGTACAATGGAGTTCGCATGGGGACCTACCCGACGACCGACCGCACCATACCCACCCGGTCCCGGGAGCGCGCCTCCTACGACCGCGCGCTGGTGCACTCCGTCCTGGACGAGGGCTACGTCTGCCACCTGGGCTTCGTCCGCGACGGCGCACCGGTGGTCCTGCCGACGCTCTACGCCCGCGTCGGCGAGCGGCTCTACGTCCACGGCTCGACCGGCTCGCGCCCGCTGCGGATGGCGGGCGCGGCGCCCGACCCGGGGCTGGCGGTGTGCGTGACGGTGACGCTGGTCGACGGCCTCGTGCTGGCCCGTTCCGCCTTCCACCACTCGATCAACTACCGCTCGGTGGTGGTGCACGGCACCGCCCGCCAGGTCACCGACCCCGCGGCCAAGCGCGAGGCACTGGACGCCCTGGTCGACCACGTGGTGCCCGGCCGCTCCGCCGACTCCCGCCCGGCGAACGACCGGGAACTGGCGGCGACCGCGGTGCTGGTGATCGACCTCGCCGAGGTCTCGGCGAAGGTGCGCACTGGCGGCCCCAACGACGACGACGCCGATCTGGGGCTGGGGCACTGGGCGGGCGTCGTCCCGGTCCGTACGGTCCACGGGGCGCCGCAGCCGGCCGCGGACCTCGACGGCGCCATCGCGGTGCCGGACTACCTGACCGCGCCGGCCGGGGGGACGACGGCATGCTGATCCACCCCTGGGACGCCCCCCGCGACGACGCCGAGTGGCAGCAGTGGCTCACCGGCCGCGACTTCGGGCAGCTCGCCGTCAACGGACCCGAGGGCGAGCCCCCGTTCGTCCAGCCGCTGCACTTCGCCTACGACCCCGCGCGCGGCGAGGCCGTCACCCATCTGGCGCGCCCCAACCCGGTGCTGGCGGCCGTACGGGCCGATCCGCGGGTGCTGCTGAGCGTCGTCGACGACTACGCCTTCGTCCCCGGCGCCTGGAAGACGGAGCCGGGGGTGCCCGCCGAGCACGGGGTGGCGACCAGCTTCTACGCGGCCGTCCAACTACGGTGCACCGCACACGTGGTGGAGGACGGGCAGGAGGCGGCGGAGCTGCTCGCGCGCCAGGTGGAGCACTTCCAGGGCGCCGGCTCCTACGCCCCGATCTCCCCCGACGACGGTCCGTTCGCCCGCCTGCTGCCCGGCATCCGGCTGCTGCGGCTGGACGTCACGGGCGTACGGGCGAAGTTCAAGTACGCGGGGAAGAACACCCCCGCCGTACAGGAGCGCATCGCCGAGGGCCTCGCCGAGCGCGGGGCGCCCCTGGACGGGGCCGCGCGGGGGCATCTGCTGCGCCGGGGGGACGGGGCGGCTTAAAGCCGGTCGGGAGCCGGATCAGGGCGCCGCGGTGGAAAGCAGCGCCTCGGCCGCGGTGACCGGCGTCCGGCGGGCCTGGCGCGCCTCCGCCAGCGTCAGGCCCGCGACGGCGCCCAGCAGCAGCACCGTTCCGGCCACCGTCGCGGCGGTGAGGTGCTCGCCGAGCAGGAGCACTGCGATGGCCGCCGCGCTCACCGGCTCGATCAGCATCACGACCGCGACGGTGGCGGCCCGTACGACCACCGCGCCCGCGAAGTACAGCACGTAGGCCAGCGCGGTCGGCACCACCACCACGTAGGCCAGCAGCAGGAGCAGCCGGGCGGGGTCGTCGGTGTGCGGGAGGGCGAGGCCGGGGCCCTCCAGCGCGGCGAGCGGCAGCAGAGGCAGCGTGCCCAGGCCGAAGGTCCAGGCGGTGGTGGTCATCGCGTCCTCCTGCCCGCCGCTGCGGCCCGCACCGCGGGTGATGAGCGTGGTGGCGGCGTATCCGCAGGCGGAGACGAGGGCGAGCAGCACACCCAGCGGGCGCACACTCGCGCCGGAGCCGCCCAGGACGAGCACCGCCAGCCCGGTCAGCGCGCCCAGGACGGCCGCCGCCCCGCCTACTCCGATGCGCTCACCGAGGAACAGGCGGGCGCCGCAGGCGATGAGCACGGGCCCGGCGCCCAGGGTGACGACCGTACCGACGGCGAGACCGGTGGCCTCGACGGCGGCGAAGTAGGCGGTCTGGAAGGTCGCCATGGCCAGCGCGACGGTGATGCGGCGCAGCCAGACGGCGCGTGGGGCGGGGGTACGGGGCGAGGGGCGGCCCGTGCGCAGTGCGCGCGCCGCCAGGACGAGCAGCAGCAGGCAGCAGCCGCCCGCCTGCCGGCACAGGGACAGGCCCACCGGGCCCAGCTCGCTGACCCGGTACACCAGCGAGGCGGCGGCCCCGGCGGTGCCCCAGGCCACGGCGGCGACGAGGAGGTAGGCGAGTCCCCGCCCGGCGGACAGGGCGGGGACATGACGGGAGGACTTGAGCACGTGGACTCTCCGCGTGAGGGGAACGGTCGCATGGTCGCCGTCTGCGGGCAGCGGCGACCGGCACGGGGGCTCAGCGGCTCCCCGGCGGTTCCCGGTGGCGGCCCGCCGTTACGCGGCGGGAGGCGGAAGGACGAGAGTGCACGGCATGGGCGCGACCCTACGCGGAGTGCTCGGCGGCGGACAAGGACGCCTGCGCGTCGGCGGCCTTGCCGTCCGAGGGGCCGTCCGGGACACCGTCCGGGGCACGACCCGAGGCCACCGGCTGCTCGGAGGGCTCCTTCGGCCGCGAGGCCTGCGCGATGAACGCGCCGACCAGCACCAGTGCGCCGCCCGCGAGTTGGGGCCCGCTGAGGTGCTCACCGAGCAGCACCCAGGCCAGCACGGTCGCCACGATCGCCTCCAGGAACGCCACCACCCCGGCGACCTGCGGCGAGAGCATCCGTACCGAGACGATGCCGGTGAGGTAGGCGAGGACCGTGGCCACCAGGACCACCCAGGCGAGCAGCAGCCAGGCCGGCGCGGTGGTCGAGCCCAGCTGCGCCGAGCCGCCCAGCACGGACCAGTCCAGCTGCCAGGGCCGGGAGACGAGCGTCAGCACGGCGGCGCCGCCCAGGAGCCCGTAGGCGATGATCCCCAGCGGGTCGGGGGCCTCCTCGGGCGAGGCGCTGCCGTGGTCGCCGAGGATGAAGTACGAGGCCTGGCAGACCGCCGCGCCCAGCGCGAGCAGCACGCCCAGCACGTCGAAGCGCATCCCGGACCAGACCTCGACCACGCAGGCCAGACCCGTGACGGCGAGGGCGACCCCGACGGCCGCGGAGCGCGAGACGGGCCGGCGCTGGACGAAGCGGATCCAGCCCAGGACGAGGGCTGGGCCCAGGTACTCGATGAGCAGGGCGACGCCCACGGGGATCCGCGCGATGGCCGCGAAGTAGAACGCCTGCACGCCGGCCACGCCCAGCAGGCCGAAGCCCGCCAGCAGCGCCGGATGGGTGCGCAGCAGCGAGCGGTGGCGCCAGGCGAGCGGCAGCGCCACGAGCGCCGCGCCCGCCGCGCGCAGCCAGACGACGTGCAGCGGGTCGAGCCCCGCCTCGATCAGCGGCTTGGCCGCGACCCCCGAACCACCGAATGCGAGCGCGGAGGCAAGGGCCAGCCCCAGCCCCGCGTTTCGCCCTTTGAACGTGTACATCCGCCCATGATGACAGGCGCCGACAGGAGTGTCACCGGCGGAGGCACCTTACGAATGCGGTGGGGGTGGACGGCGTGGGTAGACAAGGGGGAACCCCGCGCCCCGCAGCCGAGTCGAAGCACCGAGCACCAGCACCCCTGAGCGGAGGAGGCCGACGTGACACGATCCCGAGCCCGCATCTCCCTTGCCCTGTGCGCCCTGTGCGCCCTGACCGGTCTGCTGGCGGTGGGCTGCGGGTCGCCCGCCCCCGATCCGGACCGGGCGGCGCCCCCGAGGCCGTCCAGCGCGCCGCCGGCGCAGGAGTCCGGCGCCGGACAGGAGGCGGACGGCGCCCCGGCGGCCGACCCCGCGCCCACGACCCAGCGGGCGGCTCCGGCCCGCCCCGCCTGGTGTACGGCGGACGCGCTGACGGCGTCACTGCGGCAGCTCAACCCGGCGGCGGGCAGCCGCTACACGGCGCTGGTCCTCACCAACTCCTCGGCGAGCGCCTGCCGTACGCGCGGCTATCCGGGGCTGCAACTGGCCGACGCACAGGGGGCCGCCCTCCCGACATCGGTGACACGCGACACCTCGCGCCCGGCCGCGCTGCTGACACTGGCGCCGGGAAGGTCGGCGTGGTCGCGGCTGCGGTGGTCGCAGGTCCCCGGCGACGGCGAGAGCACCACGGGCCCCTGCCAGGAGGCGCCGGCGAAACTGCGGGTGATCCCGCCCGACCAGCGCACGCACACCGACGCCCGCTGGAGCACGGGCGAGGTCTGCGGCGGAGGCGCACTGCGCGCGCTGCCGCTGGCGCCGGGCGCGGGGCCGGCGTACTGAACACGGACGGGAGGCGCCGGTCCGTCGCGGACCGGCGCCTCGGGTGCGGGCCGTACGCCCGGCGTCTCAGCCCTCGTCCTCCTCGGCGAGGATGAGGTAGAGCCGCTTTCGCGCGTCGTTGACGACGCCGATCGCCTTCTGCCGCTGCTCGGGCGTCCCGGTGGCCCAGGTCTGCCGGAACGCCTCCGCCAGCGCCATGCCGGCCTGCCCGACCTCCTGCATGGCCTCCCAGTCGACACCGCGCCCGGCCTCCTCCCAGGGGGCCTCCGCGCCGGCCTCGGCCTCACCGCGCCCGGCATCGGTGAGCGTGAACAGCTTCTTGCCGCCCTCGCTCACGCTGCTGATCATCCCCTCGTCCTCAAGGAGTTGAAGCGTCGGATAGACGGACCCCGGACTGGGCTTCCAGGCCCCGCCACTGCGCTCGGCGATCTCCTGGATCATCTCGTAGCCGTGCATGGGCCGTTCCTTCAGCAGCGCCAGGATCGAGGTCCGCACATCCCCCTTACGAGCCCGCCCCCGCCCTCCCCCGCGCCCCCGCGGCCCGAACCCGGGCCCCCCAAACGGCCCGAACGGCCCCCCGAAGGGCCCAAACGCGGCCCGCCGCCCATCCCAGGGCCCGCATCCGTGTGCGTGATGAGGTGGTCGCATAATCAATCCCCTTTCCACGAAAGATCACGCAAGACTCACGATGCTTCAACGATATATCGGCGACGAGTAGACGACAAGCCCCTGCCGCGAGTCAGTCGACTTGTTCCCATCAAAGCTGGGGCTCGCCTCGGCGAAGACAGAGGATGCTCGGCGTAATCGGGAGGCGAGATCGGCGGTGGATGGGGAACACTTCGCCAGGTGATCGTGATGCAGCCCGTTCTGGAAATGAACACCCCTGATGGCTTCGACCTCTGGCCCGTCGCCGAGACCGAACAGTTCAGTTTCCTTCCGCTCAGCGGTGGGCTCTCACCCGCCGAGATCGGGACGGCGCTCATGCGTATCGCCGCTTGCAACGACGTGGACCCCGCAGGCGATGACGACCCCCCACCTCGACCGGCCGACCCACTCAGTGGGTTCCTCCACGGACTGCTGAACCTCGACAGCCTTTACGCGGCGGGCGGCCTGCGCGTCACGGACAACTCCACGGGCATCGCCTTCTCGCCCGGCTGCTGCGACGGACTGGAGGACTGGCATGACTGGTACCAGGTCGTCGACGGCAGCGGCGTCATCGGGTACGGCCACGATCCGGAGCCATCGCTGGCCGAGCGCCTCGGGGGCACCATCCGCCTCACCGTCAACACCGACCGGAACGACAGTCCCGTAATCGAACTGTCAGTCACTGAGCTCCGCCAGCTGCTCGCCAGCGCCGAGCGTGACCTGACCGAGTTCCTCGCGGCAGCAACGGACTGGATCTCCGAGCATCTACCTGACCACTCCGCTCCTCTGGCCGCCGCCCTTGCCCGCGTTCTCGCCCTTCCCACGCCGGGCATACCGCCAACGCCGCTCGGTACGGAACGGACGTGACTACCGGCATGCGCATGACCTGGACGCTCGACGGACACGGCTGGGCCCACTGCACGGTTGAAGATCAACAGACCAAAGTCGAGCTCACCGCCTCCTACATCACCAGCGCTCCAGAGGAATTGCTCACCGCCGTGGCCCGGCTCGTCTCAGGCGAAACGGACACCCGCGCGCAGTTCGAAGCCGAGCCCACCGCCTTCCGGTGGATCTTCTACCGCCAAGGCGACGACGCCTGGATCCGCATCCTGGAACTGCGCCGCGGCAACGACCATGACCGCAAGGGCACCGAGATCTGGTCGGGGCAGCTTCACATCGACACGCTGGCCCGGGCCGTGATCCGCTGCTTCGACAAGGTTGTTCAGACCTACGACGAGAGCGGCTACCGAGGTAAATGGGGTGAGCACTTCCCTCGAACCGAACTCGAAGCCCTCAGACGCCTCTGGAACGCACTGCATAGTTCGCAGATCAAGGCCTGAGATAGGCGGTCGGGTCAAGGCGCCGGTATACCCCGCTGACGGCAGGGGCCGAGCAGAGGATGGCCCGCTGCCGAACGCGCTGGAGGGTGGAGACTTCCAGCGAGGCCCGGCAGTTTGCCCACAGCTGGACGGCCTTGGCGCAGGGGCCGATGCCTCAGGTGGCTTCGGTGGTAGGGGAGAGCAGTTCGCAGGTGTCGAAGTTGATGCACCCGCAGGCGAGGCAGACGGCGGCGTTCCGCAGGGTCTGCGTCTCCTGGATGAAGCGGTCCAGTTCGGGGAGCTTGTGTTCGGCGAGTGCGAGCCGGGGAAGTCAGCGGGCCGGTTCGAGGCTCGCTGAGTGGGGATGACGTCCCGCCGGGGTCCGTGATGCGGTCGGCGTACGTTTGGGCGGTATGCGGATTACGAAGTACACCCACGCATGTGTACGGCTTGAGCACGCAGGCCGGGTGCTGGTCATCGATCCCGGGGTGTGGAGTGAGCCGGGCGCTCTGGCCGGCGCGGATGCCGTGCTGGTGACGCACGAGCACGCCGATCACGTCGACGTCCTGCGCCTGGCCGGGCTCGGTGTGCCGGTCTACGCCCCGGCCGCAGCGGATATTCCACGGCTGGAGGCCGTCGGGGTCGCCTCCGGTGCGGAGTTCACCGCCGCCGGCTTTCGTGTACGGGCGGTCGGCGGGCGTCACGCGTTCGTCTACGGCGGGCGGCCGGACTGCGCGAACCTCGGCTATCTCGTCGACGAGGCGGTCTACCATCCCGGTGACGCGCTGCATGTCCCCGAGCAGTCGGTCGAGACGCTCCTGGTCCCGGTCCAGGGCTCGTGGATGAGGACGGCGGAGGCGATCGACTTCGTCAACGCGGTCGGACCGCAGCGGGCGTTCGCGATACACGACGCCCAGCTCAACGATCGCGGCCTCAGCGGTGTCAACGGCTGGCTCACCGAGGAGACCGACAGCGGCTACCGGTATCTGAGGCCCGGCGAATCGCTCTGACGTGGCCTCACCGCGGCCGGCGCACTCCCCGACGTCACACGAAGTCCCGCGCGGGAGCGCCGCGTTGACTGCTCACAGCGTGTGGTCGTAGCGCAGGGGCGTCGGGGCGCCCTGGCGCCACATCGTGCACAGGTCCGCGGCCTGCGTGCGTTCCGCCTCCCGGTCCGGTGGCGGCGGCAGGTGCAGCGCGGTCAGGAGGTCGAAGCGGTGCAGGTCGAAGGCGGCGGTGACCGCCTGGCCGTAGCCGAGGGCGGCGTGCACCGCGCCCCGGTAGGAGAGCCGGGCCAGCGTCGGCGGGGCGAGGGCCAGCAGCAGCCACCAGCCCGAACCCCACAGCAGCCACAGCGCCACCGGGGTGAGCAGGGTGGCGACGGCGGTGAGGCGCACGCCGGTGTCCAGTGCGTTGCGCTGCCCGTCGACCTGCTGGCGGCAGGCGTCCCCCAGGACCGAGTACAGGCGCGGCCAGGCGACCGCCGCGTCCCAGCCGTACGGTGCTCCCGCCTGCTCCTCCATCGCGGCGAGCGCGTTGCCCAGCCGGGTCGCCAGCACGTCGCGGCGGGCGGGGAACGACCAGCGCAGCACCTCGCCCGCCTCCCCCGCGGCCTGCGCGTCGCGCGCGGTCAGCGCCCGCGTCACCCGCGCGGCCACCGCGTCCCGGCAGCGGCGCTGCCACCGCGCCAGTACCCGCGCCGGTCCGCGCAGCAGCCCCGGCCAGTAGCCCTCGTACAGGCGCACGAGCCCCAACTGCAGGGGCTGCAGCGCCAGCGCGGCGAGGAGGACGGCCAGCCCCAGCAGCACGATCGTGCCGAGGGACAGGTCGCCCGCGCCGCGCCAGGCGTCGGCGAACACGAGGTGGTCCCCCGGCGCCCCGGCTCCCGCCAGCACCAGGACGAAGGCCACGGCCGCCGCCATCGGCACCACATGGACCAGGAAGAACCTCAGCCCCAGTTGCAGCGGCAGTTCCGTCACGGCCGCCGCTCCATCCGGCCGTGCTCCGGGCAGCCCGGCAGCCGCTCCTCGTCCACGTGCACCCGCAGTTCCTCCCTGCCGCAGTGCGCGCAGCCGAACCTCAGCAGGACGAAGCTGCCGGGGCCGGGCAGCAGGCCCAGGTCGCCGTCGCCGACCTGGCGCGGTGCGTGGCCGAGGAGTTCGGCCAGCCGCGCCCGGGTGACGAGTCCGTACGGGCGGTCGCCCACGCGCAGTGTCACCTCGGTCAACGAGGCGTCGGCGGCGAGCAGTTGCTCCACCACCTGCGCCGCGACGGCGCCCGGCGTCGCCTCCGGCAGCTCCAGCACCGTGCTGCTCGCCCCCGGCGTGACCAGCAGTGCGAAGTCCTCGTCCGATGTCATCCCAGCCGCCCCCTCAGCCCATGTGGACGCTCCTCAGCCCATGTGGACGAAGGCCGCCCACAGCAGCGGCTCCAGAGGATAGCGAGCACGCAGCCTGCGGGTCGCCCCCGCGACCGCATCCGCCGCCGCGTCCAGCCCCCGGGCGCCGATCTCCGTATAGAAGTCCTCGGCGACCTCGGCGGCGAGCGTGTCGCGTACGGCCCACAGGGTGCCCACGACCTGGCGGAAGCCGGCCAGGTGCAGGGCTCCCGCCAGATGCAGCGACTCGTCGGGCAGCCGGGTGCCGCCCGTCGCAGTCCGGCAGGCGGAGAGGTAGGCGAGTTCGGCGCCGGTGAAGCGCAGGCTCGCGAGGTCGAGGACGGACAGCGTGCCGTCCGCCAGCACGACGCCGCCGCCGGAGGGGGCGCCGAGGTCCTGGATGCCGTGGCAGGCGAAGTGCACGCACGGGTTGCCGGGCAGCGCGGCGCGCACCGCCCGGACGGTGGCCTTCGCGTTGACCAGGGTGGTGTGCCGCGCCTGCGGCAGCAGCCGGCGCACCGCCTCGATCTCCCCGTCCACACCGGCCAGCGGGGGGTGCTCCAGGTAGTCGGCCACCCCGACGGTGAGCATCCGCTCGACCCTCCCGCCGGGCCGCGCGGCGGTGGTCGCGCGCAGGCTGGGGGTGTACGAGGAGACCGCGCGCTCCAGGGCGCTCTCCCCCGTGGCCGCGTCGGTCGCCGCGTGCAGGGGCAGCAGCGACAGCATCCCCGTGGGGCACCAGCGGATCCGCCGGGCGTCTCCCACCAGGCTCAACGGGTCCAGCGCGTCCAGCACCGGGTGGGCCACCGCGTGCCACAGCCAGTCGAGCACCTCGCGGGCGGTGCGCTGGGCGGTGAGGTAGCCGCCGACGCCCGGAGCCGGCGCGTGGGCGGCCTGCAGGAAAGCGGCGGCGCGTCGGGCCGTCTCGGCGAACTCCAGGCCGGGCAGCTCGATTACCCGCGGCTCGCCGTCCGCGAGCACCAGGGCGTCGCTGCGCTGCGGGGCGACGTTGACGACCACCGTCGTGTCGCCCGCGCCGCGCCGCAGTTCCTCGTAGGTGGGGGCGGCGAAGGGGTTCCAGGCGCCGTACCGCGCCGCGGCCTCGGCCTTCAGGCGGTCCCATTCGCGGCCCAGCCGCACCCGTTCGTCGACGCCGGCGGCCTGGCGCAGGTCCTCGGCGATCGTACGCAGGCGGGTGTCGAGCTCGTCCGACGTGTCGGCCCGCCGTTCCGACACCTGGTTCCACAGCACGGACCTGCCGCGCTCCAGCAGCTCCACGGCGCGGGCCGGCCGGCCCACGGAGATCGCGTACGCGGCCGCGCCGCCGGCCACGCCCTGGTGCTCCGCCAGGGACTCCTCCTGGTCGGGCCGGGGCTTTCCCCGCCAGGCGACCAGATCGAAGAGGTCCAGCACCGTCTCCCAGGCCGTGAGCGCGTCCTCGACGTCGCCGGCGGCCGCGGCGAGCGCCGCCCATCTGCGGGCGGCGGTGATCCGGGCGGGGGCGCGGGCGAAGAGGGCGCGGGCGGTGTCGCGGCTGAGTGCGCGGGCCGTGCGGGGGTCTTCGGCGCTGAGTTCGAGGGCCAGGGCCTCGGCCGGTTCGATCTGGTGGGGGTGGTCGACCCGGTTGTCCGGTACGAGACTTCGCAGGATCGCCAGCGCCTCCGCCCGCTGGGGAGGGTGCGGGGAATCACCGGCCTTGATGAGGAGTGCCTGCGCGAGCAGGAAGTAGCGGCCGGCGCGTACCGGGTCGTGTGCCCCCGTCGCGGCGGTCGCGGTACGCAGCATGGTGACCGCTTCGTCCAGGCGCGCCCGTGCCGCGGGCTCACGCAGGCCGACCAGGATGCACGCCGCCAGGTTGGTGAGCGCGCCGGGGCGGGCGGGGTCGTCGGGGGCGAGGACGGCCAGGGCGGCTTCCAGGGTGTCGAGGGCCAGGCGTATGTCGCCGGCGTCGGAGTCGAGTTGGTAGCGGCGGCGGTACGCGCCGCCGAGCCCGTTCAGCGCCGAGTAGCGGATCTCGGGCTGCTCCGTACCCGCCGCCCGCTCGGCCTGCGAGCTGAGGGCGATGACCTCGTCGAGGTCGCTGCGGCTGCCCAGCGCCACGAAGCGGGCGTCCAACTTGCCCGCCAGGTTGCTCAGATACCTGGCCCGGTGGTCGGAGTCGGCCGGGGTCAGCTCCAGCGCCGCCCGCATGGCCTCCACGGAGGAGTCCAGGTCGGCCGCCAGTCCCGTGTGCTGGAAGCGGCGCCACAGGGCCCCGGAGAGGTTGTTCAGCAGGCGGCAGCGCTGGACGCGGCCGGGGGTGGCGGAGAGCAGTCCGCCGAGCAGGGCGACGGCCTCGTCCAGGTCCGATACGAGGCCCGCGGTCTCGTAGCGGGCCGTCAAGAGGTCTGCCAGTCTGGTCGTTTCGCCCGCCAGGCGGGTGCGGGCGCGCAGGGCGGCGATGGCGCAGCACAGGTCCTCCACCGCCCGTCCGGACTCGTACCGGGAGGCGAAGTCTCCTGCCCAGTCCCGCAGTTGGTCTTCTCCTGAGGCGATACGGGCCAGTCGGCGGCGCAGTTCCCCGTCCGCCTCGTGCACCTGTGCGACGTCCGCTGTCGTCAAGGCCCGCTTCACGTGCGCCACTTGGTCGGCGAGGGCGGCGTCCGGCAGCGCGGGCCGCTCGGGGTCGGGCGAGGGGTCGAAGTGGCGCAGCAGTGCCGAGAAGGACCACCCGAGCTCCCCGACCAGGTCCTCGGCGTCGGCCAGTGTCCGCGCCCGGTCCTGCAGGCGGTGCAGGCGCTCCCGCCACTCCCGGCTCGGCGCCCGGTCGAGCAGCGTGCCGTGTGCGAACAGCCGGGCGGCCTCCTGGGCCAGTCCGTTGCGCAGCCAGGCGTACTGTGCCTCGACGGCCTCAACGGCCTCGACGTCCACGGCGGCCTCCAGGAGTTCGGCGGCGCGGTACCAGTCCCCGGCCGTGTGCTCCTGCGCCCCGCCGAAGCGCCGCAGCAGGCTGGCGGCGAGCGAGGCCCGCATCGAGGCGGCCAGCGCGGGATCGTCCTCGCCCGCGGCCAGTGCCTCGTCCAGCAGGACGACGGAGCGTTCGAGGTCGGGCAGCAGCCCGAAGCGCTCGTAGCGCGACTCGTGGGCGTGGGCGAGGGTCACCTTGAGCGAGGCGTGCTCGCGGCCGTCGAGGCGCTCGTGCAGGAATTCGTACACCTCGACGGTCGCGTCCATGTGCCCGCGCAGCTCCGAGCGGTTGGAGCGCTTGAGGTAGAGCGGCGCGGTGGCGAGGGCCAGCACCAGCCCGGTCTGCTCGCGCAGCGCCCCGGCCGCCGCCTCGGTGCGGGTCAGGAGGGTGTCGAGCTGCCCGACCGTCGGCTCCCGGTTCACGGTGGTCCAGGCGGCCACGGCCCGGGCCAGCCCCACGGCCAGCGCGTCCAGTGCCGAGGGCGGTGTGCCGGTGTCGGTGAGGGCGGCGGCCAGGACGCGCACGACGCCGTCCAGCTCGGCGAGGCCGAGCGTCCCGCCCCGCAGCAGCTGCGCGGAGTGGCGCAGCCACGCGGCCGCGATCCCGAGGGGCGCGATGTCCGAGCCGGGCTCCCCGGGCGCGTCGCCGACGAGGTCCAGCAGGGCGCGCAGTTCCGTGACCGATCCGGTGTCCTGGAAGACGTACTCGAGCGCGCCGGCCAGGAACTGCCGCGCGGCCGGCGGGTCGTGCGCCTCGCCGATGACAAAGGACAGGGTTTCGGCGACCCGCGCGCCCGCCTCACCACTGCGCGGCACCTGGCGCAGCAGATGCGCGAACACCCCGGCGGCATCGGCGGTGCCGGCGCTCCCGGACTGCTCGCCGTCGGGCGGGTTCACGAGGACCTGGGCCGTCAACTCCAGCCCCTGGTAGAGGCTTTCCGCGTCGCCGGCCAGCTGGAAGCGTTCGGCCAGCAGCAGGGCGACCTTGACGAGCACGGGGGCGGACAGGGCGCCGGCGCGCGTGTACAGCTCCAGCGCGGCGTCCAGGTCGGAGGGCCGGTAGCCGGTCGCGAAGCGGGCCGTGTGCAGCTCCGCCAGCTCCGCGTGCGCCACCCCGGCGGACTCCACGACGTCCGTCAGCTCCGCGATCGCCCGGTCGACGCTCCCGGGCTCGACGCCGACCCGTAGGCACCAGGCCCGCGCCACCGACAGCGCGGCCGCCGCCCGGGTGTCGTCGTCACCGGCCCGGGTACGGGCCGTGCCGAACGCGCGGACAGCCTGCGTGAAACGCTCCTCCTCCCGGCTGACCTGCCAGGACGCCAGGTACGTACAGCCGGCGTGCCAGTGGTCCTCGACCCCGGCCCCCTCGTGCGCCGCCAGCCGCTCCGCGACCGCGACGGCGGCCCTGGCGTCCTCGGCGCCGCGGCTGCCGAGCAGCGCGCCGTAGAGCTCGCGGTGCTGCTCGCGCAGTACGTCCAGATCCGGCGTGCTCGGCTCGGGCATGCGGCAATTAAACCGGAGTTGAGGGTACGGGTGTACGGATTCGGCGGGCGCATGTGGGGTGGGCGGCGACCCCTACCCCGTCGGCAGCCACCCCACCTTCCCCGCCAGTGCCGCGTAGCCGACGAAGGCCACGATGTCGATCAGCGCGTGGGCCGCGAAGAGGGGTCCCACGCGGCCCCAGCGGCGGTAGAGCAGGACGAAGACGACGCCCATCACCGCGTTGCCGACGAAGCCGCCGAAGCCCTGGTAGAGGTGGTAGGAGCCGCGCAGCAGCGCGCTCGCCGCCAGCGCGGCGGCCGGGGTCCAGCCCAACTGGCGCAGCCGCAGCAGCAGATACCCCAGCACCACGACCTCCTCCAGCGCCGCGTTCTGGACCGCGGACAGGACGAGCACCGGGATCTTCCACCAGACGTCCGGCAGCGACTCCGGTACGACGGTGAGGTTCGCGCCCGCCGCCCGCGCGCCGAGGTAGAGCAGCAGCCCGCTGCCCCCGATGGCCGCCGCCACCAGCGCGCCCCGGCTCAGGTCGAAGCGCGGCCGGCTCAGGTCGAAGCCGATCGCGCGCAGCCCGCCGGCGCCGTCGCGCAGCAGGAAGTACGCCACCAGCGCCACCGGCACCAGCGCACTGGCGATGTCGAAGAGCTGCCAGGCCAGATCCAGCCACGGACGCCCGGGCGCCGCCGAGGTGTTGAGGTTCGCCGCCTGGTCCTTCAGGCCGCCGGGCCGCGTCACCGAACCGACGAAGCTGATCAGCGCCGACAGCGCGCTCGCGCCCAGCGACACCGCCAGGACCAGTAGTGTTTCGGCGATCAGCATCCGCCGCGACTGCCCTGTACCGGCCGCCCCGCCGGCTCCGCCGGCGCCGGGTGCGCCCGATGCGGGCAGCGCCGTTGTCTCACCCACCAAAACCCCTCCCCTGTTCTTGTTGATTTCCCGTCTCATAACCGCCCCAGGCCGTTAAGGTCTCGAAAGCACTTGCGAGATCATCCAATACGAGAGCCCCCGGGGGGGACGGCGCTCATGGGACGACACAGCCAGCCCGAGCACAACGACCGACACGACGGCCATGGCGGCTACCCCGGCCATGACGGCCACGACCGCCGGTCCGCGCGCCCCCGCCCGCCCAGGCGCGCCCGCACCGTGGTGGGCGCCACCGCCGTGCTGCTCACCGTCGTGCTCGGCGGCCTCGCCTACGGGCAGGACACCCTGCTGCCGCTGGTACGCGACTGCCCGCAGGGCGACCTGCGCCTGGACGTCGTCGCCTCGCCGGACGTGGCACCGGCGCTGAAGGAGATCGCGGCCCGTACCGGCGGGGAGGAGGTGCGGGTCGCCGGCCGCTGCCTGGACGTCGCGGTGAAGGCGCGGCCCAGCGCGGAGGTCGCCGACTCGCTGCGGCGCGGCGGCGGGGGCTTCCACGTCTGGGTCGCCGACTCCTCCGTCTGGCCGAAGAGCGTCCAGTCGGCGCTGGGCGACAGCGATCTGCAGCCCCTGGGCCATATCGCCAGCAGCCCCCTCACCCTGGCCGCCGTCCAGCCCGCGGCCGAGGCGCTGGGCTGGCCGCGCAGGACCTACGGCTGGGCGGAGCTGGCGCAGGCCGGAGCGGGCGGCGGCGCGGCGTCCTTCGACGTCGGGGCCGCCGATCCGGCGCGCAGTGCCACCGCGCTGCTGGCCCTGCAGTACATCCACGCGTCCTCCGCCCGTGCCTCGGATGAGTCGACTGCCGCCACCCTCACGGCTTCCGCCGCCAAGGAGCTGGCGAAGCGCATCCAGCCGGGTGACGAGACGGTCCTGGCCGCGCTGCCGCGCGACCGCTCACCGGTGGAGCGGGCGAGCAGCAGCGAGGCCCTGCTGCTGAGCGAGCAGGCGGCCTTCACCCACAACCGCAGGCACCCGGCAGGGGACGAGGCCCACCTCTCCCTGTTCTATCCGAAGGACGGCGCCGGGGCGCTGGACTACCCGTACCACCTGCTGAACACCGCGCGGCTGGACACCGACCGGCAGGTCGCCGCCGACCGCTTCCTCACCCTGCTCAACGACGACGAGGGCCGCGCGGTGCTGCGCCGCCACGGCTTCCGCGACGACCGCGGCACCCCCGACGAGGATCTGGTACGGGCCGCGGGCGGCCGCGCCCCCCAGCCGTTCGGCGAGAAGCCGGCGGCGGTGCCCGACGCCGGGACCATGGCGGCGGTGCTGAGCATGTGGACGATCACGATCCAGCCGGCCCGGCTGACCGCGGTGGTCGACGCCTCCGGCTCCATGGCCTTCGACGTGCCCTCGCGGCCGGGCGAGACGCGGATGGACGTCACCCGCGGGGCGCTGATGCAGGCGCTGCCGCAGTTCACCGACGAGGACGAGATCGGGCTGTGGCGCTTCGCCACCCCCCCGGGCAGCACCCGCGACTACCAGGTGCTGGTCAAGCCGCAGCGGCTGGGCGAGCGATCATCCGGCGGCATGACCCAGCGTGAGCGGCTGACCCGGGCGTTCGGCTCGCTGCGGCCTGTCGTCGACGGCTCCACGAGGCTGTACGACACCACGCTCGCGGCGTACCGCTCGGCGGTGGAGACCTATGTGCCAGGCAAGTTCAACGCGCTGGTGGTCCTCACCGACGGCGCCGACGACGACTCGGGCCGGATCGGGCTGACCGGGTTGACCAAGCAGCTGAGCGAACTGGCCGACCACGAGCGACCCGTCGGGTTGATCGTCATCGCCGCAGGTCCGGACGCCGACGCCGCGGCCTGCGCCAAAATCGCCAAGGCGGTGGGCGGTGCCTCGTACGCCGTGAAGGACCCGGCGGAGGTCCACCGGGTGCTGCTCCAGTCCGTGATGGACGCCGGAGCGGCGGCGGCCCGGCGGTGACCTCGCGACCGTATCGAAGGGATCCCTACACCGGCCAGGTGTGCACGGGCTCCCCGGTGCGCGTCAGTTCGCAGTAGCGGCGCGTCATCGCCGCCAGCGCGGCCTGGCGGCCCAGGCCCGAGCGCAGCTCGCGGTGGAAGGCCTGGGACTGCCAGGAGGCGCCGTTGACGCGGCGGCGGCAGCGCTGCTCGATGACGCCCAGGTAGCGGTCGCGGTCAGCGGCGTCGATGCCCCAGGCGTCCAGTCCGTCGGCGGCCATCGGCAGCAGCTCGTCCAGCACCAGGCGCACCGCCGGCACCGCGGAGACCGAGGAGACGGGCGCGACGCCGCCCAGGCGCCGCCGACTGGGCCACAGCAGCTCCGCGTCGATGCCGCGGCGGCACGCCCGCTCGAAGTTGGCCGCCGCGTCGTCGAAGGACAGGCGGCCCCACACCGGGCGCTGCTCGTCGGCGAGGGTGCGGACCAGGCCGTAGTAGAAGGCCGCGTTGGCGATGACGTCGGTGACGGTCGGGCCGGCCGGCAGGACCCGGTTCTCCACCCGCAGATGCGGTACACCGTCGGCGATGCCGTAGACGGGCCGGTTCCATCGGTAGACGGTGCCGTTGTGCAGGACGAGTTCGTACAGGTCCGGGGTGCCGCCCTCGTCGAGGACGCGCTGCGGGTCCTCCTCCCCGCACAGCGGCAGCAGGGCGGGGAAGTAGGCGAGGTTCTCCTCGAAGAGGTCGTGGACGCTGTCGATCCAGCGCTCCCCGAACCAGGTGCGCGGCCGCACTCCCTGGGCCTGCAGCTCGGGCGGGCGGGTGTCGGTGGCCTGCAGGAACAGCTCGGTGCGCGACTCGCACCACAGCTCGCGGCCGAAGACGAAGGGCGCGTTGGCCCCCACCGCGATCTGCGCCGCGGTGGCCGCCTGCGCGGCGTTCCATACGTCGGCGAAGCGGCCGGGCGTCACCTGCAGGTGCAACTGCACGGAGGTGCACGCCGCTTCGGCCGCGATCGACTCCGCCACGTAGGTGAGGCGCTCGACGCCCTGGATGTCGACGGATATCTCCTCGCCGCGCGCCACCATGATCTGCTCGTTGAGCAGCAGATAGCGGTCGACCTCGGTGAGGTTGGCACTTCCCAGGTCCTCCTCGGTGAGGGTGGGGAGAATTCCGATCATGACGATTCCGGCAGCCACCTCCCGGGCTTTGCGGTCGGCGTATCCCAGTCCGGTGCGCAGTTCCTCCGCCAGTTGATCGAGAACGCGGGCGGAAAGCCGGTGCGGGGCGATGTTGACTTCCAGGTTGAACTGGCCCAGCTCCGTCTGGAAATCGGGGCTCGCTATGCGCTCCAGTACCGCGTGGTTCAGCATGCGCGGTAATCCGTCCGCCCCCACCAGATTCAGTTCTATCTCCAGCCCCATGAGATTCTGCGGCCGGTCGAAGCGCTTCTCCTCCAGCATCCGCTCCAGCGCGGTCAGGCACTGGCGGAGCCGGCGGCGGTGACGCTGACGGTCGGACAGGTCGAACCCGCCGGCCGCGACCTTCTCCCCCATCGCTGCGTCCCTCCTCGTGTGCGGCGTGCCGGGATGATGCCCAGCCGGGGCGATCGATAACGCCCCGCCGGCCCGCCGCCGCCAAGTAGGCTGGAAGCGGCCCACGATGGCGGCACATTCCGCAGGCATATCGAGGCCGGCCAGGCGGCCGCGACGGCATGGCGAAAATCACCGTCGATTTCCGGCCATCTCACGGAAATGAGTCACCGCAGGCCGCACGCACGTGCTGGACGAATCGCCGGTGATACGGCGCCGCACTATGGCTGGAATTCACCTGACGGGCAATATTGGGGCCTTCTAGGGGAAACACCCTCTCAACCCGGGGCGGTTAGACTTCCCCACGAGGCAGAGAGTCGGCCCCGCCCCCGCCCGGCATGCGGACACCCCTGACGGCGTGGTCGTACGGCCCGCACCGCGACCGCGCCGCCCCGCCCGCTTATCCGCAGTCCCCCAGGTATCCGCCGTTCTCCGCTCAGCAGTTCTTTCCCAGTGAGAGGCAACTGACCATGCCGCTGCTCGTTCCGCCCGCCCCCGCGCCCGCCCTGCGCAGCATCCTCAACGCACTGGGTTCCCCCACCGCCCTGCCCGGCGCCCGCACCTTCGGCGTACGCCCTTCCCCGCCGCGCGTCCCGGCCGGCCCGCTGACCACCGAACTCTCCCTCCCCGTCCACACCATGGACGGCGTGGGCAGCCGCCGGCCCGGCGCCGCGCGACCGGTGGCGCCCCGTACCCGGCTCAGCGGCTGGCGCTTCCAGCTGCGCGGCCCGGCCGGCCCGCCGGCAGCCGCGGCGCAGGCCGGGCTCACACCCGACGGCTGGGCGTTCTCACACTTCGTGGAGGGTCCGTACGTGACCGCGACCGAACGTGCCTGGCGCCAGGTCGAGTCGCTCCCGGCGCTCTTCCAGGCCCGGCTGCTGTCGATCCCCGAGCTGTACATGCTCACGCTGTGGCTGCACCGCGACACCGCCTCCGACGGCCTCACCGGCCACCCCGCGCCCGAGGACCTGCTCGTCCCCCTGGCCCCGGCGCCCCCGGGCATCGCGGCCCACCGGCCGTACCGCGTCGCGGACTTGCTGCCCCGCCTCAGCGACCGCCTCTCTCCGGCGCCCCTGCTGCGTACGACGGCCTGACCTTCGGTCAGCACAGTCGGCGCCCCCGTGTCGGCCGGACCGCGGGATGCCATCCGAAGGGGTGACCCGGGCCGGGCAACCGTCCGGCCGGGTGATGCGTCCTCCCCCAGGGAGACCAGTCGTCCGGAAATCCCTGCGGAACGACCGCGGTAGGGCAACACTGGGATCCGACCGACCGTCTACGGGGGACACGGGGGAACCGCCATGTACGAGCCAGCCAGTCGCCTCATCAACGGGCAGACGCAGCGAGAGACTTCCACCACCATGTGCCCGCACCAGCCAGCCTGTCCGTCCGCCCTGTCCGCCGACCGCGAGGCGGCCCACCCGGTCGCCCACCACCCGGAGCAGGGGTGGAGCCTGCTGTGCAACGGCGTCCTGCTCTTCGAGGACACCGGGGAGCTGCTGCCCGACGGCAGCATCATCGCCCCGCACCGCCCGCTCGGTACGGGAAGCGTGATCGCGGCGGCCTGACCGCCGTGCTCCCGGGAGCCGGGCTCCCGGAGAAGCACGAGGCCGGCCCGGCGTGTTCGCCGGACCGGCCTCATCCGCGTCTCAACCGACGCCTGGCACCACGGGGTTGACCACCGGTCGCCCGACCGTCAGTTGTCGTACTCGTCCATCGGCGGGCAGGAGCAGACCAGGTTGCGGTCGCCGAAGGCGCCGTCGATGCGGCGCACCGGCGGCCAGTACTTGTCGGCGGCGCTCACCCCGGCCGGGAAGACGGCCTCCTCGCGGCTGTAGCCGTGCTCCCAGCCGCCGCCGAGCGCGGCGGCGGTGTGCGGGGCGCCGGCCAGCGGGTTGTCGGCCTTGTCCCACGCGCCCGAGCCGACCTTGTCGATCTCCGCGCGGATCGCGATCATCGCGTCGCAGAAGCGGTCGATCTCGGCGAGGTCCTCGGACTCCGTCGGCTCGATCATCAGTGTGCCGGCGACGGGGAAGGACATCGTCGGCGCGTGGAAGCCGTAGTCGATGAGCCGCTTGGCGACGTCGTCGATGGACACGCCCGTCGCCTTGGTGAGCGGGCGCACGTCGATGATGCACTCGTGCGCGACCAGGCCGCCGGGGCCGGTGTAGAGCACCGGGTAGTGCGGCTCCAGGCGCTTGGCGATGTAGTTGGCGCTGAGCACCGCGACCTGGGTGGCGCGGCGCAGCCCCTCCGCGCCCATCAGCCGCACGTACGCCCAGGAGATCGGCAGGATGCCCGCGGAGCCCCAGGGGGCGGCGGAGATCGGGCCGACGCCGGTGGCCGGTCCGGCGGTGGGCTGCAGCGGGTGGTTGGGCAGGTACGGGGCGAGGTGCGCGCGCACCGCGACCGGGCCGACGCCGGGGCCGCCGCCGCCGTGCGGGATGCAGAAGGTCTTGTGGAGGTTCAGGTGCGAGACGTCCGCGCCGAACCTGCCCGGCTTGGCCAGGCCCACCAGGGCGTTGAGGTTGGCGCCGTCGACGTAGACCTGGCCGCCCGCCTCGTGCACCGCGGCGCAGACCTCGGTGATCTGCTCCTCGAAGACGCCGTGGGTGGAGGGGTAGGTGACCATCAGCACGGCCAGCTCATCGCGGTGCTTGTCGATCTTGGCGTGCAGGTCCTCGACGTCGACGTCGCCGTCCTCGCGGGTGGCGACGACGACGACCTTCATGCCGGCCATCACGGCGCTGGCGGCGTTGGTGCCGTGCGCGGAGGAGGGGATGAGGCACACGTCGCGCTGCGTGTCGCCGTTGGCTCGGTGGTACGCGCGCACGGCCAGCAGGCCGGCCAGCTCGCCCTGGGAGCCGGCGTTGGGCTGGAGGGAGACCTTGTCGTAGCCGGTGACCTCCGCCAGGCGCTCCTCCAGCTCGTTGATGAGGGTGAGGAAGCCGGCGGCCTGCTCGGCCGGCGCGAAGGGGTGCAGGGCGCCGAACTCCGGCCAGGTGACCGGCTCCATCTCGGTGGTCGCGTTGAGCTTCATCGTGCAGGAGCCCAGCGGGATCATGCCGCGGTCCAGCGCGTAGTCGCGATCGGCGAGCTTGCGCAGGTAGCGCAGCATGGCCGTCTCGGAGCGGTGCTGGTGGAAGACGGGGTGGGTGAGCACCTCGTCGCCGCGCAGCAGGTCCGCGGGGAGTGCCTCGGCGACGGCGGCGTCCAGCGCCTCGACGTCGCCCTGCGTGCCGAAGGCGGACCAGACGGCGGCCAGGTCGGCGCGGGTGGTGGTCTCGTCGCAGGCGATGCCGACGTGGTCGGCGTCGGTCAGGCGCAGGTTGACGCCGGCCTCGCGGGCGGCGGCGACGATCTCGGCGGCGCGGCCGGGGACGCGGGCGGTGAGGGTGTCGAAGTGGGCGCCCTGGGTCAGCTCCACCCCGGCGGCCTCCAGGCCCGCGGCGAGGATCGCGGCGTAGCGGTGGGTGCGCCGCGCGATGGCGCGCAGGCCGTCGGGGCCGTGGTAGACGGCGTACATGCCGGCCATCACGGCGAGGAGCACCTGCGCGGTGCAGATGTTGGAGGTGGCCTTCTCACGGCGGATGTGCTGCTCGCGGGTCTGGAGCGCCAGCCGGTAGGCGGGGCGGCCGTCGACGTCCTTGGAGACGCCGACGAGGCGGCCGGGCAGGCTGCGGGCGAACTTCTCCCGTACGGACATGTAGCCGGCGTGCGGTCCGCCGAAGCCCATCGGGACGCCGAAGCGCTGGGTGTTGCCGACGGCGATGTCGGCGCCCAGCTCGCCCGGGGAGGTCAGCAGCGTCAGGGCCAGGAGGTCGGCGGCGACGGTGACCAGCGCGCCCAGCTCGTGGGCCTGCTCGATGACGGGGCGCAGGTCCCGTACGGCACCGGAGGCGCCCGGGTACTGCAGCAGGACGCCGAAGACGCCGCGCTCGGCGATCTCGGCGGGGATGCCCGCGCCGAGGTCGGCGACGACGACCTCGACGCCGGTGGGCTCGGCGCGGGTCTGGATCACCGCGATCGTCTGCGGCAGGGTGTCGGCGTCGATGAGGAAGACGCCGTTCCTGACCTTGCCCATGCGGCGCGAGAGGGACATGGCCTCGGCGGCGGCGGTGCCCTCGTCGAGGAGGGAGGCGCCGGCGGTGGGCAGGCCGGTGAGGTCGGCCACGACGGTCTGGAAGTTCAGCAGGGCCTCCAGGCGGCCCTGGGAGATCTCCGGCTGGTAGGGGGTGTACGCCGTGTACCAGGCCGGGTTCTCCAGCACGTTGCGCAGGATCACCGGCGGGGTGAAGGTGCCGTGGTAGCCCAGGCCGATCATGGAGGTCAGGACCTGGTTGCGGTCGGCCAGGTCACGCAGCTCGGCCAGCACCTCGGCCTCGGTACGGGCCTCGGGGAGGGCGAGGGACTCGGCGCCCTTGATTACGTCGGGGACGGCGGCGGCGGTCAGCTCGTCGAGGGAGCCGTAGCCGACCTGGGCCAGCATCTTCGCCTCGGCCTCGGCGTCGGGGCCGATGTGGCGCTGCTCGAAGGGGATACCGCGCTCGAGCTCTCCGAGAGAGGGTCCGAGGGAGGAGCGGTGGGTGGCGGACATCGTTAAGGCCTCCTGGTCGCATGACCTTCGAGGGGCGCCTGGGACGGCACCCGAACGGCCTCCCCCTCTGTCATCCAAACCTGAGAGCTTCACCGGGCACGGGCCCGGCTTTCACCGTCGGTGAGGGTCCGGGCGTGCGCCCGGGCCCTGCTTTCCAGAGTGACCTCGTCCGCGCGGTACGTGTGCCTGAGAGATTCCGGGGAGGATTTGC
Organism: Streptomyces polyrhachis; assembly: GCF_042663125.1. Classification (NCBI taxonomy): domain Bacteria; kingdom Bacillati; phylum Actinomycetota; class Actinomycetes; order Kitasatosporales; family Streptomycetaceae; genus Streptomyces; species Streptomyces polyrhachis. The sequence continues at coordinate 32,675 of NZ_JBHSZO010000002.1, read as the reverse complement.
TCCTTCGGCGCCGTCCCGGGGCTCCGGGGCGGACTCTCCCGCGCGGGGTTTGCAGCCGTCCCCCAGCCTACCAGCGGGGGTGGGGGCCGGCCCGGCCCGGGCAGCCGCACCCGGGCCGGGCGCCGCGGCTCCCGGCACCACACGGGTGGTTCCCTCCGGTGGCCGGGGGGCGGATTGTGTCCTTTGGTGGACTCAGCGCAACGGACGAGTGGTTGGAGGGACCGTGCAGAGTGACATCGATCCCCGGAGCCTGATCGGGTGCAAGGCGTTCGACACCCGTGGGACGAAGATCGGCACCGTGGACGAGGTCTACCTCGACGACGCGACCGGGCAGCCGGAGTGGGCGGCGATCCGCACCGGGCTCTTCCACCGGGACGCCTTCGTGCCGCTGGAGCCGAGCGAGCTGGTCTCGGGCGCCCTGCGGATCCCCTTCGAACGGGAACTGATCAAGGACGCGCCGGACTTCGGCGTCGGCCGCCACCTCTCCCCCGAGCAGGAACTCCAGCTCTACCACCACTACGGCATGGCGCTGCCCCCCGCGGGCGGCAAGCCCCCCACCCCGCCCGACCGCGACTTCGGCCGTATCTCCGGCGCGGAGGGCTGAACCCGCCGCCCGATCCCGCACCGGCCGGGCGGTACGGGCCCGGCACGGCCCTCGGGCCGGCCTCAGTCCTGCGGGACCAGGGGCAGCGGCTTTCCCCGCTCCAGCGCCGGATCGTCGGCGGCGAAGGTCAGGACGCGGCCCGGTGGTGAGAGCGGGGTCTCGAAGCGGACCGTGACGCGGCCCAGGCCGCTGCCCTGGACCCAGCCGGGGCCGTGCCCGGTGTGGACCACGTCCACACCGGGCGGCCAGCGGCGCGGCTCGGGGGCCTCCGGGACACCGGCCGCCCCGGGCGGCTCTCCCCCGCCGGACTCCCCGCCGGGCTCCCGGCCGGCCTGCGGTCCGCCTGTGTCCCGTACCGCCGCGATCTCCCGCGCCTCCTGCTCGGCGGCCCGCGCGGCCCGCTCCCCCGCCGCCTGGGCGAAGAGGTCCTCCTGCGTGTAGTCGGCGAGTCCGCTGACGCCCACCCCGAGCAGTCGTACGCCCCCGGTGGTGTCCACGCCCTCCAGCAGCCGCTCCGCCGCCTCGCGCACCACCACCGGGTCGTCGGTGGGGCCGCGCAGGGTCTCGGAGCGGGTGAGCGTGGAGAAGTCGTAGCGCCGGACCTTCAGCACCACCGTGCGCCCCGAGCGCCGCGCACCGCGCAGCCGGCTCACACACCGCTCGGCCAGCCGCGCCACCTCCGCGCGGATGCGCACCCGGTCGTGCAGGTCGACGTCGAAGGTGTCCTCCACGGAGACGGACTTCGCATCCCGCTCGGCGACCACGGGGCGCCGGTCGCGGCCCAGGCCCATGGCGTGGACCCACGAGCCGTGCGCCCTGCCCAGCAGCTGCACCAGCTCCTCCTCGCCGGCCTCGGTGACCTGCTTGACCGTCGTGATCCCGGCCCGGCGCAGCGTCTCCGCGGTGGCCGGCCCCACCCCGGGCAGCGCGCGCACGGACATGGGGGCGAGCAGGGCGGGCTCCGTACCGGGGGTGACGACGAAAAACCCGTCGGGCTTGGCCAGCTCCGAGGCCATCTTGGCGAGCATCTTCGAGCCGGCCAGCCCCACCGACCCGGTCAGCCCCGTGGCCGCCCGGATATCCGCCCGCAGCCGCTCGGCGACGCTCCTGGCGCCGGCGGTGTCCCGGGCCGCTCCGCCGGCCTCCAGATCGACGAACGCCTCGTCCAGGCTCAGCGGCTCCACCAGCGGCGACAGCTCCCCCAGCAGCGCCATGACGCGCTCGCTGATGCTCCGGTAGACCTCGAAGCGCGGCTGGAGGTAGGCGGCGTTGGGGCACAGGCGGCGGGCCTGGGAGGTGGGCATCGCGGAGTGCACGCCGAAGACCCGCGCCTCGTAGGAGCAGGTGGCCACCACGCCGCGGGGGCCGAGGCCGCCGACGATCACGGGCTTGCCGCGCAGGCTGGGCTTGGCGGCCTGCTCGACGGCGGCGAAGAAGGCGTCCATGTCGAGGTGGAGGATCGTGGGCGCCGCCCGCCCCACCGGCTCGGCGGCGCGCCGGGCCGGGCCCGGGGGCGGCTCCCCCGCACCCGGCTGATGCGATCCGGCCGACTCGCGCTGCACAGTCCGAAGGATGCACCACGCCACTGACAACGGCTGCCGGGACGGCGCCCGGGACGGCGCCGCCCGGCTCGGAAAAGGGAGGGTCAGACCGCCCGGCCGCGGCGGCGGGCGGCGAGTTCGTCGGTCTGGTTCTCGCCGGTCAGGGTCTCGCCGGTGTCCACGCACTCGCCCTGGAGCTGGGTCAGCACGCCCTGGACGTCGCGCCAGACCGCGCCGACGGAGATGCCGAAGATGCCCTGGCCGCCCGCGAGGAGTTCGGCCAGCTCGTCCGGCGAGCCGCACTCGTAGACCGTCGCGCCGTCGCAGATCAGCGTCATCTGCTGGAGGTCGGCGCTGGCGCTCGCCGTGAGGTGGCGCACCGCGGTGCGGATGCTCTGCAGCGAGACGCCGGTGTCCAGCAGCCGCTTCACGATCTTCAGCACCACGACGTCGCGCGCCCCGTACAGGCGCTGGGTGCCCGAGCCGTAGGCGGGGCGGACACTGGGCTCGACCAGGCCCGTACGCGCCCAGTAGTCGAGCTGGCGGTAGGTGATGCCGGCCGCGGCGCAGGCCGTGGGCCCGCGGTAGCCGACTGTTTCGCCGGTGCTCACGTCCGCTCTCACCCCCTGCGGGGATCGTCCGTGGAGCGGAAGGGGACCGCCCGCCCCTACCGTCATCTTCTTGCCGGTGACACCCACGCCGACCTCCGCTCCCTGAACTGCCTGTCCGACGGTAGGCAGTCGCCCGGGGCGCGTCAACGAACGCCACACTCGGCACGCCGAGTGATAATCACCCTACGGGTGGTTTACCGCGTCCGCACCGGAGGAAGTGCTCCCTACTGCTGACTCGTCCCGAAATCCTCGGGCGAGATCTGGTCGAGGAACTCACGGAACTTCTCCACCTCGTCCTCCTGCTCGTCCGGGATCGCGATCCCGGCGTCGTCCAGGACCCCGTCGCTGCCGTAGATCGGCGTGCCGGTCCGCAGCGCCAGCGCTATCGCGTCGGAGGGGCGGGCCGAGACCTCGGCGCCGGAGGAGAACACCAGCTCGGCGTAGAAGACCCCCTCGCGCAGGTCCGTGATGCGGACCTCCGTGAGGGTCTGGCCCACCGCGTCGAGGACGTCCTTGAAGAGATCGTGGGTCAGCGGGCGGGCAGGCGTCATGCCCTGCTGGGCGAAGGCGATCGCGGTGGCCTCCCCCGGTCCGATCCAGATGGGGAGGTAGCGGTCGCCGCCCCTTTCCCGCAGGAGCACGATCGGCTGGTTGGACGGCATTTCGACCCGGACACCGACAACGTCGAGCTCGTTCACACAGCAACCCTAGGCCGTTCGCGGCGGGTTTGGGTAGTCGAGCCGTCCGACAGCCGGGATGTCCGCCCCGCAGAGCGCCCCTGGCGCGGGGCGTCGGCGGGGTCGGGAGCCGCTCAGGGAACCTGCGGGCGGGGGGCTCAGCTTCCGCGGGCGCGCAGCGCCGACTGCAGCAGGACGGAGTGCAGGCGGCCGGCGAGGCCGATCAGCTCCTGGGCGGCGGCCTCGGCGTCCGCGCGGGTGCGCGGGCTGCGGTGCATCCGCAACGGGGCGATCACCTGTTCGATCAGCCCTGCCTCGCGTTCCGCGGCGGCCTTGGCACCCTTGAGGTGCCGGGGCTCGATCCCGTAGCGCCCCAGCTCGGCGCAGAGGCGGGCGACGGCCACGGCCTGCGGGTCGTAGCCGCCCTGCGCCTCCGGTCCGAGCAGTCCGTAGGACTCCCAGTCGGCGAGGTCGCCCTCCGCGACGCGCGCCCGGCGCAGCAGCTGCGCCCTGGTGAGCAGGTCGGGCTCCGCCCGGGCCTCGGGGGCGGGCTCGCGCGGCGCGTCGTCACCGGGGGGCGCGGCGTCGAGCTGCTCGCGGATCACCCGCAGCGGCAGGTAGTGGTCGCGCTGCATGCGCAGCACCCGGGCGAGGCGTGCGACGTCGGCGGAGGAGAACTTGCGGTACCCGCTCGGGGTCCGCTGCGGCTCCACCAACCCCTCCGCCTCCAGAAAGCGGATCTTGGAGATGGTGACCTCGGGGAACTCCTCGCGCAGCTGCACGAGGACTCCCCCGATGCTCATCAGCCGCCCGGCCACCGCGGTGGCCGGGGCGTCCGTGTCCGCGTCCGACATTCCTGCGCCGTCCTCTGCCGCCTCGCCGGCCGGCCCGCGCTCAGATGCCCCGGCGGCTGGCGTAGAAGACGAGGCGGAACTTGCCGATCTGCACCTCGTCGCCGTTGGCCAGGACCGCGGAGTCGATCCGCTCGCGGTTGACGTACGTCCCGTTGAGGCTGCCGACGTCGGCGACCGTGAAGAGTCCGTCCGCGCCGCGGCGGAACTCCACGTGGCGCCGGGAGACCGTCACGTCGTCCAGGAAGATGTCGCCCTGCGGGTGGCGGCCCGCGGTGGTCAGCTCCCCGTCGAGGAGGAAGCGGCTGCCGGAGTTGGGGCCGCGGCGCACCACCAGCAGGCCCGAGCCGGTCGGCAGTGCGTCGACGGCGGCCTGCGCCTCCGGGGACAGCGAGGGGGCCGCCTGCCCCATCGCCTCCGCCTCGTACGCCTCGATACCCGAGATGGAGATCGTCGAGGTGGTCTCCGAGGGGCGCTCGGCCGTGGCGCCGGCGCGCAGCGGGGCTCCGCAGTTGGAGCAGAACCGGCTCGCCTCGGCGTTGCGGTGCCCGCACCTCGTACAAACCATGGGCTGTGCCTCCTGTCGCGGGTCGCCCGCGACGGCGTTGTCGGGAACCCCGGGGCCGGCGGAGGCGAACCCTCCACCCGTACTTGAGGTTGATGGTTGCTCGAAACCTATGCGGCCCGAGGCCGCAGGGTCAACAGCGGACGCGCCGGGAGCGCCGTACGCTCCGCCCCGGATGTCACCCGCAGGAGTGGCCCCGGGACCGCTCTGGTCGCGGAAGAGCGGGCGCTCGCCCTCGTCCTCCGGGCGTGCCTGGGCGCGGTGCCGGCCGGCGCTCTGCGCCTGCTGGCCCTTACCGAACAACCTCTGAAACAACTTCACGGGCGATTCCCCTTGAACCTTGAACAGACCCGCCCGTGGGGCAGGGACTCTCGTGGCCGTGTCCGCGGCGCGCGGCGATCGCCGCGCGCCCACAACCGGTGAACGTGCACAGCCGTCTCACAGTTTCCACCACGCACCACCGATTCGATGCGCCGCCCCCTGCGGGCGGGAAGGCCCGTGACCTACGACGACGACCGAGCGTAGTCAGGCCGCTCCGCCTCCCGCAAGGCATCCACAACGACCTTGTCACCGCCCTCGATCCGCACAGTGGCCTGCTCCTTCTCCAGCGTCTGCACCACGCCGCCGGGAATGCGCAGCGCGGGCTCGAGGTCGGCGGGTCGTCCGATGGCCTTGAAGACGTACGGGGCGCTCAGCCTCCTGCCGTCCACGGACACCCCGTCGCCGGGCTCGGTGCCGCCCTGCACGTAGGAGGAGGCGACCACGCGGACCCCGTTGACCTGGATGGCCTCGGCGCCCGCGGCGCGCAGCTCCTGGATGGCGTTGAGCAGCATGTCGGCCTCCACGGTGCCTGCCGGGTCGCCGACGGTGAGGAGGATGCCGGGGCCCTGGGCGGCGGCGGTGCCGGCCAGTATGCCGAGCTGCCGCTCCCGGGCGGCGTTCTGCTCGCGGGCCGCCTCGGCGCGGTCCGAGCTGCTCTCCAGTTCGCTGCGCTGCTCCTCCAGGCCGGCCCGCTCCTCCTCCAACCGCTGCTTGCGGTCGTCGAGTTCGTCGAGGATGCGGACCAGGTCCTCCTGGCGGGCGCCGCGCAGGGCGCTGGGGCCGCCGGTGGAGCTGACCTGGATGGCGACGGCGAGGCCGAGGAAGAACAGCAGGGCGGCGACGGTGAGTTGGCCGCGTCCCAGGCGCGGCGGCCACAGGGCCCTCAGCAGCCGCTCGCGGCCCGTGGGGCCCGGGGCGGTGTCCGACGGGCCCGGGGGGAGCGCGGGCGGGGCGGCGGGCGCCGCGGGGGTCTCCTCCTCGTGCACCGCGCTCACGCCCTGAAGACGTGGCGGCGGATGGCGGCCACGTTGGAGAAGATGCGGATGCCCAGGACCACGACCACGCCGGTGGAGAGCTGGGCGCCGACGCCGAGTTGGTCGCCGAGGAAGACGATGAGGGCCGCGACGACCACGTTGGACAGGAACGACACCACGAAGACCTTGTCGTCGAAGATGCCGTCGAGCATGGCCCGCAGCGCGCCGAAGACCGCGTCGAGCGCGGCGACGACGGCGATGGGGAGGTAGGGCTCGACCGCCGTGGGCACCTCGGGTCGGACGATGAATCCGACCACGACTCCCAAGACCAGTCCCAGTACCGCGATCACGACGTGCCCTCCCCCGCCGGCGGCGCCGGCTGTGCGTTGCGTACGGTCAGGCCGGCGGCGGCCGGCAGGGCGACCTTCTCGCGCACCGAGATCCGGGTGCGGATGCCGTAGTTCTCCTGCAGGACGTAGAGGTAGCGGCCGTCGGCGCTGTCCTGGAAGTCCCGGCTGAGCCGCTTGCCGTCGCCGACCGCGAGGAGCTTGTACGGCGGTGCCAGCGGGCGGTTGTCGACGACGATGGCGTCGCCGGCGGCGCGGACGGCCGACAGGGCGGTCAGGCGCTGGCCGTTGACGCAGACCGCTTCGGCGCCCGCGGCCCACAGTCCGTTGACGACGCGCTGCAGATCGCGGTCGCGCAGCCGGCCGGTGTCGGTGAAGCCGGTGGAGCGGCGCGGGCCGTCGCCGGGCCCGGAGGCGGTGTCCGCGGAGTCGTCCACCACCAGTTCGATGCCGGGGCCCGTCACCTCGGTGGCGCCCGAGAGCAGGCCGAGGCGCTCCAGCGCGCCGCCGCCCCTGTTGTCCAGGGCCCGCCGGCTGGCGTCCAGGTCGTGGCGGAGGCGGTCGACCTCGTCGTGCAGGGCGTCGGCCTCGGCGGTCTCCGACTCCACCCGGCCGATGAGGTCGGCGCGCTCCTTGGCGATGACGGGCGCCGCGTCGCGGGCCTGGGTGGCGGCCACGGTGACGATCAGCGCCGCCAGGGCCAGCCCGGCGGCCACCGCACCGCGTACGGCGAGCGAGCGCGGCGCGCCGGCGCGGCGGGCGGCCTCGGCGTACCCGTCGTCGAGGCTGTGCTCCATGATCTCCGTGAGCAGCGACATGGAGGCGTCCGGGCGCGCTCGCGCCGGCTCACTGCTCCGTTCGGGTCCCTGCTGCGGCATGCCGCACATCCTGGCACGCACACCGCGGACCGACGAAGTCCGGGTGACCGGGCGGGGACGTCACAACCCCAGTACACGCACCCGACGCACAAGAACACGGGATGGCGCCCCACCAAGCATTCGGGGATAACAGCGGCGTCCGGTGCGTGCTCTCGCCGTGCGGTAGGTCAGGTCATGTGGCGGAGCCACCTGTCCTGACCTACCGTGCGGCGAGAGTGCGTGTCCGGGCGTCGCAACCTCGGCTGCTTACTCCCCGGCGCTGGTGATGATGGGGGTCCAGGTGTCCAGGAGCGCCTGGGCGGAGGCTTCGTCCGGGCCTTCCGCCCACAGGTGGGTGACCGCTTCGGCCGGGGCGGGCAGGACCAGGGTCCAGCGGCCGTCGGGTTCCACGACGCGGACGCCGTCGGTGGTGTCCACCGAGCGCTCGCCCGCCGCCTCCACCACGCGGCGCATGACCATGCCCTTCACCGCCCAGGGGGTGGGCAGGTCGCGGCGCAGCACGTGCGCGCGGGGGATGCGCGCGTCGATCTGGCTGAGGGTGAGCTGGGTGCGGGCGACCAGGCCGGTCAGGCGGGCGAAGGCGGCGGCGCCGTCGAAGACGGAGGAGAACTCGGGGACGATGAAGCCGCCGAGGCCGTCGCCGCCGAAGACCGTGCCGTCCTGGCGGGCGACGCGGGTGAGGTCGTCCGGCGAGGTCGTCGTCCACTCCACCTGGGTGCCGTGGTAGGCGGCGACCTGCTCGGCGATGCGGGTGGTGGTGACGGGCAGGGCGACGCGGCCGCTGCGCCGCTCGGCGGCGACGAGGTCGAGGAGGACCAGCAGCGCGCGGTCGTCCTCGATGATGCGGCCCTTCTCGTCCACCAGCGACAATCGCTCGCCCACCGGGTCGAAGCGCACGCCGAAGGCGGCCCGCGCGGAGGCGACCATCTCCCCCAGCCGCACCAGGCCGGCCCGGCGCGAGGCGGGGGTCTCGGTGGGACGGGACTCGTCCAGGCCCGGGTTGATGGTGAGCGCGTCCACGCCCAGGCGGCCGAGCAGGCTCGGCAGCACCAGGCCCGCGCTGCCGTTGCTGGCGTCGACGACGACCTTCAGCTCCGACTCGGCGATGCCGGTGGTGTCCACGGCGCGCAGCAGGGAGCCCGTGTAGCTGTCGAAGACGCTGGCGGGGAAGTGCAGGTCGCCGATCTCGCCGGGGAAGGCGCGGCGGTACTCCTGGCGGGCGTAGACGCGGTCCAGCTTGCGCTGGGCGCCCTGGGAGAGGTCGGCGCCGCGTTCGTCGAGGAACATGATGTCGACGGAGTCCGGCACCCCCGGCGTGGTGCGGATCATGATGCCGCCGGCGCTGCCGCGCGCGGTCTGCTGGCGGGCCACCGGCAGGGGGACGTTCTCCAGGTCCCGTACGTCCATGGCGCTGGCCTGGAGGGCGGAGATGACGGCGCGCTTCAGCGCGCGGGCGCCGCGGGAGTGGTCGCGCGCGGTGGTGACCGTGGAGCCCTTCTTCAGGGTGGTGGCGTAGGCGCCGGCGAGGCGGACGGCCAGCTCGGGGGTGATCTCGACGTTGAGGATGCCCGAGACGCCGCGGGCGCCGAAGAGGTGGGCCTGGCCGCGGGACTCCCAGATGACGGACGTGTTGACGAAGGCGCCGGCCTCGATCGTCTTGTACGGGTAGACGCGCACGTTGCCCTGGATGATCGACTCCTCGCCGATCAGGCACTCGTCGCCGATGACCGCGCCGTCCTCGATGCGCGCGGCGCGCATCACGTCGGTGTTCCTGCCGATGACGCAGCCGCGCAGGTTGGTGTGGGGGCCGATGTAGACGTTGTCGTGGACGACGGCCTTGTGGGCGAAGGCGCCGGACTTCACCACCACGTTGGAGCCGATGACGGTGTGCTCGCGCAGCTCGACGCCGGCTTCGACCTTGGCGTAGTCGCCGACGTAGAGCGGGCCGCGCAGCACCGCGTCGGGGTGGACCTCGGCGCCCTCGGCGACCCAGACGCCGGGGGAGATCTCGAAGCCGTCGATGTCGGTGTCGACCTTGCCGTCCAGGACGTCGGCCTGGGCCTTGACGTAGCTCTCGTGGGTGCCGACGTCCTCCCAGTAGCCCTCGGCGACATAGCCGTAGATCGGCTTGCCCTCCTTCATGAGCTGGGGGAAGACGTCGCCGGACCAGTCGACGGAGGTGTCCTTGTGGACGTAGTCGAAGACCTCCGGCTCCATGACGTAGATGCCGGTGTTGACGGTGTCGGAGAAGACCTGGCCCCAGGTGGGCTTCTCCAGGAAGCGCTCGACGCGGCCCTCGTCGTCGACGATGGTGATGCCGAACTCCAGCGGGTTGGGCACCCGGGTCAGGCAGACGGTGACCAGGGCGCCGCGCTCCTTGTGGAAGGCGATCAGGTCGGTGAGGTCGAAGTCCGTCAGGGCGTCTCCGGAGATCACCAGGAACGTGTCGTCCTTCAGTGCCTCCTCGGCGTTCTTCACGCTGCCGGCGGTGCCCAGTGGGCGGTCCTCCGTGGCGTAGGTCAGCTCCATGCCGAGCTCCTCGCCGTCGCCGAAGTAGTTGCGCACCAGTGAGGCGAGGAACTGCACGGTCACCACCGTCTCGGTGAGTCCGTGCTTCTTCAGCAGCCGCAGCACGTGCTCCATGATCGGCCGGTTGACCACCGGCAGGAGGGGTTTGGGCATGCTCGAGGTCATCGGGCGAAGGCGGGTGCCTTCCCCGCCGGCCATCACGACGGCCTTCATGTCGGAACTGTCCTCCTTGGCAGCGGATGAGTGCGGCCGCTGGAGCACCGGGAACCCGCCGGGCCCATCGCCGTGAAGGCCATGGGACGTACGGGCGGGCACCCGGTCGCGAGCTGCGCCTGCCTCGGCGCGCTAGCCGGCCGCGGCGTCCGCCCGGACCAGCCGGCGGACCTGGACCACGTAGAGGATCCCTGCCCACCAGTACAGCGCCGTACCCCAACCCGCGAACGCCCATCCGAAAATAGCAGCGAGTGACGGCAGCCAGCCACTTCCGTCACTGAGGAGGAGCAGCGGGAAAGCGTACATGAGGTTGAGGGTGGCGGCCTTGCCGAGGAAGTTGACCTGCGGGGGCGGATAGCCGTGGCGGCGCAGGACCAGGACCGCCAGCGCGAGCATCGCCTCGCGGGCCAGCAGGAGCAGGGTCAGCCAGAGCGGGAGGATCTCGCGCCAGGTGAGGCCGACCAGTGTGGAGAGGATGTAGAGGCGGTCGGCCGCGGGGTCGAGGACGCGGCCGAGGCTGGAGACCTGGTTCCAGCGGCGGGCCAGCTTGCCGTCGAGGTAGTCGCTGATCCCGCTGAGCATCAGGATGAGCAGCGCCCAGCCGTCGTTGTCGGGGCCGCCGAACTCGGGCCACAGGACCAGCCAGAGGAACAGCGGGACGCCGGCGAGCCGAGCCATGCTGAGGATGTTCGGGATGGTGAGGACCCGGTCCGTCTGGACCGCTGTCTGCTGGACCTCCACCCGGGGGCCTCCTGCGTTCGAGGGAGCTGGTGATCGTGGCTGCGGCGACCCGGACCAGGCCCTGGGACCGCCCCCTGACACTACCGGCACGCCTGAACGGCCCGCGCGCGGGTCGGGGCCGGTCCGTGCTGGTCGGCGGCTGGTCGGCGGCTGGTCGGCGGCTGGTCGGCGGCTGGTCGGCGGCCGGCCGCGGGACGGGGCCGAACCGGTTGGCCGCACTCCGCTCGGAACCTTTCCCTCCGCATGGTTAGGCTTCTCGGGCGGCGTGCCGTCCCGGTCAGGCGGTGGCGGTTGCCGTCACGGTCAGGCCAACCCTGCACAGGCCCCAGGAGGCACCGGATGACCCCCGTTACCGTCACGTCCCCGCTGACCGGGCGGGCCCTCCCGCTCACCGAGGTCCCCGATCCCGTGTTCGCGCAGGCCATGGTGGGTCCCGGCACCGCCGTCGACCCCGAGCGGGTGCCGGGCGCCGCGGTGGCTCCGGTGGACGGTGTCGTCGTATCCCTTCATCCGCACGCCTTCGTGGTGATGGACTCCTCGGGGCACGGTGTGCTGACGCATCTGGGCATCGACACCGTGCAGTTGGACGGGGAGGGCTTCGAGCTGATGGTGGCGAAGGGCGACACGGTGAGCCGCGGGCAGGAGGTCGTGCGCTGGGACCCGGCCGCGGTGGAGGCGGCGGGCAAGTCGCCGATCTCGCCGGTGATCGCCCTGGACGCGGTGGACGGCGACCTCTCCGCCGTGGTGGACAGCGGCCCGGTGCGGGCCGGGGACGCCCTCTTCGACTGGAGTTGAGGGGCGCGGGGTCCGGCCGGGCGGTAGGCACGCGGTAGACGAGGAGGACTGGGGCGATGGAGACGATCCTGCGGGGCGTGGGTGTGAGCCACGGAGTGGCGATCGGCGAGGTGCGGCACATGGGCACGGCGGTACTTGAGCCGCCGGCGAAGCAGATCCCGGCCACGGAGGCGCCGCGCGAGCAGGAGCGGGCACGGCAGGCCGTGGAGGCCGTCGCCGCGGACCTCACCGCGCGGGGCAACCTGGCCGGCGGTGAGGCGCAGGCGGTGCTGGAGGCGCAGGCGCTGATGGCGCTGGACCCCGAGCTGATGGCGGATGTCGACCGGCGCGTCAACGTGGGCAGCTCGGCCGAGCGGGCGGTGTACGACGCCTTCGCCGCGTACCGCGAACTGCTCGCGGGTGCCGGGGAGTACATGGCGGGGCGGGTGGCGGACCTGGACGACGTACGCAACCGGATCGTGGCGCGGCTGCTGGGGGTGCCGATGCCGGGCGTGCCCGACAGCGACGAGCCGTACGTCCTCCTCGCCCGTGATCTGGCGCCGGCCGACACCGCGCTGCTGGATCCCGCCCTGGTGCTCGGCTTCGTCACCGAGGAGGGCGGGCCGACGAGCCACAGCGCGATCCTGGCGCGGGCGCTGGGCGTGCCCGCGGTGGTGGCGCTGCCGGGCGCGGCGGAGCTGCCCGAGGGGACGGTCGTGGCCGTGGACGGCAGCACCGGCGAGGTCTTCGTGGACCCGGACGCCGGGCGGCGGGCGGAGCTGACGCGGCTCGCCGAGGAGCGCCGGGCGGCGCTGGGCGCGTCCAGCGGCCCCGGGGCGACCTCGGACGGGCACAAGGTGCCGCTGCTGGCCAACATCGGCGGTCCGGGCGACCTGGCGGCCGCGCTGGAGGCGGGGGCGGAGGGGGTGGGCCTCTTCCGCACCGAGTTCCTCTTCCTGGACGACTCGGCCGCCGCGCCGCCCAAGGAGAAGCAGATCGAGACGTACCGCCAGGTGCTCACGGCCTTCCCGGAGAGCCGCGTGGTGGTGCGGGTGCTGGACGCGGGCGCGGACAAGCCGCTCGACTTCCTCACCCCGGCCGACGAGCCCAACCCGGCGCTGGGCGTGCGCGGGCTGCGGTCGCTGCTGGAGCATCCGCACGTGCTGGCCGCCCAGTTGGAGGCGCTGGCCGAGGCGGCGCGCGGGCTGCCGGTGTACCTGGAGGTGATGGCGCCGATGGTCGCCGACCGCCAGGACGCGCGGGCGTTCGCCGACGCCTGCCGGCGGGCGGGGCTGCGGGCGAAGTTCGGCGCGATGGTGGAGATCCCCTCCGCGGCGCTGCGGGCGCGCTCGATCCTGCAGGAGGTGGAGTTCCTCTCGCTGGGCACCAACGACCTCGCGCAGTACACCTTCGCCGCCGACCGGCAGGTGGGGGCCCTGGCGCGGCTGCAGGACCCCTGGCAGCCGGCGCTGCTGGACCTGGTGGCCCTGGCGGCGGAGGCGGCCAAGGCGGAGGGCAAGAGCTGCGGGGTCTGCGGGGAGGCGGCGGCGGATCCACTGCTGGCGTGTGTGCTCACGGGACTCGGTGTCACCAGCCTTTCGATGGGGGCGGCGTCGATTGCGTACGTCCGCGCCACGCTGGCCAAGCACACGCTCGCGCAGTGCGAGCGCGCGGCGGCGGCGGCCCGGGCGGCGGACTCGGCCCAGGACGCGCGCCGGGCGGCGCAGGCGGTGCTGTCGGGCGAGTAGCGGGGAGGGCGGACGGGGCCCCAGGTGGGCGGGGTGGAAGGGCTCGCGGGCGGGGTGTCGGACGGGGTGTCGGACCGCGCTCCGACACCCCGCCCGGCCGTTACGGGCCCGAGGGGCAGCCCGGCTCCGGGGGCGGCAGCGCGGTGCCGGCCCGGTAGTCGACGTCGGGCTCCGGCGGGATGGGCTCCCCGGTCACCGCGTCCTCGCAGTACGCGCTGAAGACCTCGGCCGCCGTAAGGGGCAGCAACCAGCCGTGGGCGATCCGCCAGCCGCGCACCACCTCCGGTTTCCCGCCCGCCGGCCGTGCCTCCCGCTCGCCCCGCCCACCGGGTGCCCCACCGTGTGCGCCTGCGGATCCGGTGCTGCGCACCACCACTCCCCCGGCGCTGTCGCGGGCGAAGGCCAGGGCGAGCACCGTGCAGAAGTCGAGCGCGTCGGTGTCGGCGAAGGTGTGGCCGCCGCCGGGCTCGGGCTCGGCGCGCACGGCGGCGCTCAGGACGCCGTCCTCGATGCTGCACACCAGATGCTGCGCACCGGGCCCCAGTGCGCCGATCAGATGGGCGAAGACCGCCACCGCCCGGTCGAAGGCCGCCTTGGCGAGGTCCTCCCCGCAGTCGCCGCAGGAACCGGCGGCGGCCAACTCCCGGGTGGCCTGCTCCCAGACGCGCATCCGGCCGTCCACGTGCCGCAGGTCGGCCAGCAGCCGGGGCATCGCCTGCCCCTCGTAGGGCACGGTGGCCCGCAGGGGGGCCAGCTCAGCGGTGTAGCGGGTGCGCGCCTGGGGACCGTCGGGGTCCAGGCCGCGGCGCCGGCAGAAGTCCTGGAACTCCTCCGGGTCGAAGCGGGCGACCGTGACGTGCACGCCCCGGCCCGCGAAGGAGCGCAGCAGGGCCGCCGCGTGCGCCAGGTACGCCTGGTGGTCGTCGAAGCCGAAGCTGGCGTAGCCCCGCATCTCGGCGAAGTCCGCCGGCTCGGTCAGCAGGGCGACCGTGGCGGGCACCTCGCGGCGCAGCCGGCGGCGCGGGCTGGGGCCGGCTCCCCGCACCGGGCGCCGCGGAGACTGCGGGTGTTGCGGGCATGGCGGGTCCTGCGGGTCCTGCGGACTTTCCACCGGGCTGGTACGGGTCTTTCGGTCGGACATGGCGACTCCCCCCACGTAGCGTTGTCGATCGCTACGCACAGTAGTCGCGGGTACTGACAATCGGGCGTCCGCGCTGGTCGGCGCGGACGCCCGGGGGTGGGGGGAAGGGTCCGCTCAGGTGCGGGAGCGGCCCAGTTCGGCGTAGAAGTCCAGCAGTTCGGGGCGGTCCACCGAGCCCCGGTTCACCGCCCTGTCCATCGCGGTGCCCTGCAGCAGCCGCTTCACCGGGACCTCCAGGCGCTTGCCGGTGAGGGTGTGCGGGACGGCCTCGATCTCGACGACCTCGTCGGGGACGTGGCGCGGGGTGAGGTTCTCGCGGAGGGCCTGCCTGATCCTGGCGCGCAGTGCGTCGTCCAGGACCGCGCCGGGGGCGAGGTGGACGAACAGCGGCATCCAGTAGCCGCCGTCGGGCTCCTCGACGCCGATGACCAGCGACTCGCGGATCTCGGGGAGGCGCTCGACGACCTCGTAGATGTCGGCCGAACCCATCCGTACGCCCTGGCGGTTGAGGGTGGAGTCGGAGCGGCCGTGAATGACGACGGTGCCGCGGGAGCTGAGGGTGATCCAGTCGCCGTGGCGCCACACGCCGGGGAACATCTCGAAGTAGCTGTCGCGGTAGCGGCTGCCGTCCGGGTCGTTCCAGAAGCCGGTCGGCATGGAGGGCATGGGCCGGGTGACGACCAGCTCGCCCACCTCGTCCACGAGCGGCTCGCCCGCCGGGTCCCAGGACTGCAGGTCGGTGCCCAGGCCCGCGGCCTGCAGCTCGCCGATACGGACCGGGAGGGTGGGGACGCCGCCGGCGAAGCAGCTGCACACGTCGGTGCCGCCGCTGACGGAGGCGATCCACATGTCCTGGCCGGCGTCGGCGAACTCGTCGTGGATCCAGCGGAACCCGTCGGGCGGGAGCGGCGAGCCGGTCGTCGCCACGCACGCCACCTTGCTGAGGTCGTAGTCGGCGGCGGGGTGCACGCCCGCCTTGCGGCAGGCCATCACGTACGCCGCCGAGGTGCCGAAGAAGGTGGCGCCGGTGCGTTCGGCGATCTGCCACTGGGCGCCGGTGTCCGGGTGGCCGGGGCTGCCGTCGTACAGGACGACGGTGCTGCCCGTCAGCAGGCCGGAGACGAGGAAGTTCCACATCATCCAGCCGGTGGAGGTGTACCAGAAGAAGCGGTCGCCCGGGCCGAGGTCGCAGTGCAGGGAGAGCTGCTTGAGGTGCTCCAGCAGGATGCCGCCCTGCGACTGCACGATGGCCTTGGGCGCCCCGGTGGTGCCGGAGGAGTACAGCACCCACAGCGGGTGGTCGAAGGGGACCTGCTCGAAGACCGAGGGGTCGAGGGGAGCCGCCCCGCCGGGAGCCGGGGCAGCGCCGGCGCCGGTCAGGTCGTCCCACTCCAGCGCGCCCTGCGGGGCCGGGCTGCCCAGGAGGGGGACGTGCACCACGGCGCGCAGGGTGGGCAGTTCGCGGCGCAGCTCGGCCACCGTCTCGCGGCGGTCGTGCTCCTTGCCGCCGTAGCGGTAGCCGTCGACGGCGAACAGGACGACCGGCTCGACCTGCTGGAAGCGGTCCAGCACGCCGCGCGCGCCGAAGTCGGGCGCGCAGGACGTCCACACGGCGCCGACGGCGGCGGTGGCGAGCAGCGCGACGACGGCCTGCGGGATGTTCGGCAGGTAGCCGCTGACCCGCTCCCCCGGGCGCACGCCCAGCCGGCGCAGCTCCCCGGCGAGCGAGGCGACCTGCGCCCGCAGCTCGGCCCAGGTCACCTCGACGGGCTCGCGGTCCTCCGTGGCGTACAGCAGCGCGGCCTCGCCGTCGGCGCCGGAGCGCAGGGCGTGCTCGGCGTAGTTGAGCGTGGCGCCGGGGAACCAGCGCGCGCCGGGCATGTCGGCCGAGCCGAGCACCGCCTCGTACGGCGTCTTGAAGCGCACCCGCGCCCACTGGGCGAACGCCGCCCAGAAGCGCTCCAGTTCCTCGACGGACCAGCGGTGCAGCCGGCGGTAGTCCGCGGCGGGGTCGCCGCCCAGGGGCGCGGGGGCGCCGTGGTGCTCGGCGGCCCAGGCGTGGAAGTGCGTGATACGGGCGCCGGCGACGCGCTCGGGGCCCGGCCGCCACAGGGGCTCGGGCTCGGCGACAGGCTGCGGCGGCTGCTGCTGGGGGGTGGACATGGCTGGCGGCTCCCGTACGTACGCGTCGTGTGCGTCCCCGCGCCCCGTGCGGGGTGTGCGCGGGGCGCGGACCGGAGGCCCTGGGGAGGGCTCCAGGCAGGACGATGCCACGTGATCGACCCGGACACCAGGGTGGGCCCCCCACACCCGGGGCCCGTCCGGTGTGGGCGCGCCACGTGCACGGGCAGGCGGAGTGGAGGTGAACAGGGGTTGAACCGTTTCCTTCGCACCGCCCGCGGATGGCACTGTGTGCCGCATGAGGGTACGGGCCGCGGTGGCGGCGATACGGCTGGTGGGCGCGGCGCAGGCGGTGCGCGCGCTCGGCGCCGGCCTGCGTGCCCGGGCGGCGCGCCGGGCGGAGCTGCGCTCCCGCGCCGGTGAGCGGGCCCGTACCCCCGGTGTGCTGCTGGAGGCGCGGCCGTGCCCCGGCGGCGGGGTGCTGCGCTTCGAGCGGGCGGAGCTGGAGATCCGGGTGACGGTGCGGGGGGCGGTCTTCCTCGGCTGGGACGCGGCGCCCGAGCCGTCCCACGCGCTGGCGGACGGCTGCCCGGCGGCCGATGTGCGCACCCAGCTGGAGCCGGACAAGGACGGCGGCTGGCAGGTCGTCTCCGAGCGGCTGACCGTCGCCGTCTCCCGGCACGGCGCGGTGGAGATCCGGACGCCCGGCGGGCAGTGGCTGCGCCGGGAGCAGCCGCCGCGCTGGTGGGAGCGGCCCGGCGGCGCGGGCGGGGGGCACTGGACGGCCTGTGCGCGGGTGGCGCCGGACGCGCGTTTCTTCGGGCTGGGCGGCCGGGCGGGCGGGCCCCGGCTGCGCGGCTCCTTCCGGTTGTGGAACTCCGATCCGGGCGGTTGTTTCGGCCCCGGCGACGATCCGCTGTCGATCACGATGCCGGTGCAGTTCGTCGTCGCGGACGCCGGCTGCCATCTGGTGTTCGTCGACAACACCCACGACGGCCGCGTCCGGCTCACCGAGGGGACGGAGGGCGACGGCTCCGGCCACGACCGGCCCGGCCGCTGCGAGCTGCGGATGACGGGCGGCCCGCTGCGCTACTGGGTGCTGGCCGGCACCCCGGCGCGGCTGCTGCAGGGCTGGAGCGCGCTGACCGGGGCGCCCGCGCTGCCCCCGTACTGGGCGCTGGGCCACCAGCACGCCCGCTGGGGCTTCGACACGGCGGCGGAGGTGCGCCGCGTCGCCGCCGGCTACCAAGAGCACGGGCTGCCGCTGGCGGCCGTCCACCTGGACATCGACCACTTCGACCGCCACCGCGTCTTCACCGCCGACCCCGTCCGCTTCCCCGGCATCGGCGCTCTGATCGGCGAGTTGCGCGCCCAGGGCACCCGGGTGGTCTCGATCGTCGATCCGGGGGTGGCCGAGGCGCCGGGCGACGCGGTGTACGACAGCGGGCGCGCGGCCGACGCCTTCGTCCGCGATCCGCGCGGCCGGCGGGTGCGCGGCGTGGTGTGGCCGGGGCGCGCCGTCTTCCCCGACTTCACCGCCGCGCCGGTGCGCGCGTGGTGGGGCGGCCTGTACGCGGAGCGGCTGGAGAAGGGCTTCGAGGGCTTCTGGCACGACATGAACGAGCCGGTCTCCTTCGACCCCTTCTCGGCGGGCACCCTCCCCCTGGACACCCGGCACGCGTTGGAGGGGCGCGGCGGCGACCACCGCGAGGCGCACAACGTGTACGCGCTGGCAATGGCGCGGGCCGGCTACGAGGGGCTGCGGCGGCTGCGCCCCGAGCGGCGGCCGTTCCTCTTCTCCCGCTCCGGCTGGGTGGGCATGCAACGCTACGGCGGCACCTGGTCGGGCGATGTGGCCACCGGCTGGCCGGGGTTGCGCGCCTCGCTGTCGCTGGTGGTGGGGCTCGGGCTGTGCGGGGTGCCGTACTCCGGGCCCGATATCGGGGGCTTCGACGGCTCGCCCTCCCCGGAGTTGTACCTGCGCTGGTTCCAACTGGGCGCGTACCTGCCGCTCTTCCGCACCCACGCCGCGCGCGGGGCCGGGCGGCGCGAGCCCTGGGAGTTCGGGCCGCAGGTCCTGGCGGACGCCCGCGCCTGCCTCCTCGAACGCGAGCGGCTGCGCCCGTACTTCACCACGCTGGCCGTGGAGGCGGCGCGCACGGGCGCGCCCTACGTGCGCCCGCTGTGGTGGCACGAGCCGGCGCTGCGCCGGCTGCGGGACTGCGAGGACGCCTTCCTCCTCGGGGACGCCCTGCTGGTGGCCCCGGTGCTGCACGAGGGCGGGCGGCGGCGCACGGTGGTGCTGCCGCCGGGCCGCTGGTACGACACGCGCGACGAGCGGGCGTACGAGGGCCCGGGGCCCGTGGAGCTGGCGGCGCCGCTGGGCTCGGTGCCGGTGCTGGCGCGCGCCGGGTCGGTGCTGCCCGTCGCCGGGCCGGAGGGCGGCGTGGAGCTGGAGGTGTGGGCCCCCGCTCCCGGGGGAAGCGGGGGCGGGAGCGTCGCCGTGGGGACGCCGGACGGCTGGCGGCCGGCGCGCACGGAGCGCTACACCGTGCGCTGGTCGACGCGCGGGCGGGTGCGGGTGGAGCGCGCGGAGGGCGGGCGGCCGTCGTATCCGGTGCGGCTGCGGGGGGTGTGAACACCGGGGCGCAGGGGGCCGCTTGGGCCGTACGACGCCAGCTCCACCGGGGCGCCGAGCGCCTCGGAGACGGCGGCGGTCCACTCGCGGGGGTCGGCGCCCGGCCGACTCCGCCGGCCCGGGAGCGCGCGCAGCAGCCGGCCGGTGAGGTGCTCCTGGCCGGCCGGGTCGGGGCGGGCGCTCACGGGCAGCCGGTCCAGGGGGCGGCCGTCGATCTCGTACGAGCGCACGAGGTCGAGGGGGGCGTGCGCGATCCGGTCGAGGTGGGTGAGCGCGAGTGCGTCCACTCCCCCGCAGACCTCGGCCGCGTAGGCGTGCGCCACCGCGTCGAAGTGCCCGACGCGAAACGCACCTTGCCAGGGTCCGGCGGTGTTGTGCGGCTCGGGGAGGGCGGCGGTGAGCGCGGGGTCCTCGGTGACCAGCGGGCCGGGGCCGTGGCGGGTGGTGTGGGTGCGCACCACGCCGATGCGCCGCGCGGCGCCCGGCGCGCCGGCCTCGGCCAGGAGCGTCTCGGCGTTGGCGAAGGTGGTGGTGGACCAGGTGGTGTACGGGTGGAAGCCGTGCCGCTCGTCCAGCAGCACGCCCTGCGCGCCCTCGAAGACCACCGGGCCCTGCGCGAGCAGCCGCGGCAGGTGCGCCTCGTCGGCCAGGGCCACGGCGCGGGCGAACTCCAGGCAGGCCGTCGCGCACTCCTCCACCGGCGGCGCGCCCAGCGGGCCCAGCTCCGCCGTCAACCGCTCGCGCAGGGCGACGAGTTTGCGCAGCAGCCGCAGCCGCGAGCCGCAGTCGCCCACGAGCGGCGCGTCGGCGGGGTGGGCGAGGGCGTAGCGGGCGGCCTCGCCGACGCCCATCCCGCAGGAGCCGTGCCGGGCGGCGCCGCGCGCCCGTTCGCGCAGTTGTCCGGCGGCGGCGTGGTAGGGGGTGGTGAGCAGGGCGCGCCGGTCCACGGTGAGTAGCCGCAGCGGGGACCGTACGCCCAGCTCGGCGAGGTGCGCGGCCTCGGCGGCCAGGGCGGGCGGGTCGACGAGGGTGAAGCGGGAGAGGTACGTGGGGACGCCGGCCAGGGTGCCGGAGGCGAACTGGGCGAAGGTGTGGTGGCGGCCGTCCGCCGCGAGGACGTTGTGGCCGGCCTGCGCGCCGCCGTTGAAGCGGACGACGGCGCGGACGGGCCCTCCCCCGCGGGGCCCCTCCGCCGCCTCGCACAGCGCGGCCACCACGCGGCCCTTGCCCGCGTCGCCGTAGCCGAGGTCCACGACGACGCTGTGTTCGTCGGTGCGGTGTCCGTCGGTGCTGGGCCCGCCGGTGCTGGGTCCGCCGGTGCTCATCAGCCCTCCCTGCGGCGGTGGTCGAAGGGGGCGAGGGCGCGGCCCACGACGGGGGCGGCGTCCGAGCCGATGTCCGCCAGGTCGGCCAGTCCGGCGTGCAGGTCGATGGCCTCCTCGGAGAGCCCGACGGTGAGCGCGATGGTCTCGCAGACGGCGCTGAGGTCGTCCAGCTCGATCACGTTCTGCCCGAGCAGGCCCCGCCAGGTCTGCAGCACCGCCCGGCTGCCGTAGTAGGAGGAGCCGGCGGGCAGGAGGTAGAACACCTCGTAGGTGCGGCGCAGTTCGGCCACCATGGCGGCGGTCGGGATGTCCTCGGCGAGCTGCCCGCCGAGCACCTCGCGCACCTCGCGGGCCTTCACCCGGCCGTAGGGCATCTCGTCGCCGATGAGGAAGAGGTAGCCCTTGCGGCGGCGCTTCTCCCAGCAGTCCAGCGAGGTGTGCCGGGCCATCGCGTACATCGCCAACTCGTAGCTCTCGGTGGCCTGTCCGCCGCCCCCGCCCTCCAGCAGGATGTCGCCGAGGTTGGCGTCCATCCGATTGTCGGACTCGAACTGGCCCAGCTGCAGCGGCACCCGGTCGCAGGTGGCGTCGCCGACGGCGCCGAAGAGCAGCTGCGGGTGGCGTACGTACTCCTTGCGCCGCAGCAGGCCGAACAGGCCCGGCAGTTTGGCCTGGAGCACCTGCGGCACGCGCCGCATGGAGCCGGTGACGTCGAAGAGCACGGCGATGGCGAGGGAGCCGGGGTGCTCGGCGGAGTCGCGGCTCTCGCGCAGGCCGATTCCGTACGGGTCCAGGCTCGGGTGCGCCCGCCACTGCCGGCGCGGGGTGGCGCTCATGCAGTGGTCGCTGTAGGCGAAGGCGCCCAGGCCCTGGGCGGCGCGGAACTCCCGTGCGGCGTCGTAGACATGGTGGGACCAGCGTCCGCTTCCCATGGTCGTTACCTCCCTGTTCGGACTGGCTCGGATCGGATCGGATCGGATCGGCTCGTACCGGCTCGTGGGTGAGGGCGGCGGGTGGCCCCGCCGCTCGTTCAGCGCACCCCGTCCTCGCGGTCGGGGCGCAGCAGTGCGGGGTGCAGGAGGCGGGCGTCGCCGGCGCGGTAGAGGCGGGCGCGCGGGCCGCCGCGGGTGCTGGAGTGCTCGGCGGTGGCGCCGGTCGACTCCACGAGGCCGGGGACGGAGAGCACCTTGCGGTGGAAGTTCCCGGCGTGCAGCTCGGCGCCCCAGACGGCCTCGTAGACGGCGCGCAGCTCGCTGACCGTGAACTCCTTGCGCAGGAAGGCCGTGGCGAGGGGGGTGTACTCGATCTTCGAGCGTGCCCGCTCCAGCCCGTCGGCGAGGATGTGCGCGTGGTCGAAGGCCAGCGCCAGTCCCGGTACGTCGGCCACCGGCGTCCAGCGGGCGTCCGCGGCGTCGCTGCCGGCGAGTGCCTCGGGGAGGTCGGGGGCGAAGGCCAGGTAGGCGACGGAGACGACGGCCATGCGCGGGTCGCGGCCCGGATCGCCGTACGTGCCGAGCTGCTCCAGGTGGACGCGCCCCAGTCCGCGCTCCTCGTCCAGCCCGGTCTCCTCGGCCAGTTCGCGGGCCGCGGCCTCGTCGAGCGTCTCCGCGCCGGCCTGGACGAAGCCGCCCGGCAGCGCCCAGGCGCCGGCGAAGGGCGCCTCGCCGCGGCGCACCAGCAGCACGCTGAGCGCGCCGTCGCGCAGGGTCAGGGCCACCACGTCGACCGTCACGGCGAACGGCGGGTACGCACCCGGGTCGTACTGCGCGAGGAACTCCTCGTCCGGCATCACGCGGCTCCAGTCCTTCTCAAAGTGAGTTCTTCTTAATAAGAGAATAACCCAGGGGCGGCCGCGGCGGAAGAGCAACGCCCCGACCCGCTCCCGACCCTCGGTTTCCAGCCACCGCGAACCTCTGACCTGGACCGCGCCGATGACACAAAACCCCGTCGTGTCCACCGTCTTGACGACCCATCAGTGCAGGTGAACACTCCCGGATGTCAGTTCGGTATCGCCGACGACGGCCGCACGCCGCCCCTCCCCACCGGCGACCACCAGCACTGGCAGCTCGTCGCGGATGCCGAGCGGGGCGCCCTGCCCTGTGCCGCTGTCCGGCGCCACGGCGGCACCCCCTACCGGAAAGCACCGGGGCCGGGACCCCGGGCAGCCCTAGGAGCCGCACATGAGCAATGGGGACATCTTCGTCGGCGAACTCATCGGCACGGCCATCCTGATCCTGCTGGGTGCCGGTGTGGTCGCCGGCGTCCTCCTCACCAGTTCCAAGGCGCGCGACGCCGGCTGGGTCGTCATCACCTTCGGCTGGGGCTTCGGCGTCCTCGCCGGCGCGTACACCGCGGCGCCCCTCTCCGGCGGCCACCTCAACCCCGCCGTCACCCTCGGACTGGCCATCGAGGGCACGACCGACTGGGGCGACGTGCCCGTCTACGTCCTGGGCCAGCTCGCCGGCGCCTTCCTCGGCGCGGTGCTGTGCTGGCTGGTCTACCTCGGCCAGTTCAACGCCAACCGGGACGAGGCCAACCGGATCGAGACCCTGGGCGTCTTCGCCACCCGCCCGGCCATCTACCACCCGGTGCAGAACCTCATCACCGAGATCATCGCCACCATCGCCCTGGTCCTGCCCCTCCTCGCCTTCGGACTGACGGAGGGACTGGGCCTGTCCGGTACGGGCATCCTCGTCGTCGCCCTCCTCGTGGTGGGCATCGGCATGTCGCTCGGCGGCCCGACCGGCTACGCCATCAACCCGGCCCGCGACCTCGCGCCGCGAGCCGCCCACGCCGTACTGCCCATTCCCGACAAGGGCACCTCCGAATGGAAGTACGCCTGGATCCCGGTCGCCGGGCCCCTGATCGGCGGCGCCCTCGCCGCCGGAATCTTCGAAGTCGCGTTCTAGACCCCTGGGGGACGTCACCATGACGGACACGTACGTCGCCGCGATCGACCAAGGCACCACCTCGAGTCGCTGCATCATCTTCAACCAGGACGGCGCCATCGTCGCCGTCGACCAGCGAGAGCACCGCCAGATCTTCCCCAAGCCGGGCTGGGTGGAGCACGACGCCACCGAGATCTGGTCCAAGACCCAGGCCGTGGTGGCCGGCGCGCTCGCCAAGGCGGGCCTGGGCGCCGACGACCTCGCCGCCATCGGCATCACCAACCAGCGCGAGACCACCGTGCTGTGGGACCGCGCCACCGGAAAACCGGTCCACAACGCCATCGTCTGGCAGGACACCCGCACCGCCGCACTGTGCAACGACCTCGGCGGCTCCGACGGCCAGGACCGCTTCCGCGACCGCACCGGCCTGCCGCTCGCCAGCTACTTCTCCGGCCCCAAGGCCGCCTGGCTGCTCGACAACGTCCCCGGCCTGCGCGGCCGGGCCGAGAACGGCGAGATCGCCTTCGGCACCATCGACTCCTGGCTCATCTACAACCTCACCGGCGGCCCCGACGGCGGCGTGCACGTCACCGACGTCACCAACGCCTCACGCACCATGCTGATGAACCTGGAGACCCTCCAGTGGGACCAGTCCATCCTCGACGCGATGGACATCCCCGCCGCGATCCTCCCCGAGATCCGCTCCTCCGCCGAGGTGTACGGACGCGGGACCGGCCAGCTGCGGGGCGTCCCCATCGCCTCCGCGCTGGGCGACCAGCAGGCCGCCATCTTCGGGCAGACCTGCTTCGGCGTCGGCGAGGCGAAGAACACCTACGGCACCGGTAGCTTCCTGCTGCTCAACACCGGTACGCGGCCCGTCCCCTCGAAGAGCGGGCTGCTGACCACGATGGGCTACCGCATCGGCGGCGAGGCGCCCGTCTACTGCCTCGAAGGGGCCATCGCCATCACCGGCGCGCTGGTGCAGTGGTTCCGCGACCAGCTCGGCATCATCCAGTCCGCCGAGGAGATCGAACCACTGGCGGCGAGCGTGGCCGACAACGGCGGCGCGTACATCGTGCCCGCCTTCTCCGGCCTCTTCGCCCCGTACTGGCGCTCCGACGCGCGCGGCGTCATCACGGGCCTGACGCGCTACGTCACCAAGGCCCATCTGGCGCGCGCCGTACTGGAGTCGACGTGCTGGCAGACCCGCGAGGTCGTCGACGCCATGTACCAGGACTCCGGGGTGCAGCTCACCGACCTCAGGGTCGACGGCGGCATGACCGCGAACAACCTGCTCATGCAGTACCAGGCGGACGCGCTGGGCGTGCCGGTGATCCGGCCGGTGGTCTCCGAGACGACCTGCCTGGGCGCCGCCTACGCGGCCGGTCTGGCCACCGGCGTGTGGCAGGACCTGGACGAGCTGAAGCAGCACTGGAAGCGCGACCGGGAGTGGACGCCGGCGATGGACGCGCAGACGCGGGAGCGCGAGTTCCGCAACTGGCACAAGGCCGTGGAGCGTTCCTTCGGCTGGCTGGAGGACGGCGAGGGCTGAGCCACCGCCCGCCCCGCACGCAGGCGTACGGCCGTCCGCTCCCGCGCGGGGCGGGCGGCCGTACGTCCGCGTGCCGCCGCCCGGAGGGTGCGGGCTCTCGGAGGGTGCGGGCTCTCAGAGGGTGCGGCGCAGGCGCTGGATGACCTGGAGGAGGAGCACCTCGTCCGACTCCGCCGGCTCGCCCTCGGGCGCCGGGTCGGGCGCCTGCTCCCGCGGCTCCGTACGGGGGGCGTCCTGCTGCTCGCGCCCGGCGCGGTCCGGTCGGGGGGCCACCGCCCTCACGCCCCTTCGTGCTTACGGCGGGGAGCCGCCGCGAGGTGCTCGCCGACCCGCCTGACCAGGAGCGCCATCTCGAAGGCGATCTGGCCGACGTCGGCCGTCGCCCCCGCCATCACGGCCAGCCGGCTGCCGGAGCCGGCGGCGGTCACGAAGAGGAACGCCTCGTCCAGCTCAACGACCGTCTGGCGCACCTCCCCCGTGTCGAAGCGCACGCCGATGCCCTTCGCGAGGCCGTGGAAGCCGGAGGCCAGCGCCGCGAGGTGCTCGGCGTCCTCCCGGTCGATGTCGCGGGAGACGCCCATCGCCAGGCCGTCGCCGGAGAGCACCAGGGCCGTCCGTACGTCGGCGACCCGCTCGACCAGGTCGTCCAGCATCCAACTCAGCGCTTCCCGCCCGTCGCCCGCGCCCTCCTCCCGGAGGTCGTCGTCCTGGCGGATCCGGCGGAGCTGGCGGTCCTGCGCCGTCACGGGCGGTCTCCGATCGTGGGGCTGCTGGTGGTACGGGGCCGCGGCGCGGTCGGCGGCGCGGGCGGCCACCGCGGTGGTGCGGCGAATCGACTTCCCTTGACGGCGCATGGACCCCCCAGGTCACTACGGGCGCTCAGGTCGGGCTGGTCGTGCTCATACCCCGTGAACGGCGTGAGCGTACTACTCCCGGGGCGGCAACTCGTAGGGGTATCCGCTCGTTGGACGGGGGGAATGATGATTGCTACCGCTTTTCGGACCGGTCGAAGAGGGGCAGGCACTCCTGAGTCGGGCATCTCGCCGCGAGGGTGCCGCGCACGGACGGCGGGGGCGGAGGTGCCGCGGGCGGGAGCTAGGATCATCGCCGCAGGACAGGGGGAGGAGAGCCGATGGACAGGGTTGGTAGGGCCGGTGGGGCCGATGAGGCCGGCAGGGCTGACGGGGCCGGCAGGCCACGAGGGCCGCTGTGGGTGGAGGAGCCGGTCGGCACACCCCGGCTGCCCGATCCGGTGCGTATCGCGGCCGTGCGGGCCGTCATCATCGCGGCGCTGACGCTGACGCAGGCGATGACCGCCTTCCTGGCCACCCTCAGCGGCTCCTGGCTCGCCTTCCCGACGGCGCTGAGCACGATAGTCAGCACGATCGTCGCCACCTGGGGCGTGCTGGACGTGTGGGTCACCCGGCAGGTGTGGAACCAGCGCAACGGCGTGGTCTCCAGCCCCAGCAGCGCGGCGCGGGCCCTGCGCAGGGAGCGGCGGCGGGCTCGTCGGCGCGCGGGGCGCACCCCGGCGCGCGGACGTGCGGCGAGCGGGCTCACCGAGGCCGCCTGAGGACGTACTCTGGGACAACTGCCCTGGGGGGTAGGGGAGTCGGGAGACGGGGGCCTGTGATGACCGAGGGCGAGGGGGCACTGCACCGGCTGGACGGGGTGCTCAGCACCTCCGGGTACTTCTGGACGCTGTGCCTGGTCGGTGAGGACCAGTCGGAGAAGTTCTCGCGGCTGACGAGCGAGCTGCGCGCGCCGTTCTCGGCGACCGGCGACGGCAAGCGGATCTCCTCCGGGTTCTCCTACTGGGGTGTCGAGTCGACGGTCGCCTGGCTGCACGCCTGCTCGGACCTGTTCTATCCGGTGATGCGGGCCAGCATCGAGTCCTTCCCGCACCGCTGGTCGCAGCTGCTGCCGTCCGTCACCGGGCAGGGCTTCCACTACGTCAGCCTCGGCACGGGGACGGGCCACAAGGACCACACGGTGCTCGAAACGCTCCAGCGGGGGCGCGCCGGGGAGTTGTGCTACGTACCGGTGGACGTGAGTCCGGAGATGCTCCGCCAGGGGCAGCGCGAGGCGCTGCGCGGGCTGGGGCTGCGGGCGTCGAACGTCGTGCCCGTACAGCTGGACTTCGCCGGCGCGCGCAACGCGCGGCGGTTGCGGCGGCTGGTGGAGGAGCTGGTGGGGGACGAGCCGGTGCTGTACGCGCTGGCGGGCAACACGCTGGCCAACTTCGAGAGCGACACGGGGCTGCTGGCCATGCTCGTACGCGAACTGCTGCGGCCGCAGGACCGCTTCCTGCTGGAGGTGGCGACGACGGGGGCGCTGGACGAGCCCAGCGCGCTGGCGGCGGCGCAGGAGTACCAGGCCAGTCCGCGGTTCGGGGAGTTCGTGACGAGCGCGGTGATGCAGTACACGGATCTCCATATCGACATGGACAGCGTCTCCTTCGAGCCGGCGGTGGAGGACGACCGGGCGCTGATGGTGAAGGTGGTGTACCGCAACCGCACCGGGGCGCCGCTGCGGCTGACGCTGCCGGACCGCAGCCGTATCGACTTCCCCGAGTCGGACACGATCCGGCTGCTGATCACGCGCAAGTACGCGGAGCAGGGACTGGTGAAGCTGCTGGGCGACGCGCGGGCGCAGGAGGTGGACCGCTACCGCTCGGGATCCCACGCGGGGTACGGGGAGCCGCGTTTCGGGATGGACCTGATGCTGCTCAGGAGCGCCGCGCCCGCGCCGGCGGCCGCCCCGCCGCCGCCCAACCCCTTCACCTGAGGGGCGGGTCGACGGCGATGGCGCGGCGTTCGCGGCGGCGGTCCTGGCTGGCCGTGCTCACCTTCAGCGCGCTGGCGCTGGCGCTGGGGGTGTGCGTCAGCTGGCTCGTCACGGCGCCGGCGGCGGCGCGCTGGGAGCCGGTGATCCAGACCCTCGCGCTGTGCGCGGCGATCTCCGGGGTGTTCGCGGAGCGGCGGGCGGCGGCGCAGGAGCGCCTGCAGCAGACGCTGCAGGCGCTCGCCGGGGAGCTGGTGAAGAACGCCGGCGTGCTGGCGGACCCCCGGTTCGCCCCGCTGGACCCGGCGCATCCGGTGCACCGCGTCTTCCCGCGCCCGGTGCTCTCCGCCAGCGACGCGGCGCTGGTCTCCGGGGTGCTGGCGGAGCGGCGCCACAGCGCGCTGACCGCGCTGCTGCACGAGTGGCGCGACACGGTCCACGAGCTGAACCGCCGCCTGGACCTGGCGGAGGTCCGCAGCTTCGTGGTGGAGCCGGGCAGCGCGGAGCTGATCCGCATCGACGAGAGCCTGCGCCGCGACGGCGGCCATCTCCAGCACGCCCGCGCCCTGCACACGCGCCTGGAGACACTCCTGCGCGCGCAGTACGGGGGCGTGGTGGACGTGCGGGAGCCCCCTCCCGCCGTCCGCTGACGTCACCGGGCGGCGTAGTGCCGCAGCTCCGGCACGGCTCGTACGACCGCCGCCACGGCCGTGAGGGTCAGCAGTCCGCCGGCGCAGATCGCGGTGCGGGGGCCGAGGAGTGAACCGGCCGTGCCGTGCAGCAGGTTGGCCAGCTGCGGGCCGCCGATCAGTACGACGGTGAGCGAGCCCTGGATCCGGCCGCGCAGCGCCTCGTCGGTGCGGGCCTGGGAGATGGTGGTGCGGAAGGTGCTCAGTACGAAGTTCACCGCCCCGCCCAGGCCGAGGGCCGCCAAAGCGACCCAGAGCCGCGGGGCGAGGCCCAGTACCACCACCGTGGCTCCCCAGGCGGCGGCTGCCGCGGCCAGGAGGGCGCCGTGCCGGCGGGCGCGGGTGAACGTTCCCGAGAGCAGGCCGGCCGCGAGCACTCCGGCCGGGTAGGCGGCGTACAGGAGGCCCAACTCCCGTCCGCCGCCGGGTGGTCCGCCGTATACGTGCCGGGCCAGCTCCGGGAAGAGGGCGGTCGGCATGCCGAGGACCATCGCGGCGAGGTCCACCGCCAGGACCGCGCGCAGCAGCCGGTCGGCGGCCAGGTGGCGGAAGCCGGTGAGGATCCGGCCGGGCAGGGACCGGGCCGGGCGCGGTGGCGCGGGACCGTCCGGGCCGGGTGGCAGCGACGGCAGCCGGGCGACGACCGCGAGGACGGCGAGCAGTGTCACCGCGTCGCACAGGTAGAGGGCCGCGAGTCCGGCCGCCGGCAGCAGCGCTCCGGCCAGCACCGGGCCGAGGATCGCTCCGGTGTAACGGGTCAGTGCGCTCAGGCTGTTGGCCGCGGGGAGGAGGTCGGGCGGGACGAGGCGCGGCACCACGGCGCCCGTCGCCGTCATGATCGCCCCGTAGGCCGTCCCCTGGCAGGCCACCAGCACCATCAGCAGCGGGAGCGAGCGGCCGCCCAGGGCGGCGTGCGCCCCCAGGACCGCGTAGGTCAGGGCCAGTTGGCCGTGTGCGGCCAGCAGCACCGTACGGGCGTCCCCCGCGTCCACGACGGCGCCCGTCCACAGCGCCGCGCCGGCCAGTGCGACGAAGGCCACCGCGGCGGCGGCCCCCACGGCCGCCGAGGAGCCGGTCAGCGCGAACAGCTGGGCCGGGACGGCGACCACGCTGAACGAGCCGACCACCGCCGTGAGGGCGGAGGCGGTCCACAGCCGCCGGTAGGGCGCTATGGACAGGGGGCGGCGGTCGAAGGCGTACGGCCTCGGGGAGCGGACGTGCGAGGTGCTGCTCACCGGGCGGCGCCGGCGGGGGTCTCCAGCGCGACCACCTCGGCGACCGCGCAGGCGATGTTGTCGGGGGCGCCGTGTGCGTAGGCCCGGGCGATCAGTTCGTCGAGTACGGACTGCGGGTCGCCGGGGGCGGTGAGCGCCTCGCGCAGGAGGTCGTCCGGTACGACGGCGGACAGGCCGTCGGAGCACAGCAGGTATCTGTCGCCGGCCCGCACCCCGTGCAGGGACAGGTCCGGGCGGGCGCCTCCCGCGCCGGTCAGGGCCCGGGCGAGCAGGAAGCGCTGCGGGTGGGAGGCGGCCTCCTCCTCGGTGAGGCGGCCCTCCGCGACGAGGGAGCGCACATGGGTGTGGTCCTCGGTGATGCGGAACAGCCCTCCGTCGCGTACGAGGTACGCGCGGCTGTCGCCGATGTGCACCAGCGCCAGGTCGGCGCCCGACCAGAGCAGCGCGGTGAGCGTCGTGACGGCCTCCCCCGCCGGCTCGGAGGCGGTGATCTTCGCGAGGGCGCGGTCGGCCTCGTCGACCGCGGCGGCGAGCGCGCCGAGGAGCTCCCCGGCGGGGAGGTCCGCGCCCCGGAGTGCCCTGAGCACCTCGACGGCGGCCTCGCTCGCCCGGTGGCCGGCCGCCCCGCGGACGCCGTCGGCCACCGCGAGCAGTCCCGGGCCGGCGTAGGCGGTGTCCTCGTTGCTCGTACGCACCGGTCCGGACTCGGAGCGGGCGGCGTAGCGGATTCCCAGGGCGGGGGCCGCGGGCCCGTGGGGTGTGCCGGCCATCGAACTGCCTCTTCCCGTCAGGTAGTCGACGAGGAAGGTGGCGAGCTGTCCGCGCGCGGCGGTCTCCGCCCGTACCTGCTCCCAGTAGTCGGCGACCGCCTCTGCCGCCGCCGGGGCGGGCAGCGCGCACACCCGGCGGATGTGCTCCAGCGGCATGCCCAGCCGCCGCAGCCAGGCGATCAGGCGGGCCTGGTCCAGCTGCGCGGGGGCGTAGTAGCGGTAGCCCGAGTCCCCGTCCACCGCCGCGGGCCGCAGCAGGTCCAGTTCGTCGTAGAGCCGCAGCGCCTTGGGCGACAGTCCGGCACGGCGGGCGAACGCCCCGATGGTCAGCAGGTCTCGCACCGCTCCTCCTCGTCCCGGCCGTCCGGCCGGTGCCCCGATGCTGGGGTCTCCCCCTGGGGGAAGGTCAACCGCGGGGCACGGCGCGGACGAAGCTCAGGCACGCCGTCACTGCGGGGTGCGGCGGAAGAGGCGGGTGGCTGTGATCTCGCCGTGGACCTGCTCCTCGCCCGGGCGCTGTTCGGGCAGGCCGGGACGGAGGTGTTCCTCGACGGAGATGTACTTCAGGCCCGCGCGCAGGTCCGCGTCGTTGCGTAGGCGGATGACCAGGGGGAACTCCGCCAGGGCCGTGGTGTCGAAGAGGCCGGTGGTGTAGAGGAGTTGGACGCCCAGGGCGTCGGCCACCGCGCGCTGGAGCTCCAGGAGGTAGGTGGCGTTCGCCCGGCCGATCGGGTTGTCCAGGAACAGGGTGCCCGCGTGGCGGGGGCCGGTGGTGGGGGCGGTGCCGCGGTCGTTGCTGCGCAGGGCGGCCATCGTGCAGTACAGGGCGATGGCGGCGGTGAGCAGCTGGCCGCCGGAGAAGACGTCGCCCATCTGGCCGACCGGGACGCGCTCGGCGCGCAGCACGGCGTCGGGCTTGAGGATCTCGACGCTGACGCCCTTGGGCCGCAGGGCCGCGGCGACCGCCCGCAGCAGGAGGGACATGCCGTCGCGGCGCAGGTCGCCGTTCTTGCGGACGGCCGCGCGGGTGGCCTCGTCGATGACCTCGCCGAGGCGTTCGGCCAGGGTGCTCTGGTCGGGGTCGGTGAAGCGGATGCGCAGGAACTCCTGCCCGGACCACTCCCCCAGTCCCTCGGGGAGGCGGGAGAGGTGCTGGGCGGAGCGCAGGGTGGCGAGGGCGGACTCGACCAGGCCGCGCAGGCGGTCGACGATGCTGTCGCGGTTGCGCTCCAGCTGTGCCAGCTCGTCGGTGAGGACGCGCAGTCGCGGGGCGAACGCCTGGGCCCAGGCGGCGGCGTGCTCGGGGAGGGCGGCGGCGGGCAGTTCGCGGATCTGCTGGCGGGCGGGGGTGCGTACCTGCTCGTAGCGGGTGGAGTTGGCGTGGCGGACCAGTACGTCGCAGGTCTCGCGCAGTGCGGACTCGGCGGCGGCCAGGTCGCCGGCGCAGCCGCGCAGGGAGCGGCGCGCCTCGGTGGCGGCCAGGCGGGCGGCCTCCAGGTCGCCGGGGTAGGGCTCCTCCTCGGCGCGGGTGTCCTCGTCCCCGGCGCCGCGCAGCAGGTCGCGCAGCAGGGCGGCGGTCTCCTCGAAGCCCCGGGCGGCGTCCTCGGCAGTGCGGTGGGTGTGCAGCAGCGCCTCGTGGGCCGCGGCGGCCTCCTCCAACGCCTCGGTGTGGGCGGCCAGTTCGCCGCTGGCCGTACGCAGCAGCGCCTGGGCGCGGGCGGCGTCGGCGGGGCGCAGCCCCTCGGGCAGCTCGGCGTGGGCCGCGGTGTCGCGGGGGGCGAGGCGTTCGGCGTCGCCGCGCAGCCGGCCGAGCTGCTCGCTGGCGGCTTCGGCGCGTGACTCCAGCAGTGTCACCAGTTCCTGGGCGCGGGCGGCGGCGGCCTGCCGGGAGGGGGCGTCGGCGCCGTCGGTGCCTTCGAGGAGCTGGGCGGCGCGGGTGCGGACCTTGTTGCTGAGGCGGCCCAGCTCGGCCAGCGCGGCGGTCTCCTCGCTCTCGGCGCGGGCCTGCTCGGCGCGCAGGTCGGCGCCGACGCCCACCTTCTCGTAGAGCTGGGAGGCGGCCCGGTACGCCTCGCGCAGGGCGGGCAGCGCGACCTCCCAGGGCGCGGTGGCGGGCGCGGGCTCGGCCGCTCCGGCGATCTCCGCGCGCTCGCCGCGC
>NZ_JBHSZO010000001.1:0-250877 GCF_042663125.1 Streptomyces polyrhachis | reverse complement strand
CAGCCGCCGCTCGGCCTCCACGGACTTGCCCGAGCGCGCGCCGCCCAGGACGAGGGTGCGGCGGGGCACGGCGGGCGGCTCGGCGTCGCCGGCACGCAGCGAGGCGCCGTCCGCCACCGCCCGCGCGCCCTCGGCGGCCAGCCGCCGGCGCAGCTCGGCCCCGGGGGGCGCCTCGTGGCCGAGGTGGACGGCGAGCACGTCCGTCTGCGGGCCGACGGCGCCCGCGGCGCGCAGCCGGGCCAGCGCGTCGGGGCGGCCCAGGACGTCCATCAGCACGGTGTCGTACGGCCGCGGCCGCGCCGCCTGCCGCCGGGGGACGCCCGCGACACCGGCGCCCGGCGGCAGGTAGAGCAGCCGGCCGCCGTCGGGGGCGGTGACCGCGTAGCCGGTACCGGGGACGTCCACCGCGAGGGCCCGTACCCGGTGGCCGCTGAGCAGTGTCAGCTCCTCGCCGTCGGGGGAGCGGCCCGGGGCGGGCAGCCCCGGGGGGACGGTGAGGGCGGGGCCGTCGTGGGGGTGGGAGAGCAGCACCTGCAGGACGCCGCCGAGCGAGCGCCCGGCCCGCGCGGCGGCGAGCGCGGCGCCCGGGGTGAGGTCCAGCAGCAGCGCGCCGTCGACCAGGGCGCAGGTGGCGGCACGCGCGTCCTCGCCGAGGGCCAGCGCGCACCGGGCGCAGGGGCAGTCGGCCAGGGGCAGCCCACCGGGCGCACCGGTGCCGAGCAGGGTGATGTCCACGGGGCCATCCTCGCGCGGGAGTTCCGCCCGCGCTCCACGGGGCACTCCCCCGGGGGCGCACGCGGGCGGATACGCTGCGTACGACTGACTCAGAGGACTCAGCGGCACCGACGGAGGTTGGACATGGCGACGTGGACCTGGCGTTTCGAGAAGGCCGACGGCACCGAGACCACGCCGCCGGTGCAGCCGGAGGACTGGTCCACCCAGGGCGACGCGGAATCCTGGCTGGGCGAGGTCTGGAAGGACCTCCTGGGCGGCGGCGTCGAGCAGGTCACGCTGCTGGAGGACGGCACGAAGGTCTACGGCCCGATGAGCCTGCGCGCGGCGGAGGAGGGCTGAGGAGGCCGCCCGGGCGGCCGCTGCGCGGCGGCCGCCCGCGGGAGTGCGTCAGCCCTCGCGGAGTGCGCACAGGTGGGTCAGCGCCGCCACCGCGCGGTACGGATCCGTCCGCGCGGCCCGCTCCTCCGCCCGCAGCAGCGCCTCCCGGTCGGCCTCGGCGGGCGGCGGCGTGCCGTCGGGCGCCCAGTCGGTGAAGACGCGCACCCCGTACCAGTCGTCCACCCGGGCGCCCAGCCCCGCCAGCGTCGCCGTCAGCTCCGCCCGGCGGTCCGCGCGTACGTCCATGCCCAGGCGGTTGCGGTAGAACGGGTCGTCGAAGGCCGCCAGCGCGGTGGCCCAGTCCCCTTCCAGGGCCGGACGCAGCGCGAGGGCGTCCGCGTTGCGCACGAGGAGGGAGAGCAGACCGCCCGGGCGCAGTACGCGCACCAGGGAGGCCAGGAACGGCTCCGGCTCGGGTACGTACATCAGCACCCCGTGGCAGAGCACCACGTCGAAGGACGCCGCCGGGAAGAGCCGGTCCAGCCGGCGCCCGTCACCCTCGACCAGCGTCAGCCCCTGCGCGCCGGCCGCCGCGCGGCGCGCCGCCGCCAGCATCGCCGGATCGGCCTCCAGGCCCGTCACCGTATGGCCGGCGCGGGCCAGTCGCAGCGCCTGGGTGGCCTGGCCGCAGCCCACGTCCAGGACGGACAGGCCCGAGGGGCGGGGCAGCCGCTCGGCGAGCTGGCGCGCCACCAGCTCCTGGCGCACCGTGTCGCGCAGCGCGCCCAGTTTTCCCAGCCAGGCGTCCGCACCCGCGGCGAACAGGCTCAAGGCTGCTGGCCGCGCTTGACCTGCGGCTTGGGCAGGCGCATCCGGCGCAGCTGCATCGTGCGCATCACACCGTAGAAGACGGCGCCGCGGAGGTTCTCGTTCGGGAAGCGCTCGCGCAGGGCCTTCTTCAGCAGCCGCGCGGTGAACACCGACTGGCCGACCATGGCCACGATCATGACCGCCCACAGGATGCTCGTCAGCGTCAGCAGCGAGGCGTTGCGCGAGCCGATCATGCCCAGCGCCAGGATCACGATGGCGACGGGCAGGAAGAACTCCGCCGCGTGCCAGCGGGAGTCCACCCAGTCGCGGACGAAGCGGCGCACGGGGCCCTTGTCCCGGGCCGGCAGATAGCGCTCGTCGCCGCCGGCGAGCGCCTGGCGCTGCTTGGTCATCGACGCGCGCCGCTCCTCGCGGGCGCGCTTGGCGGCCTCCTTGCGGTTGGCCGGGGTCGCGAGGGTGCGGCGCTGCGACTGCGCCTCGGCGCGCTTGGGCGTCGGGCGGCCCTTGGGCGCCTGCGGGTCGCGGGTCTGCTTGCTCAGGTCCGCCGGGGCCGCATCCTGCGGCGGGGCGGCCTTCTCGTCCTTGGAGCGGCTCTTGAACACAGGTCACAAGGATACGGGGTGCGCAGGTGTGGGCCGCGGGCCGCCCGGGAACGATCCGGCAACGGCAGACGTGTCATACGGACAGGGCACGTCGTCAGGGTCCGGGATCAGCCCTGAGCCGGAGGGGGAGGGGGCGGGAGTCCTCCTGCGGGAGGGCGCATCGGGCCGGAGGCAGTGCGGTAATGGAGAGGGGGCCCGTACTGTGGGTTCCCTGAAGGTTTGTTGAGCAGGCAACTCGTCGGCAGTGATGTCAGAAGGGGGCGCGCGAGGCCCATGAGCGGTGTCATGAAGCGGATGGGAATGATCTTCCGCGCGAAGGCCAACAAGGCCCTGGACCGGGCCGAGGATCCGCGCGAGACCCTCGACTACTCGTACCAGAAGCAACTGGAGCTGCTGCAGAAGGTGCGCCGCGGCGTCGCCGACGTGGCGACCTCCCGCAAGCGCCTGGAGCTGCAGCTGAACAAGCTGCAGTCGGACGGCGGCAAGTACGACGACCAGGCCCGCAAGGCCCTCGCCCTGGGCCGGGAGGACCTGGCCCGCGAGGCGCTCTCCCGCAAGGGCGCCCTGCAGCAGCAGGTCGCCGACCTCGAGGTGCAGCACCAGACGCTGCAGGGCGAGGAGGAGAAGCTGACGCTGGCGGCGCAGCGCCTGCAGGCCAAGGTGGACGCCTTCCGTACGAAGAAGGAGACCATCAAGGCCACCTACACCGCCGCCCAGGCGCAGACGCGCATCGGGGAGGCGTTCTCCGGGATCTCGGAGGAGATGGGCGATGTGGGCCTGGCGATCCAGCGGGCCGAGGACCGCACCGCGCAGCTGCAGGCGCGGGCCGGCGCGATCGACGAGCTGATGGCCTCCGGGGCGCTCGACGACCCGACCGGAATGGCGAAGGACGACCTCACCGCGGAGCTCGACCGGCTCTCCGGAGGTGCGGACGTCGAACTGGAGCTGCAGCGTATGAAGGCGGAGCTGACGGGCGGCAGCACCCCGCAGCCGTCCATCGAGAGCGGCGCCAGGCAGCAGGACGTGCCGCGCTTCGAGAAGTAGGCGCGGGCGCGTTTCCGTACGGGCTGTGCGGGACGCGGCGCGGACAGGGCCGGACAGCGGTAGCACTACGGGCCATGGGAGGCCGTCGTGATCGTACGGATCATGGGGGAAGGGCAGCTGCGGCTGGCGGACAGCCGGCTGGTCGAGCTGGACAAGCTGGACGACGAGCTGCTGCGGGAGATGGAGAACGGCGACGGGCCGGGCTTCCGCCGCACCCTCGCCGAACTGCTGGCGAAGGTGCGCGAGCTGGGCACCCCGCTGCCGGACGAGGCGCTGGAGCCCTCGGAGCTGATCCTTCCGGCTGCGGAGGCGACGCTGGAGGAGGTCCGCGCGCTGCTCGGCGGGGATGGCCTGATCCCGGGCTGAGCCGCGGTCGCGCACGCCCCGGTCCCCGGCTTCGCGGACCGGGGCGTGCGGTGTGTGCGGGGTCCGGGTACGGGGCTTGGTACGGGGCCGGCCCGGGTTGTCCACAGGCCGCCCGGCCCGGGCGGACCGGGACCGTACGATTTGTTCATCGGTTGTCGGCCGCCCGGCCGGGGCCGCGCGCTGCCGCGTGCGGGTCCGTGAGCGTGGGCGCAGAGTCTGGGGGAGGTATCGGTGAGTGCTCTTCCCGGCGTTGTCCGCCGCTGGTTCCGCGTCCGTCCCTACGCCCTGGACGCGCTGGTCGCGGCCGTGGTCCTGGGGCTGATCGTCCTGGGCGCGGTGCACCCCTCGGGGCGTCCCGACTCGCCGCCGCCGGTCGACCCCTTCGCGCTGGAGGCCGCCGTCGCGGTGGCCGCCAGCGCCGCGCTGGTCTGGCGCCGGCGCGCGCCGCGCACGGTGCTGGTGCTGACCGGCGCGCTGACCGTCGGCCATGTGGCGCTGGCCTCGGGGGATCCGCGCGCGCCGATCGCGCTGAGCGCCGTCGTGGCGCTCTACACCGTCGCGGCGCGCACCGACCGGCACACCACCTGGCGGCTGGCGGTGGTCACGGTCGGCGTCCTCACCGGGGCGATGATGCTCTTCGGCGAGCGGCCCTGGTACGCCGACGAGAATCTGGGCGTCTTCGCCTGGG
The DNA here is from genome assembly GCF_042663125.1 of Streptomyces polyrhachis. Taxonomy (NCBI): domain Bacteria; kingdom Bacillati; phylum Actinomycetota; class Actinomycetes; order Kitasatosporales; family Streptomycetaceae; genus Streptomyces; species Streptomyces polyrhachis. Next base: position 246,293 of record NZ_JBHSZO010000001.1, on the reverse strand, counting down.
GCGGCATGGCGGCCGGTATCGGCGACGCGGTGCGCAGCCGGCGCGCCTACGTCGAGGCGATCAAGGAGCGGGCCGAGCGGGCCGAGGCGACCCGCGAGCAGGAGGCCCGCCGCCGGGTCACCGAGGAGCGCATGCGCATCGCCCGCGAGCTGCACGACGTGGTGGCCCACCACATCGCCCTGGTCAACGTCCAGGCGGGCGTCGCCTCGCATGTCATGGACGCCCGCCCCGACCAGGCGAAGGAGGCCCTGTCGCATGTCCGCGAGGCCAGCCGGGCCGCGCTGGAGGAGCTGCGCGCGACGGTGGGCCTGCTGCGCCAGTCCGGCGACCCCGAGGCACCCAAGGAGCCGGCGCCGGGACTGGGCGTGCTGGACCAGCTCCTCGACGGCTTCGAACGCGCCGGGGTCCCGGTCGCGGTCGAGGTCAGCGTGGACGGCGCGCTGCCCAGAGCGGTCGACCTCACGGCGTACCGGGTGCTGCAGGAGGCGCTGACCAACGCGCACAAGCACGCCGGCCCCGACGTGCGGGTCGAGGCGCGGGTCCTCAAGCGCGACGGCGCCCTGGAGGTCACCGTGCGCGACGACGGCCGCGGGCCGGACGGGGCGGAGGCGGAGGCGGGCGGCCACGGGCTGATAGGCATGCGCGAGCGCACGGCGGCGCTGGGCGGCAGCTGCCGGGCGGGAGCGCGGGCAGACGGCGCCGCGGGGTACGAGGTGCAGGTGCGGCTGCCGCTGCAGGTCCGCTGCGAGGGACCGCCGCGCGGCGACGGGGCGACCGCGTGATCCGGGTCGTGCTGGCCGACGACCACGCACTGCTGCGCAGCGCCTTCAGGGTGCTGCTGGAATCCGAGCCGGACCTGGAGGTGGTGGGGGAGGCCTCCGACGGCGAGGAGGCGGTGAAGCTGGTGCGCGAGGAGGGCGCGGACGTCGTCCTGATGGACATCCGGATGCCCGGTGTGGACGGCCTGACCGCCACCCGCCGGATCACCCGCGACCCCGCGCTCGCCCAGGTAAGGGTGGTGATCCTGACGACCTTCGAGGTCGAGGAGTACGTGGTGGAGGCGCTGCGCGCGGGTGCCTGCGGCTTCCTGGGCAAGGGCGCCGAGCCGGCGGAGCTGCTGCAGGCCGTCCGCCTCGCCGCACACGGGGAGGCGGTGCTCTCGCCGATCGCGACGAGGGGCCTGATCACCCGGTTCCTGGCTCGGGGCGACACGGACCCCGCAGCCCACGCGCAGCGCCTCGCAGCACTGACCGGCCGCGAGCGCGAGGTGCTGGCCTGGGTGGGCGGCGGCCTCTCCAACGACGAGATAGCCGAACTGCTGGAGGTCTCACCGCTCACGGTGAAGACGCACGTGAACCGCGCGATGACGAAACTCGGCGCCCGTGACCGCGCCCAGCTCGTGGTGATCGCCTACGAGACGGGACTGGTCCGCCCCGGCGGATAGCCGCCGCGCCGCGCGCTCCTGCCGAGGGCGGAAGCGGCGTACTGCGTTCGCGGTATGCCACGCCCGCCAGGCCCCTCCCGGGGGCTGACGTCCGCGCCCCGGACGTGCGCAAGGGTGTAGGGGCCGCGTAAAGACTCTGTCCGCGGCCTCCGCCCGCCCCCGCAAGGAAGAGACACCCACAGACCATGTCCTGGCTGTCCCGTATCAGCCTCAAGCAGCGCACGCTCGTCGCGCTGATGGCCATCGTGGCCATCGCCTTCGGCGCGATCGCGATCCCCCAGCTGAAGCAGACCCTGCTCCCGCCCGTCGACCTCCCGGTCGTCTCGATCCTGGCGCCCTACCACGGCGCCTCGCCGGACGCGGTGGAGAAGCAGGTCGTCGAGCCGCTCGAGGACGGCATCCAGGGCGTCGACGGCATCACCGGCCTGACCGCCACCGCCTCCGAGGGCTCCGCCGTGCTCATGGCGCAGTTCGACTACGGCAGCGACGTGGACCGGCTGACCGCCGACATCCAGCAGGCCGTCAACCGCGCCCGCCCCGGTCTGCCGGAGGACGTGGACCCGCAGGTCGTCGCCGGCTCCACCGACGACATGCCGGCCGTGGTGCTGGCCGCCTCCGCGCCGGGCGCCGACAACAAGACCCTGGCGGAGAAGCTCGACACCTACGTCGTCCCGGCCCTGAAGGACATCGACGGCGTCGGCCAGGTCGCCGTCGACGGCGTGCGCGAGCGCGTCGTGGCCGTCACGGTCGACGACGCCAAGCTGGCGAAGGCCGGCCTCAACGGCGCACTGGTCGGCCAGGCGCTCCAGGCGGGCGGCGTCTCGCTGCCGGCCGGCGCCTTCACCGACGGCGGCACCAGCAAGACCGTCCAGACCGGCGGCGGCTACACCTCGCTGGCGCAGATCCAGGACCTGCGCCTCGCCTCGCCCACCGGCAAGGGCAAGCCGGTGCGCCTGGGCGACGTGGCGGAGGTCTCCGAGCAGCCGGGTGACATCGTCTCCGTGACCCGTACCAACGGCCGCGACAGCCTTGGCATCGTCGTCACGATGGGCCAGGACGGCAGCGCCGTCGCCATCTCCGACGCGGTCAAGGACAAGCTGCCGGAGCTGGCGAAGGACCTGGGCGCCGGCGCGGAGCTGACGGTCGTCTCCGACCAGGGCCCGCAGGTCTCCAAGGCCATCGAGGCGCTCTCCACCGAGGGCCTGCTCGGCCTGGTGATGGCCGTGGTCGTCATCCTGGTCTTCCTGGTCAGCCTGCGTTCGACGCTCGTCACCGCGGTCTCCATCCCGCTCTCGGTCGTCCTGACGCTGGTCGTGCTGTGGACCCGCGACATGTCGCTCAACATGCTCACCCTGGGCGCCCTGACCATCGCCATCGGCCGGGTCGTGGACGACTCGATCGTGGTGCTTGAGAACATCAAGCGGCACCTGGCGTACGGCACCGAGCGCACCCAGGCCATCGTCACGGCCGTGCGCGAGGTCTCCGGCGCGATCACCGCCTCGACGCTCACCACGGTCGCGGTGTTCCTGCCGATCGGTGTCGTCGGCGGCATGATCGGCGCGTTCTTCGGCCCGTTCTCCCTCACCGTGACGGTGGCGCTGCTCGCCTCGCTGCTGGTGTCGCTGACGGTCGTGCCCGTGCTGTCGTACTGGTTCATGAGCACGCCGAAGGCCGCCGCCGGCGAGACCCTGGAGGACATCCGGGCGAAGGCAGAGGAGAAGGAGTCGCGCGGCCTGCTGCAGCGGCTCTACGTCCCCGTGCTGCGCTTCGCCACCCGCCGCCGGCTGACCAGCGTGCTGATCGCCTTCGCCGTGCTGGTCGGCACCTTCGGCCTGGCGCCGATGCTGAAGACCAACTTCTTCGACCAGGGCGACCAGGAGGTGCTGAGCATCAGCCAGAAGCTGGCGCCGGGCACCAGCCTGCAGGCGGCCGACGACGCCGCCAAGCGGATCGAGGAGCTGGTGGGCCGCACCAAGGGCGTCGAGGACTACCAGGTCACCATCGGCTCCTCCGGCTGGATGGCGGCCTTCGGCGGCGGTACGGGCGCCAACCAGGCGTCCTTCCAGCTGAAGCTGGCCGACGACGCGGACTCCGCGCAGGTCGTGGACGGGCTGCGGGCGGGCCTGGAGGAGCTGGGCGAGGGTATCGGCGAGGCGACGGTCGCCGCGGGCGACGGCTTCGCCAGCCAGGACCTGAAGGTCGTGGTGAAGTCCGCCGACGACGCGAAGCTGCGCGCCGCAGCCGAGCAGGTGCGCACGGAGATCGCCGAGCTGGACGACGTCACCGACGTCACCTCCGACCTGGCGCAGAGCATCCCGCGCGTGACGGTCACGGCCAAGCCGGAGGCCGCGCGCTACGGCTTCACGGGCCTGAGCCTCGGCCAGGCGGTCACCCAGGCCGTGCGCGGCTCGAAGTCCGGCGAGGCGACGATCGACGACTCCACGCTGGACGTGCTGGTGAAGTCCGCCGAGCCGGCGCGTACCGAGGCGGAGCTGAAGGCGCTGACGCTGACCACGCCGGCCGGCCCGGTGAAGGTCGAGAAGATCGCCACGGTCGAGACCGTCCCCGGCCCGGTGCAGAAGACCCGTATCGACGGCGCCCGCGCCGCGACCGTCTCGGCCAAGCCGGTCGGGGACAACACCGGCGCGGTCGGCGCGGAGCTGCAGACCAAGGTCAAGGAAATCGAGAAGGACCTCCCCGAGGGCGTCACCATCGCCGTCGGCGGCCTCTCCTCGGACCAGGAGGAGGCCTTCGCCTCCCTCGGCCTGGCGATGCTCGCGGCCATCGCGATCGTCTTCATGCTGCTGGTGGCGACCTTCCGCTCGCTGATCCAGCCGTTGATCCTGCTGGTCTCGATCCCGTTCGCGGCGACCGGCGCGATCGGCCTGCTGGTCGCCACCGGTACGCCGCTGGGCGTCCCGGCGCTGATCGGCATGCTGATGCTGATCGGCATCGTGGTGACCAACGCGATCGTGCTGATCGACCTGATCAACCAGTACCGCGAGCAGGGCTACGGCGTGGTCGAGGCGGTCATCGAGGGCGGCCGCCACCGGCTGCGCCCGATCCTGATGACGGCCCTGGCCACGATCTGCGCCCTGACCCCGATGGCCCTGGCCGTCACGGGCGACGGCGGCTTCATCTCGCAGCCGCTGGCGGTCGTGGTCATCGGCGGCCTGGTCTCCTCCACGCTGCTGACCCTGCTGCTGGTCCCCACGCTCTACGCGATGGTGGAGCTGGGCAAGGAACGCCGCCGTACCAGGCGCGCGGCCAAGCGCGCCGCGTCGGCGGCGCTCCCGGCCCCGGCGGCGGAGCAGGAGCCGGCGAAGGTCTGACCGGAGCCCGCGCAGAAACAGAAGCAGCGAGCCTGCCGGCGGAACCGCGTTCAGCGGCTTTGCCGGCAGGCTCGTCGCATGGGGGAGGGGTACGGGAAGCTGCCCCGGATCACTGGCCGGGCGTCACAGAAAGCCCTGGGAAGGAACCCACGGCATCGGCGGTCGCATGCCGCGCAGGCAGACGAAGCCGTGCGGTGCCACGGTCAGGCCCGCCGCCAGGCCCACGTCCACCGCCCACTCCTGCTCGGCGGTGAGGTCCGCGACGCCGACCCGCGTCCCCGGCTCGAAGCTGAGCAGCGCCGCGGTGAGCAGCCGGGTCGCGATCCGGCGCGAGGTGGCGGCCAGGCACTCCACCCGGTCCTCGCCGAGATAGCAGTAGCCGCTGCCCGCGAGGTCGTCGGCCACCACCAGCCGGTAGTGCCGCAGCAGTTCCTCGTGGTCGGGCCCGTGCGCGCCCCCGCGCCGCGCCCGGTCCACCGAGTCCAGCAGGTCCCGGTGCTTGGGCCCGCCCTCGACGACGGGCCCGTCCACCGCCGCGAGCCGGGCCGCGTCCACCGTGCCGGACAGCTCCATCGCCGGGTGCAGGGTGAAGCCCGCCGCCCGGTACGCGCGTACGGCCGCCGGATGCTCCGGGGACACGACGATGCCGCGCAGGCAGCCGCGCCCGTACTCCAGCGTGCGGCGCAGCAGCGCCGTGCCGACCCCGCTGCCCCGCGCCTCGGGCACCACGCCGAGGAACGGCAGCCCCCACGTCCCCTCCCGGGCGGAGGAGACGGCGGCCCCGACCGGCTGCCCCGAGGCGTCCAGCGCGAGCCAGCAGCCGCCCGGGTCGGTACGGGCGAAGTGGCGGGCGCGGCTGAGGTGCCGGACGGCCCTGACCGGGGGCCAGTCGGCCGGCGGATCGTCGGAGCAGGCGGCCGTGACCGCGATGACGGCCTCGGCGTCGTCCCGGCTGTCGCGGAGCGGGCGCAAGATCACGCCCCCCATCCAACACCGGGACGGGGGGCCGTCGGAAGAGGGGCCTACGGCAGCGCGAGCATCCGCTCCAGTGCGAGCTGCGCGAAGTCCGAGGTCTCCTTGTCGACCTCGATCCGGTTGACGACCTTGCCCTCGGCCAGCGACTCCAGCGTCCAGACCAGGTGCGGCAGGTCGATGCGGTTCATGGTCGAGCAGAAGCAGACCGTGCGGTCGAGGAAGACGACCTCCTTGTCCGGGTGCTGCCTTGCCAGCCGGCGGACCAGGTTCAGCTCGGTGCCGATCGCCCACTTCGAGCCGGCCGGCGCGGCCTCTAGGGCCTTGATGATGTACTCGGTGGAGCCCACGTGGTCGGCCGCCTTGACGACCTCGTGCCGGCACTCGGGGTGCACCAGTACGTTCACGCCGGGCACGCGCTCGCGTACCTCCTCGACGGACTGCAGCGAGAAGCGCCCGTGCACCGAGCAGTGCCCGCGCCACAGGATCATCCGCGCCGCGCGCAGCTCCTCGACGGTGAGGCCGCCGTTCGGCTTGTGCGGGTTGTAGACGACGCAGTCCTCCAGCGACATCCCCATCTCGCGGACGGCGGTGTTGCGCCCGAGGTGCTGGTCGGGCAGGAAGAGCACCTTCTCCCCCTGCTCGAAGGCCCAGTCCAGCGCCCGCTGGGCGTTGGAGGAGGTGCAGACGGTGCCGCCGTGCTTGCCCGTGAACGCCTTGATGTCGGCGGAGGAGTTCATGTACGACACCGGCACGGTGACGTCGGCTATGCCCGCCTCGGTGAGCACGTCCCAGCACTCGGCGACCTGCTCGGCGGTGGCCATGTCGGCCATCGAGCAGCCGGCGGCCAGGTCCGGCAGGACGACCTGCTGGGCGTCGTTGGTGAGGATGTCGGCGGACTCCGCCATGAAGTGCACGCCGCAGAAGACGATGTACTCGGCGTCCGGCCGGGCGGCGGCCTGCTGCGCCAGCTTGAAGGAGTCGCCCGTCACGTCGGCGAACTCGATGACCTCGTCGCGCTGGTAGTGGTGGCCGAGGACGAAGACCTTCGAGCCGAGCCTCTCCTTGGCCGCGCGGGCCCGGGCCACCAGGTCCGGGTCGGAAGGGGAGGGGAGGTCGCCGGGGCAGTCCACGCCGCGCTCGCTCGCCGGGTCGGCCTCGCGGCCGAGCAGCAGGAGGGCGAGCGGAGTGGGCGTCACGTCAAGCTCATGGGCGGTGGTCACGGCACCAACCCTTTCTGTTCGGGCACAGCTTTTTCGTCATTATGACGCTATCTATCATAGCCGCTTCGCGTCACATCGACGACACCGCGAAGCGTCACTGTGACGCAAACCCCATCCCGGCCCGGGACCGCCGGCCGGCCCGGACGCCCCACGCACCCGCGCGGCACGTATGGGAGCATGGGAATGAATCCAAGGGCTCGCCGGTTGAACCACACCGGCAGCAGTCCATGCAACCCGGGAGACACGCGAATGACCGTTCAGGACGACACCACGACCACCGACGGCATCCTCCTGTCCGACGCCGCGGCGGCGAAGGTCAAGAGCCTGCTCGAGCAGGAGGGCCGCGAGGACCTGGCGCTGCGCGTCGCCGTCCAGCCCGGAGGCTGCTCCGGCCTGCGCTACCAGCTCTTCTTCGACGAGCGCTCCCTCGACGGCGACGTCGTCAAGGACTTCGACGGCGTGAAGGTCGTGACCGACCGGATGAGCGCCCCGTACCTGACCGGCGCCTCGATCGACTTCGTCGACACCATCGAGAAGCAGGGCTTCACCATCGACAACCCCAACGCCACGGGCTCCTGCGCCTGCGGCGATTCCTTCAGCTGACCCCCTCGGGCGCCCGGCGCCCGCGGCACGTCATCGCCGAACGCCCCGGAGGGCCTGGTCCTCCGGGGCGTTCGGCATGTCCCTCACGCCCGCGGCACCCGCGCGCCCGAGGACGCGTCGACCACCGTACGGCTCCCCAGCGGCCGCTCCAGCCGCACCGTCCGGCGGAACTCCTTCGCCAGTTCGATGCACGCCTGCCCCGGTCCGAGCTCCTCCACGCCGGTCACCGAGACCCGCACCGAGGTGCCCGCCTCCGCGACGGACACGGTGTACGTACTGCAGACCCCGCCCCAGAAGGCCACCGTCAACTCCGAGCCGGCCGCGGTGTAGGAGGCCGCCGCCACGGGCAGCCGCGCGCCACCGGACGGCGGCGCGGACGCGGACGGGGACGGTGATGCCGACGCGGACGGCTTCCCGGCCGCCGGCTCCCACACCACGTACCGCGACTCCACCGCCGGATACGCCAGCACCTCGCCCGGCCAGACCTCGAAAAGCCAGGACGGCACCAGCACCGGACGCCCCGCGTCGCGCCCGGCCGCCAGCACGAACTCCGCCCCCCGCACCCCGGGCGCGCGCCACTCCTTCGGCGCGCACGGCTGCACCTCCCCGACCCCGCCGTCCTCACCGAGCACCCCGGGCGGCCCCTCGCTCCCGTACGGAACCGCGGTGGCGCAGTCCGGCGGCTTCGGGAGGGCGGGCCGCACGCCGCCCGCCGGCCCGTTCAGCGCCCGCAGTGTCTGCGCCGCCCCCATCACCGGATACGACCGCCCGGCGACCGCCCGCGCGAGCTGCCCCGAGGCCCAGGTCACCCGCCCGTCGTGGTCCACCCGCACCAGCGTCCGCCACCCCGCCGTCGGCAGCCCCCCGACCACCGGATCGGCGGCCACCTCCCGCAGCGAGCCGTACGTCCGCCCGGCGTCGACCTTCGCCCCGCCCGTCCCCTGCGCCCGCAGTACGGACCACGCCACGTCCCGCGCCCGCCGCCCGGAGACCGGCGGCAACCCGTCCACGCACACCGTCTCCGAGCAGCCGGTGCCGTCGCCGGGAGGCAGCGGACACGCCTCCCCGGGGACGCAGGGGACGGCCGCGTCGGGGGCGTAGCGCGTGAACGTCCAGGCCCCCGCCGCCTCCACCCGCAGCAGTGCCCCCCGCTCCCGGCCCAGCAGCCACCCGCCGTCGACGTGCCGGGGCTCGCCCCGCAGTCCGAGCGCCCCGCCCAGCCGGGCGACCGACCGGGACGACACCGCGCCGACCGCCTCGTACACCCGCGCCGACGACGGCCCGCCCGCCGGCAGCCGCCCCGCCGCCTCCAGTGGCGCACCCGTCCCCGGGGACACCCCCGCCCACGGGTCGAGCCGGAGCATCGGCGGCCGCCCGCCGTCCGAGGGGTCCGCGGCCGGCGCCGAACCCCCGCCCGTGCGCGCCGCCACGTACGGCACGTCCCCGCCCGCGAGCAGCGCCCCCAGCCCGACGGCGGCAGCCGTCAGCGGCAGCCGGCGCCGCGCCCTGCGCGCGCCCGGCCCTGACTCAGAGGACTTCTCGTTCATATCGGCCGCTCCCCGTCCCATCGGATCCGCCGATGGGACGGGGAGCGGCCCGCGATGGTTCCAGCCGGGGTCAGTCCCCGTACTCCGCCGTCCCCTTCAGCAGCTCCGCCGAGGCGGCCGGCACGGTGATCCGCGCGAGCCCGCCGATCCGCGCGGGCTCCGGGGAAGCCTCCCCGCCGCCCGCGACCGGCGCCGTCCAGTGCGGCGCCATCCGCGCGCAGTCGCCGCGCAGCTCGGCCAGCCCTCCGTCCAGCTCCAGGGGGGTGGCGACGGGGCGATGCGGATGCGGGTGCTTTGTCATAGATCCGACGGTACGCACCCCGGCCTTGCGGTGGAACCCTTACCAGGCGGTAGGCTTCCGTCCGTGCGTATTGCTGTGTGCGGCTCCATCGCGACCGACCATCTGATGACCTTCCCGGGGCGTTTCGCCGACCAACTGGTAGCAGACCAGTTGCACACGGTGTCCCTCTCCTTTCTCGTCGACAAGCTGGACATCCGGCGCGGCGGGGTCGGTCCGAACATCTCCTTCGGCATGGGCCAGCTCGGCGCCGCGCCGGTGCTGGTGGGCTCGGCGGGCTTCGACTTCGAGGAGTACCGCGCCTGGCTGGAGCGCCACGGCGTCGACACCCACTCGGTGCGCATCTCCGAGATGCTGCACACGGCCCGCTTCGTCGTCACCACCGACGCCGACCACAACCAGATCGGCTCCTTCTACACCGGAGCCATGGCCGAGGCCCGGCACATCGAGCTGAAGACCGTCGCGGACCGCGTCGGCGGCCTGGACCTGGTGCTGATCGGCGCGGACGACCCCGAGGCGATGCTCCGCCACACCGAGGAGTGCCGCGCGCGCGGCATCCCCTTCGCCGCCGACTTCTCGCAGCAGATCGCGTGGATGGACGGCGAGCGCATCCGCGAGCTGCTGGACGGCGCGGCGTACCTCTTCTCCAACGAGTACGAGAAGGGGCTCATCGAGTCCAAGTCCGGATGGTCGCACGAGGAGATCCTCGCCAAGGTCGGCACGCGGATCACCACCCTCGGCAAGCACGGCGTGCGCATCGAGTCGGTCGGCGCGCCGACCGTCGAGGTGGCCTGCCCGGAGGAGACCGAGGTCGTCGACCCCACCGGCGCGGGCGACGGCTTCCGGGCCGGGTTCCTGGCCGGGCTCGGCTGGGGCGTCGGCCCGGAGCGGGCGGCGCAGGTCGGCTGCATGGTCGCGACGCTGGTCATCGAGACCGTGGGCACGCAGGAGTACGAGCTGCGGCGGGCGCACTTCATGGAGCGGTTCTCGAAGGCGTACGGCGTCGAGGCGGCGGCGGAGGTCCAGGAGCACCTCGGCTGACGCCGGTTGCCGTGGCGCCTGCGGCGCGATTCGGGCTTCGCCCGAAGCCCTCAAGCGCCGGACGGGCCAGGAGGGATGGGGCGGCCGGAATGACGGCCGCGCCGCCCCACCCTCCTGGCCCGTCCGCGCTCAGCTCAGCCGCCGCACCGTGAACGCCGTCCCGCCCTTCGCGGACGGCTGCGCGCCCACGTACTCCTGGCCCCGCATCCCGCACCACGCCGGGATGTCCAGCTTCGCCGCCTCGTCGTCCGACAGGACGCTGAGCGTGGCGCCCACGGGGACACCGCCGAGGGCCTTCGCCAGCTCGATCACCGGGACGGGGCAGCGCCTGCCCAGTGCGTCGATCACGACCGCCGGTCCCTCCGGAGCTGCACGGGCCGCGGGGGCCGGGGCCGACTCCCCGCCCGGGGCGCCCAGTTGGGCCCGTACCTCCGCGACCACCCCCGGCAGCACCGCCAGGAAGCGCTCCACGTCCGCACCGGGCGTGCCCGGCGGCAGCGACACCCGCACGTTCCCCTCCGAGAGCACGCCCATCGCCCGCAGCACGTGACTGGGCATCAGGGTGGAGGAGGTGCACGAGGAGCCGGAGGAGACGGAGAAGCCCGCGCGGTCCAGTCCGTGCAGCAGCGCCTCGCCGTCGACGTACAGGCAGGAGAACGTCACCAGGTGCGGCAGCCGGTGCTCCGGATCGCCCACCACCTCCGCGTCGGGGACCAGCCGGGGGACCTCGGTACGGATCCGGTCGACCAGCGTGCGCAGCCGCGCCCCCTCCGCCGCCGCCTGGGCCCGTACCGCCCGCAGTGAGGCCGCCGCGGCGACGATCGCCGGGATGTTCTCGAAGCCGGGCGCGCGCCCCGACTCCCGCTCGTCCGCCGGACCCGGGGCCGCGAACCGCACCCCCTTGCGTACGGCCAGCAGCCCCACCCCCGCCGGACCGCCCCACTTGTGCGCGCTGCCCGCGAGCAGCGACCAGCGCGCCCCCGCGTCCAGAGCGGCCGGCCCCCACGCCAGCGACTGGGCGGCGTCCACCAGCAGCGGCACCCCCCGATCGGCGCACAGGTCGGCCACCTCCGCCACCGGCTGCAGCGTCCCCACCTCGTGGTTGGCGGACTGCAGTACCGCCAACGCGGTGTCCGCACCCAGTACTTGGGCGTAGGCGGCGGGGGAGACGCGCCCCAGCCGGTCCACGCCCACCTCGGTGACCGTGCCGCCCGCCGCCTCGTGCGCGGCGGCGGCGTGCAGCACCGCCGAGTGCTCCACCGCCGAGACGACCAGCCCGCGCCCCGCGCGCCGCCGGCCGGCCAGCGCCCCGGCAACACCCCGGTGCAGCGCGGCAGTCCCCGACGAGGTGAAGCTCAACTCGTCCGGCCGGCAGCCCACCGCCTCGGCGGCGGCCTCGCGCGCGGCGTCCAGCAGCAGCCGGGCCCGCCGCCCCTCGCGGTAGACGCGCGCCGGATCGGCCCACCCCTCGTCCAGCGCGGCGTGCAACGCCTGCGTGGCGACGGGGTGCAGGGGGACGGAGGAAGCGGCGTCGAAATAGCTCACACGACCACGCTAGCGCCCGCCCGCACCTGGTGTTTCACCCCTTCGGCGGCGTGGGGCCGCGTCAAGCCACCCTCCCCGAGCGGCACCAAATGCCGTCCAGTAGGGTTTGGTCCGCGTAAACATCCATACCCCTGCCCGCGCGAGCCCCCCGGAGACGAAGGGCGCGACGCGGGCCGCGACTCTCGGGAAGGCGCTACGTGAGTCCCAACGGCTCCGACCGCTCCTCGCGGCGCACCGTGCGGCGGAGGCTGCCGCAGGCGCTGGCTGCGGGCCTGGTCCTCGCAACCGCGACCGGTTGCTCATACACCTGGGAGGACTTCCCCCGACTCGGCCTGCCCACGCCGGTCACGGAGGAGGCGCCCACGATCCTCTCCCTGTGGCAGGGCTCGTGGGCGGCCGCGCTCGCGACCGGCGTGCTGGTCTGGGGCCTGATCGTGTGGAGCATGGTCTTCCACCGCCGGGGCCGCACCAAGGTGGAGGTCCCCGCCCAGACCCGGTACAACATGCCCATCGAGGCGCTGTACACGGTGGTCCCCCTCATCGTCGTCTCGGTGTTCTTCTACTTCACCGCCCGCGACGAGAGCAGGCTGCTGGAGACGGTCAAGAAGCCGCCGCACGTCATCAACGTGGTGGGCTACCAGTGGAGCTGGGGCTTCAACTACCTGAGCGACGTGGACCCGAAGAACCCGCCGAAGGAGATCGCGCAGCTTCCGCAGAAGCAGCTGGACGCGATTCCCCGCACCGGCACGGGCGGCGTCTACGACTACGGCATCCCCGGTGACAAGAACCCGGAGACCGGCAACCCGGGCCCGACCCTGTGGCTGCCGAAGGGCGAGCGGGTCCGCTTCGTGCTCACCTCGCGCGACGTCATCCACTCCTTCTGGGTCGTGCCGTTCCTGATGAAGCAGGACGTCATCCCCGGCCACACCAACTACTTCGAGGTCGTCCCCACCAAGGAGGGCACCTACTTCGGCAAGTGCGCCGAGCTGTGCGGCGTCGACCACTCCCGGATGCTCTTCAACGTGAAGATCGTCTCCCCGGAGCGCTACCGTGCGCACCTGAAGGAGCTGGCCGACAAGGGGCAGACCGGTTACATCCCCGCGGGCATCGCCCAGACGGAGAACGCCAGGAACGTGGAGCCCAAGAAGTCATGAGCATCCTCAACGAATCCCAGGGTGCCGCCGCGGCTGACGACTCGTACGAGAACGAGCTGCCCGTGCGCCCCAAGAGTCCCGGCAGCATCGTGGTGAAGTGGCTGACGACCACCGACCACAAGACGATCGGGACGATGTACCTGATCACCTCGTTCGTCTTCTTCATCATCGGCGGTGTGCTGGCGCTCTTCATGCGCGCCGAGCTGGCCCGTCCCGGCATGCAGATCATGTCGAACGAGCAGTTCAACCAGGCGTTCACGATGCACGGCACGATCATGCTGCTGATGTTCGCGACGCCCCTCTTCGCCGGCTTCGCGAACTGGATCATGCCGCTGCAGATCGGCGCGCCCGACGTGGCGTTCCCGCGGCTGAACATGTTCGCCTACTGGCTCTACCTCTTCGGCTCGACCATCGCGGTGGCCGGCTTCATCACCCCGCAGGGCGCGGCCGACTTCGGCTGGTTCGCCTACACCCCGCTGTCGGACGCGATCCGCTCGCCGGGCATGGGCGCCGACATGTGGATCATGGGTCTGGCGCTGTCGGGCTTCGGTACGATCCTCGGCTCGGTCAACTTCATCACCACGATCATCTGCATGCGCGCCCCCGGCATGACGATGTTCCGGATGCCGATCTTCTGCTGGAACGTGCTGCTGACCGGTGTGCTGGTGCTGCTGGCCTTCCCGGTGCTGGCCGCCGCGCTCTTCGCGTTGGAGGCCGACCGCAAGTTCGGGGCGCACATCTTCGATCCGGCCAACGGCGGGGCGCTGCTCTGGCAGCACCTGTTCTGGTTCTTCGGCCACCCCGAGGTGTACATCATCGCGCTGCCGTTCTTCGGCATCGTCTCGGAGATCATCCCGGTCTTCTCCCGCAAGCCGATGTTCGGCTACATCGGCCTGGTGGGCGCGACCATCGCGATCGCCGGCCTCTCGGTGACGGTGTGGGCGCACCACATGTACGTCACCGGCGCGGTCCTGCTGCCGTTCTTCTCCTTCATGACACTGCTGATCGCGGTGCCGACAGGGGTGAAGTTCTTCAACTGGATCGGCACCATGTGGAAGGGCTCGCTGTCCTTCGAGACGCCGATGCTCTGGACGATCGGCTTCCTGGTCACCTTCGTCTTCGGTGGCCTGACCGGCGTCATCCTGGCCTCGCCGCCGCTGGACTTCAGCGTCTCCGACTCGTACTTCGTGGTGGCGCACTTCCACTACGTCGTCTTCGGCACGGTCGTCTTCGCGATGTTCGCCGGCTTCCACTTCTGGTGGCCGAAGTTCACCGGCAAGATGCTCGACGAGCGCCTCGGCCAGATCACCTTCTGGCTGCTGTTCTGCGGCTTCCACGGCACGTTCCTCGTCCAGCACTGGCTGGGCGCCGAGGGCATGCCGCGGCGATACGCCGACTACCTGGCGGCCGACGGCTTCACCGCGCTGAACACCTTCTCCACGATCAGCTCGTTCGTACTGGGCGCCTCGATGCTGCCGTTCGTGTACAACGTCTGGAAGACCGCCAAGTACGGCAAGAAGGTCGACGTCGACGACCCGTGGGGCTACGGCCGCTCGCTGGAGTGGGCGACCTCCTGCCCGCCGCCGCGGCACAACTTCCTCACCCTGCCGCGTATCCGCTCCGAATCGCCGGCGTTCGACCTGCACCACCCGGAGCTCTCCCGCGACATGCTCGAGGGTGACGGCGGCCACGGTGCCGCCGCCCTCTCCGGTGGAAAGGAGGCCGGCAAGTGAAGATCCAGGGGCACATGTTCAACTGGCTCGCGGGCTTCATCCTGCTCGTGGCCGTCGTCTACGGTGTCTGGTCCAAGGAGCCGGCGGGTACCACCGCCCTCTTCATGGCCTTCGCGCTGGCGCTGATGATCGGGTACTACCTGGTCTTCACCGCCCGCCGGGTGGACACCGGAGCGCAGGACAACAAGGCCGCCGACGTCGCCGACGACGCGGGTGAGCTGGGCTTCTTCAGCCCGCACTCCTGGCAGCCGCTGGCGCTCGGCTTCGGTGGCGCCCTCGCGTTCCTGGGCATCGCGATCGGCTGGTGGCTGGTCTTCTTCGCCCTGCCGTTCATCCTCCTGGGCGTCTTCGGCTGGGTCTTCGAGTACTACCGCGGAGCCGATCAGAACCAGTGACCACCGCCGGCGCCCCCGGGCCGCAGGGCCAGGGGACACGCCGTCGGGTAGCGCAGAAGGGGAGGCCCTCCACCCATCCGGGTGGAGGGCCTCCCCTTTCGGGTCACTCGGAGGGCGGACATTAATGTGATTTACATAGTTTTCTTCTATGAGTCACACCCCCCGACGCCGCACGGCGCTGAGCTGCGCGATGCTGCTGGTTCCGCTCACGGCGGGGCTCGCCGCCTGCTCGCAGTCCTCGCATCCCCTGTCCACCAAGCCGTATGACGCCTCCCGCCAGGTCGCCCTCACCGGAGCGGCCGCCGACGGGGCCAAGGAGATCGACCCGGGCAAGCCGCTGGAGTTGAAGGCCACCGGCGAGGGCGGCCGGATCACCGACGTCATCGCCCGCGACGCGGGCGGGCGCTACCTGCGCGGCGAACTCACCGACGACGGCACCCGCTGGCGCTCCACCACCGCCCTGGCCGCCAACGCCGGCTACACGGTGCGGGTCACCACCGAGGACTCCTCGCAGGCCCAGGGGCGCCGGACGTTCTCCTTCCGCACCGGCGTCTACCAGGGCAAGGCCAAGCCCCTGAAGCTGAGTTTCGGCCCGGAGAAGGGCACCTACGGCGTGGGGCAGCCCCTCACGGTGAAGCTGGACCAGCCCGTCAAGGACCCCCGGCAGCGGGCCGTCGTCGAACGCGGTCTGCGCGTCAGCTCCACCCCCAAGGTCGAGGGCGCCTGGTACTGGGTCGACGACAAGCAACTCCACTACCGGCCCCGGGAGTACTGGCCGGCCCACTCCAAGGTGCGGCTGACGAGCAGCCTGGAGGGCATCAAGGTGCGCGAGGGGCTCTACGCCGGCGCCGCCCGGCCGCTGGAGCTGAACATCGGCGCCAAGGTCGTCGCGATCACGGACGCCTCCACCCACCAGATGAGCTTCTACCGCGACGACAAGCTCGTCAACGAGATCCCGGTGACCACGGGCAAGCCCGGCTTCGACACCCGCAACGGCAAGAAGGTCATCCTGGAGCAGCAGCAGAACGTCCGGATGACCGGCGCCAGCATCGGCGTCGGCGGCACCTCCGAGGACTACGACATGGACGTCTACTGGGCGACCCGCGTCACCTGGAGCGGCGAGTACGTGCACGCCGCCCCCTGGTCCGTCGGCTCCCAGGGCAGCGCCAACGTCAGCCACGGCTGCACCGGTATGTCGATGGGCAACGCCCAGTGGTTCTACGAGAACGTCCGCCCCGGCGACGTCGTCGAGGTCGTCAACAGCTCCGGCGAGGACATGGACCCCTTCGGCAACGGCTTCGGGGACTGGAACGTCTCCTGGGACGAATGGCGCGAGGGCAGCGTCCTGACCGCGGGATCGCGCGAGGGCCACACCCCCGGCGACACCTCCCGGCTGCGCCCGCAGCTCTGAGGAGCGGAGCGCTACGCGACGCCGGCGCCCAGGCGGGTACGGAGCAGCCCCGCCAGGGCGTCGGCCAGCGCCACCGGGTCCACCGGGTGCGCGACGGCCGCCTCCGCGCGGCTCCAGGTGGCGAGCCAGGCATCCTGCGGGCGGCCGATCAGCAGCAGCACCGGCGGCGCCTGGAAGACCTCGTCCTTCAACTGCCGCGCCACGCCCATGCCTCCGGCCGGCGTCGCCTCGCCGTCCAGCACGCAGACGTCGATGCCGCCCTTCTCCAACTCCGCGAGCACCGCGGGCAGCGTGGCGCACTCCACGTACTCGACGGGCGGCAGATCGGCCGCGGGCCGGCGGCCGGCCGCGAGGCGGACCTGCTCGCGGGTGTGGGCGTCGTCGCTGTAGACGAGCACGTGGAGCGCGGGGACCTGCGAGGCGGTCGGGGGCATCGTTCCTCCGGCGTAACTGGCGCTGGGCTGTACGTGAGTCGCACTGCGCTGCAGGGGCGGGCACGCGGCCCGGATCCCCTGCCGGAGCAGAGCCTACTGCCCGGAGACACGCCGGGAGGAGCCTTCGTACCAAGGAAGATCGCGCCAGGGGCGAGCCCGCGGCGCCGTCCCCCTACCCGGCGGCCACCCTTGCGGGTGACGCCCGTTGAGGCGTACGGGGTACCTGGTCGGGGGTCCGACACTCCATTTGGCACCCCCCGAAGTGAGGCGCGGATAAGCGACCGACATAATGTCGGACGTGGCGACAGCAACTGCAGTAGATACCGGGCACGCGCACCCGTCGGTCAACCGACCGAACCTCACCAGCGTCGGAACCATCATCTGGTTGAGTTCCGAGCTGATGTTCTTCGCGGCCCTCTTCGCGATGTACTTCACCCTGCGATCGGTGATGGGGGCCGAGTACTGGCACTCCCAGACCGAGCATCTGAACGTCCCGTTCTCGCTCGGCAACACGATCATCCTCGTGCTCTCCTCCCTCACGTGCCAGATGGGCGTCTTCGCCGCCGAGCGCGGCGACGTGAAGAAGCTGCGCACCTGGTTCTCGATCACCTTCGTGATGGGTGCGATCTTCATCGGCGGTCAGGTGACCGAATACGTCGAGCTGGTCAAGCACGCGGGCATCTCGCTCTCGTCCGGCCCGTACGGCTCGGTGTTCTACCTGACCACCGGCTTCCACGGCCTGCACGTGACGGGTGGCCTCATCGCCTTCCTGCTCGTGCTCGGCAGGACGTACGCGGCCAAGAGGTTCACGCACCACCAGGCCACCGCGGCGATCGTCGTGTCCTACTACTGGCACTTCGTCGACGTGGTCTGGATCGGCCTCTTCGCCACGATCTACTTGATCAAGTAACCGGCCCGGCCGGACGCATACGCACCGAAGCACATCGACGTACAGAGATCCTGACACCGGGGTAGACGTGAAAAAGCTCTCCGCACGACGGCGCCATCCGCTGGCAGCGCTGCTCGTCCTACTCATCGCGCTGGCGGCCACCGGGGGGCTGTACGCCACGTTCGCACCCGCGGGCACGGCCCAGGCCCAGGGTGAGACCAGTACGCAGGCCCAGAAGATCGAGGAGGGCAAGAAGCTCTTCGCGGTCGGCTGCGCCAGCTGCCACGGCACCGGGGGTGCCGGCACCTCCGACGGGCCGAGCCTGGTCGGAGTCGGCGCCGCAGCCGTGGACTTCCAGGTCGGTACCGGCCGGATGCCGCTGCAGCAGCCCGGCGCCCAGGCGCCCCGCAAGCCGCGGATGTACAACGACGACGAGATCGAGGCCATGGCCGCGTTCGTCGCCTCGCTGGGCCCCGGCCCGGCCATCCCGGAGGCGAAGGAGTACGACCCCGCCGGGGGGGACATCCCCAACGGCGGCGACCTCTTCCGCACCAACTGCGCGCAGTGCCACAACTTCACCGGCAAGGGCGGCGCCCTCACGGACGGCAAGTACGCGCCCTCGCTGCAGGGCGTCTCGCCCAAGCACATCTACGAGGCCATGGAGACCGGCCCGCAGAACATGCCCTCCTTCCCGCACACGGTGCTGCCGTCCAAGGACAAGCAGGACATCGTCGCGTTCCTGGAGGACGTCAACGGTCCCGACGCCCCCACCGAGGGCGGCTTCGACCTCGGCGGTCTCGGCCCGGTCGCGGAGGGCCTCTTCGGCTGGATCTTCGGCCTCGGCGCGATGGTCGTCGTCGCCGTCTGGGTCGCCGCGCACACCGCAAAGGCCAAGAAGTCATGAGTAGCGGATCAGAGAACGAGATGTCTGCTGAACATCAGCCAGAAGAGCACAGCGCTCAGGGAGCCCACGGCTCGGTAGCCGTCGCCGCGGACGGGAAGGACCCCTTCGCCGACCCCGGCCTGCCGCCGCACGAGCCCCGCAAGCAGGACATCGACGAGCGGGCCGCCCAGCGCTCCGAGCGCACGGTGGCGTTCCTGTTCGTCCTGTCGATGCTGTCGACGATCGGCTTCATCGCGAGCTTCGTCGCCTTCCCGATCGACGAGCTGCACTACGTCTGGCCGCTGGGCAACGTCAGCATCCTGCACCTGATGCTCGGCGTGACCATGGGCATCGCGCTCTTCTGCATCGGCGCGGGCGCCGTGCTGTGGGCCCGTACGCTCATGTCGGATGTCGAACTGGTGGACCAGCGCCACCCGATCGCCGCCGAGGAGGACGTCCGCGCCAAGGTCATGGCCGACTTCAAGCAGGGCGCGGAGGAGTCCGGCTTCGGCCGGCGCAAGCTGCTGCGCACCACCCTGTTCGGCGCGCTGGCCATGGTGCCGCTCACCGGTGTCATGCTGCTGCGCGACCTCGGCCCGCTGCCGAAGGACAAGCTCCGCCACACGATGTGGAAGAAGGGGGAGCGGCTGGTCAACATCAACACCGACGAGCCGCTGAAGCCCGAGGACATCATCGTCGGCTCGCTCTCCTTCGCCAAGCCGGAGAGCCTGAAGAACGACGCGCACGACTTCAACAACCAGATCGCCAAGGCCGCGCTGATGATCGTGCGCATCCAGCCGAAGGAGATCAAGGACGCCCGCTCCGCCGAGTGGGGCCACGACGGCATCCTGGTCTACTCCAAGATCTGCACCCACGTCGGCTGCCCGGTCAGCCTCTACGAGCAGCAGACGCACCACGCGCTGTGCCCGTGCCACCAGTCGACCTTCGACCTCGCGGACGGCGCGCGGGTGATCTTCGGCCCCGCCGGCCACCCCCTGCCGCAGCTGCGGATCGACGTGGACGACGAGGGTTACCTCACGGCGCTCGGTGACTTCACCGAGCCGGTCGGCCCGAGCTTCTTCGAGCGGGGATGAGCATGTCAACGACGACTACGACCGACAGCCGCCGCGGCAAGGCGCCCGCCGGCGAGCGCATCGCCGACTGGGCGGACGGCCGGCTGGGCATCTACGGCCTGGCCAAGGCCAACATGCGCAAGATCTTCCCGGACCACTGGTCCTTCATGCTGGGCGAGATCTGCCTCTACACCTTCATCATCGTCATCCTCACGGGTGTCTACCTGACGCTGTTCTTCCACCCGTCGATGGCCGAGGTGGAGTACCACGGCGCCTACGAGCCGATGCACGGCATCAACATGACCGAGGCGTACGCCTCGACGCTGGACATCACCTTCGAGGTCCGCGGCGGTCTGCTGATCCGGCAGATCCACCACTGGGGCGCGCTGATCTTCGTCGCCGCCATGGCGATCCACATGATGCGCGTCTTCTTCACCGGCGCCTTCCGCAAGCCGCGCGAGGTCAACTGGCTCTTCGGCTTCTCGCTGCTGGTCCTGGGCTGCATCGCCGGCTTCACCGGCTACTCGCTCCCCGACGACCTGCTCTCCGGCACCGGTGTCCGCTTCATGGAGGGCGCGATCCTCGCGGTGCCGCTGGTCGGCACGTACATCGCGATGTTCCTGTACGGCGGGGAGTTCCCGGGCACGGACGTGATCCCGCGGTTCTTCTCCATCCACGTGCTGCTGGTCCCCGGCATCATGCTCGGCCTGCTGGTCGCGCACCTGATCCTGGTCTTCTACCACAAGCACACCCAGTTCGCCGGGCCCGGCCGCACCAACGACAACGTCGTCGGCATGCCGCTCCTCCCGGTCTACATCGCCAAGGCCGGCGGCTTCTTCTTCCTGGTCTTCGGTGTGGTCGCCTTCATCGCGGGCACCACGTCGATCAACCCGATCTGGGTCATGGGCCCCTACCGCCCCGACCAGGTCTCCACCGGCGCCCAGCCCGACTGGTACATGGGCTTCTCCGAGGGCATGATCCGCGCGATGCCCGCCTGGGAGTGGGACTTCTGGGGCCACACCATCAACTTCGGTGTGTTCATCCCGCTGCTCCTGGTCGGTGTCCTGCCGGTGCTGCTCGCCTTCTACCCGTTCTACGAGTCGTGGCTGACCGGCGACAAGCGCGAGCACAACATCGCCCAGCGCCCGCGCGACGTGCCCAGCCGCACCGCCTTCGGCGTGGCGTGGATGAGCGCGTACGTGGTGCTGATGATCGCCGGCGGCAACGACCTGTGGGCCACGCACTTCCACCTGTCGATCAACGCGATCACCTGGTTCGTGCGTATCGGGTTCTTCGTGATCCCGGTCATCACCTACGTCATCACCAAGCGGATCTGCCTGGGCCTGCAGCGCCGGGACCGCGACAAGGTGCTGCACGGCCGCGAGACCGGCATCATCAAGCGCCTGCCGCACGGTGAGTTCATCGAGGTGCACGAGCCGCTGTCGGCGGGCGAGCGCTACAAGCTGACGGCGCACGAGCAGTACCAGCCGCTGGAAGCCGGTCCGACGGTCGACGACAACGGCGTGGTGCGCAAGCCCAAGCTGCTGGAGCGGCTGCGGGTGAAGCTCTCGCAGCACGCCTTCGGCCCGGAGGGCCAGATCGCCAAGCCCACCGCCGCCGAGTACGAGGAGATCACCTCGGGTCACGGGCACCACTGACCCGGTCGGATCCCCGACTGCCGCACCGAGCGGGCCCCGTTCCT
This sequence comes from Streptomyces polyrhachis, assembly GCF_042663125.1. NCBI lineage: Bacteria > Bacillati > Actinomycetota > Actinomycetes > Kitasatosporales > Streptomycetaceae > Streptomyces > Streptomyces polyrhachis. The sequence continues at coordinate 224,614 of NZ_JBHSZO010000001.1, read as the reverse complement.
CCCCCCCGGGGAGGGCCGGGGCCCGCTCGCGTGCGCCCGGGTCGTTCCCCGGGGAGGAGCGGGGTTTCGAGGAATGGGCACGGGGCACACGCGTGCGCGCCGCGCGGATAGGCTGCGCAGGCACGACCGAGCCGCGCCGCCGGGCGCACGAGCACAGGAGGGACCCCGCATGAGCGCTGCCACACCGGCCGGAGGCACTCGCACCTGGCCCGACCTGCTCAGTGCGCTGCTGGACGGGCGGGACCTCGGTGCCGACGACACCGCCTGGGCGATGGACCGCGTGATGCGCGGCGAGGCCACCAACGCGCAGATCGCCGGCTTCGCGGTGGCCCTGCGCGCCAAGGGCGAGACCACCGCCGAGATGACGGGCCTGGTGCGCGCCATGTACGCGCACGCCCGGGTGATCGACGTCCCCGGCCCGACGGTCGACATCGTCGGCACCGGCGGCGACCGGGCCCGTACGGTCAACATCTCCACCATGTCCGCGATCGTCGTGGCGGGCGTCGGCGCCAAGGTCGTCAAGCACGGCAACCGGGCCGCCTCCTCCGCCTCGGGCGCCTCCGACGTGCTGGAAAAGCTCGGCGTCAACCTGGAGTTGACTCCGCAGCGGGTGGTGGAGGTCGCCGAGGAGGCGGGCATCACCTTCTGCTTCGCGGTGAGGTTCCACCCCGCGCTGCGCCACGTCGCCCAGGCGCGCAAGGAGCTGGGGGTGGCCACCCCCTTCAACTTCCTCGGCCCGCTGACCAATCCCGCGCGGGTGCGGGCCCAGGCGACCGGCGTCGCCGACGCCCGGATGGCGCCGATCATGGCCGGGGTGCTGGCCGAGCGGGGCTCCTCGGCGCTGGTCTTCCGCGGCGACGACGGCCTCGACGAGCTGACGACCACCGCCACCTCCCGGGTCTGGACGGTCCGCGACGGCACGGTCGCTGAAAGCTCCTTCGACCCGCGCGACCTCGGCATCCCGCTGGTGGACGTCGCGGCGCTGCGGGGCGCGGACGCCTCGTACAACGCGGACGTGGCCCGGCGGCTGCTGGCGGGGGAGAGCGGCCCGGTACGGGACGCGGTGCTGCTCAACTCGGCCGCCGCGCTCACCGCCCTGGACCTGACGGACGCCCCCCTGGAGGAGCAGCTCGCGGCCGGGATGGTGCGGGCGGCCGAGTCGATCGACTCCGGATCCGCCCAGCGGACGCTGGAGCGCTGGGTGGCGGCCAGCAACAGCTGAGAGGTCCCAAGCGGCAGGCGTACGAGGGGCGTTGCCCACCCGGGGCGGCGCCCCTGCGCGCGGCTGCGGCATCCCACGGAGCGGACAACCGTCTTGCGATCCGGCGGGCGCGTGGGCATACTCCTGACCAGGTCACGAGTGACAGCGATTCAGGCCCCGGCCCGCTGTCCGGCAACCCTCCGTCCGTGGCGGGGTGCCCCGGGTGATGACCGGGCCGCAGGCAGCAAGGCCTGCGGCAAGCGCGGACCCCTCGCACGCCAGGGGTCCTGGTCGTCGAGGGAGATCCCGTCATGTCCGTGCACAGCGCCGTCGCCGTTCCCACTGCACTCGCTGCACCCGCTGCACCCGCCACCGCGCCCGCCGCCTGCGACGCCCCGTTGCCCGTGCTGGGCGACGAGGTGCGCGTCCCGCTCGCCGGCGGCGGCGAGGCCCTCTACGCCGCCCTGGACTACGCCGCCAGCGCCCCGGCGCTGCGCCGCGTCTGGGACGAGGTGGCCGCCTACGCCCCGTACTACGGCAGCGTGCACCGCGGGGCCGGGCACCTCTCGCAGCTCTCCACCGAGCTCTTCGAGTCCAGCCGCGCCACCGTCGCCGGCTTCCTCGGCTGCCGCGAGGACGACCAGGTGGTCTTCACCCGCTCCACCACCGACTCGCTCAACCTGCTGGCAGCCGTACTGCCGCCCCGCACCCGGGTGTTCGTCTTCGAGACCGAGCACCACGCCGCCCTGCTGCCCTGGGAGCGCCGCGCGGACACCGAGGTGGTCTACCTCGACGCGCCGCGCTCGCCGGGCGAGGCGGTCGGCCGGCTGGAGGCGGCGCTGGCGACACGCGCGGCCGGCGCCCCGGCGCTGGTCTGCGTGACCGGCGCCTCCAACGTCACCGGCGAGGTCTGGCCCGTACGTCAACTCGCCGCCGCCGCGCACCGCCACGGCGCCCGGATCGTGCTGGACGCCGCCCAGCTCGCCCCGCACCGCCCGGTGGACCTCGCCGCCTGGGACGTGGACTGGGTGGCCTTCTCCGGCCACAAGCTCTACGCGCCCTTCGGCACCGGCGTCCTGGCCGGACGCGCGGACTGGCTGCGCAGCGCCGAGCCGTACCTGGCGGGCGGCGGCGCCAGCCGCAGCGTGGCGCGCCGCGCGGGCGGCGGCGTCTCGGTGGAGTGGCACACCACGGCAGCCCGCCACGAGGCCGGCTCGCCCAACGTGATCGGCGCCTACGCCGTCGCCGCCGCCTGCAAGGCGCTCACCGAGGCCGGCTTCGAGGCGCTGGTGGCCCGCGAGGCCCGGCTGCTGGCCCGGCTGCGCGGCGGTCTGGCCGCGATCGAGGGGGTGCGCGTGCTCTCCCTCTTCGGCGAGGACTCCGACCGGGTGGGCGTGCTCTCCCTCACCGTCGAGGGCTGGGACAGCTCGGCACTGGCCCGGGCGCTCTCCGCCGAGTACGGCATCGGGGTGCGCGACGGGCTCTTCTGCGCCCACCCGCTGGTACGGACCCTGCTGGACGCCCCGGGCGACGAGCCGGCCGACTGCGAGGCCCCCCCTGCTCCCCCTGCCGACACAGCCGACACAGTCGACACGGACACCGCGGCCGACCCCGCCGGACGCCCGCTGCACGCGCTGCGGGTGAGCTTCGGCGCGGGCACGCCGGACGAGCACGTCGAGCGCTTCCTGACCGCGGTGGGCGAGCTGGTCGCCCGGGTGCGGTGAGGGGCGGGGGCGCAGGAGGGGTCAGGCGTCCAGCCCGATGGCGAACGCCGCCTCCAGATCGTGCTGGGAGTACGTGCGGAAGGCGATGTGCGTCTCCGTGGCGGCCACGCCCGGGACCTTGCTGATCCGGCCCGGGATGACGTCCGCCAGCTCGTCGTGGTGCGCCACCCGCACCAGGGCGATCAGGTCGTGCGCCCCCGTCACCGAGTACACCTCGCTCACCCCCTCCAGCGCGGCGATCGCCTCGGCGATCTCCGGGATGCGGTCCACGCTGGTCTTGATGAGCACGATCGCAGTGACCATGACTGCCCGTCTCCCGTCTCCCACTGGGCCGCCCGGGGTCCTTCGCGGGCGGCGCCTCACTTTAACCGGCCGCCCTGGTGGGCGCTCGGCCCGTTAGGGTTGCACACGGAGCGGTTGGACGCGTACGGCAGAGCACGGACAGGGCAGGTGACAGGCGGGTGGTGGAGCGTACCGGCGGTGCGGACACCGCACCGGACAGCGCGTCGGCAGGTGGGACGGCAGGCGGTGAGGCCCTCGACCGTCCGCTGCCCGAGGCCGTACGGCGGCGGACGGTCGCGCTGGCGGGGGAGTGCTTCGGCCGGCTGACCGTCGCCGACCTGCCCGTACAGCTGCGCCAGTACGCCCGCTTCACCCCCTCCCGGCGGGCCAGGTTCGCCGGGAACGCGATGGCGGCGGCGCTGGAGGGCGAGCCGGTCTTCCGCCAGCACGTCGCCGTCCAACTGCGCGAGCTGCAGCCGGAGCTGGCCGCGGCCGTGGAGAGCGGCAGCCTGCCCGCCGCCGCCGATCCGGTGGACGTGGCGGCGCTGGCGTACGTACTGCGCCCCGAGGGCTGGACCAAGCTCATCGCCGCCGCCGGCGAGGAGGAGCAGCGCGCCCAGGCCGAGCGGGTGGGGGAGGAGACCGGCCGCGAACTGCAGCGGCTGCGCGAGGAGCTGGCGCAGGCGCGCGGCGCCGCGCGCCAGGAGGCGGAGCGGACGCGCGCCGAGCAGGACGCCCTGCGCAAGGAGACCGACTCCCTGCAGCGCAAGCTGCGCTCCGCCCTCAGCGACGTCAAGCGCGGTGAGGCGGCGGTGCGCAAGCTGCAGGCGGAGCTGACGGCGCTACGGGCCGAGTCGGCCGCCCAACTCGGCGCGGCGGACGGCGAGTCGCGCCGGCTGCGCGCGCGGGTGGCGGAGCTGGAGTCCCAGGCGGAGGCCGGCCGGCGGGCCGTCCGCGAGGGGCGCTCGGTGGAGGACATGCGGCTGCGGCTGCTGCTCGACACGGTGCTGGACGCCGCCCAGGGACTGCGCCGGGAGCTGGCGCTGCCGCCCGCGACCACGCGCCCCGCGGACACGGTGCCCGCCGTGGCGCCCGGGCACCAGTCGCCCCGGGACATCGCCGCGCGAGCCCTGTCCGAGACCGACCCCGCGCTGCTGGACCAGCTGCTGGCGCTGCCGCAGGCCCATCTGGTCGTGGACGGCTACAACGTCACCAAGAGCGGCTATCCGACGATGCCGCTGGACAAGCAGCGGCTGCGGCTGCTGGGCGGCCTCGCGGTCCTCGCGGCGCAGACCGGGGCCGAGATGACCTGTGTCTTCGACGGTGCGGAGCTGGCGGCGCCGGTGCTGCTGGCGCCCCCGCGCGGAGTGCGGGTGCTCTTCAGCAAGCCGGGGGAGACGGCCGACGAGCTGATCCGCCGCCTGGTGCGCGCGGAGCCGCCGGGCCGTCCGGTGGTGGTGGTCTCCTCCGACAAGGAGGTCGCCGACGGTGTCGCGCAGGCGGGCGCCCGCCCGGTCGCCGCCGTACTGTTGCTGAAGCGACTGGCGAGGACGTAGTTTCCGCCGGTTCAGCCGTTAATCGGGATCGTGCGCCGCTCTGTGGCGCTATCGACGTGATGTCCCAATTGGGCGCCAGGGAAGCGGAATTGGAATCTCCGGATCCGTCGCGGGGAGTCAATTCGGCGTCACCGTGCGTGCGATACGGGTAAAGAATCATGGCCGAGGGCGAGAAAAGAGCCGCAACGATTTGATCTGATCACGAGAGCATCACTAGGGTCGAGCCTCGAACCTTCGTACTGTCGATCACCCACACGGGGTGGCGACGAGGGTCCCGCCGACACCGCGACGCCATCGCGGGCCAGGCGGCCAGAGGGAAGAGGAGCTTGCCTCCGTGGCGTCCCACCGTCGACCGAAGCAGCCCAACCGCGCCCGTGTCACCGTTCTCACGGCCGGAGCGGCGGCAGCTGTTGCGCTGACCACGCAGTCGGCCCACGCGGAACCGTCCAAGAGCGAAGTCAAGAAGAAGGTCGACGCGCTCTACGAGAAGGCCGAGGTGGCGACCGAGCAGTACAACGCCGCCAAGGAGCGCCAGGCCAAGCTCACCAAGCAGGTCGAGCAGATCCAGGACCAGGTGGCGCGCGGCCAGGAGGACCTCAACGAGCTGCGCGACGGCCTCGGTTCGATGGCCGCGGCGCAGTACCGCGGCGGCGGCCTCGACCCCTCCATGCAGCTCTTCCTCTCCTCCGACCCGGACACCTACCTCGACCGGGCGTCCGCGCTGGACCACGTCTCGGCCAAGCAGGCGGACGCGCTCAAGCAGATATCCGCCAAGCAGCGCAGCCTCACCCAGCAGCGCCAGGAGGCCGGGCAGAAGCTCCAGGACCTGGAGGAGACCCGCACCGAGCTGGGCAAGCGCAAGGCCGAGGTGCAGAAGAAGCTGGCCGAGGCGCAGCGCGTACTCAACCGGCTGACCGCCGCCGAGCGCGCCGAGCTGGCCGAGGCCAACGCCGCCAGCCGCACCACCACCCGCGCGGACCTGGGCAACGCCCCCGCCTCCTCCTCCCGGGCGGCCGCCGCGCTCAGCTTCGCCAAGTCCAAGGTGGGCCTGCCCTACGTCTACGGCGCCACCGGCCCCGGCTCCTTCGACTGCTCGGGGCTGACCTCCGCCGCGTACGCCTCGGCCGGTGTCGGCATTCCGCGCACCTCGCAGGCCCAGTACAGCGGTGCCGGCACCCATGTCTCGCAGAGCCAACTGCAGCCCGGCGACCTGGTCTTCTACTACAGCGACCTGCACCACGTGGGCATGTACGCCGGCAACGGCCAGATCGTGCACGCCTCGAACCCGACGACGGGCATCGTCTACGCGCCGCTGAACAGCATGCCGTACATGGGAGCGGTCCGCGTCGGCTGAGCGCCGCCCGGCACGCGCCCCGCTCTGGTGCGGGGTGTGCCGCCCGAACGGGGGAATCGTGGGCGCGCCGTGCGGTGGTCGCTGCGGGGGATGACCTGCGGGGGTGGCGGAGCGTCACCTTCCGCGGCGGGGGCGGGTCTTGGACCGGGCGTGATCGCGCCGTTACATTCTCCGGCGTGCCATCCCATCGACAAACCAGCCGGCCCACCGCCCCCCGGGCGGTCCTGCCCGCGCTCAGCCCCGTCCGCGCCACCGTGCTCACGCTGACCGCGGCCACGGTGGCGACGGCGGCAGCCGCGATCTCCGGGCCCACGGCCGGCGCGGCCCCCCGTACCCGGCCCGCCAGCCCCGAGAAGCGGGTGCAGGAGCTCTTCGCCGAGGTCGAGCGGGCGACGGAGAAGTACAACGCCGCCAAGGAGCGCACCGAGGAGCTGCACGGCAGATCCGAGCGGATCGCCGACCGCGCGGCCCGCGTGGCCGAGCAGCTCGGCGAGGCACGCGGCCTCCTGGCCGCGGCGGCCGGCGCCCAGTACCGCTCCGGCGGTGTGGACCCCGGCCTGGGCCTGCTGCTCTCCCGGGACCCCGAGGCGTATCTGGCCAAGGCCGCCACCCTGGAGCGGATCAGCAGCCTGCAGAGCGGTCGGCTGACCCGACTGCTGCGCCTGCGGCGGGAGTTGGAGCAGCAGCGCACGGAGGCCGCGGCCGTCCTGCGCGAGCTGGAGCGCGCGCGCGAGACCGTGGCCCGCGACAAGCGCGCCGTCACCGCCAAGCTGGCCGCGATGCGCCGCCTGGTCGCCGCGCTGCCCGAGGGGGCCGAGGGGATCGCGGCCCCGGGCGCCGCCGGTCGCGGGTACGGCAGCGGCACGTCGCCGGAGTCCGCGGGGCCGGCCTCCTCCTCGTACGCCGGGCGGGCGGTCGCCGCCGCCCGGCGGGCCGTCGGCACCCCGTACCTGTGGGGCGGCGCCTCCGCCGGGGGCTTCGACTGCTCGGGGCTGACGCAGTGGGCGTACCGGGAGGCGGGCGTGGCCATCCCCCGCACCTCCCAGGGCCAGCGCTACGCGGGACGCCAGGTCGGCCTGGGCCAGGCGATGCCGGGCGACCTCGTCACGTACCGCGGCGACGCCAGCCACGTCGGCATCTACATGGGCGGCGGCCAGGTCGTCCACGCCCCCTATCCGGGCGCGCAGGTGCGCTACGACCCGGTGGGCATGATGCCCATCGCCTCCGTCACCCGGCCCTGAGGACCCCGTCCGCTGCCCTACGATCGGTCGGGTGCACCGCCTGAACCGCCCGTCGGCCGCCGCCCTGGCCCTCCTCCTCGGATGCCTGACGCTTCTGGGGGTGGGCGGCTGCACGGACCCCGGGCCCGCGCGGGCCTCGCGGGAGGCCGTGCAGGCGCTGCTGGACCGGCGCGCGCGGGCCCTGCTGGCGCGCGACGAGGCGGGCTTCCTCGGCGGCGTCGATCCGCGGGCGCGGGGCTACCGGGCGCGGGAGGCGGCGCTCTTCCGCAACCTGGCCGAGGTGCCGCTGGCCTCCTGGCACTACCGGCTCACCGCCCCGCCCCGGCCCGACACCGGCGGCCGGGCGCGGGCCCGGGTCGAGGTGGGCTACCGGCTGCGCGGCTACGACGCCGCCCCCGTACGCGTGGCGCAGCAGCTGCTCCTCACCGAGCGCGGCGGGCGCTGGTACGTGACCGGGACCGCCCCCGGCGGCGAGGGGCGCGGGCAGCTGTGGGACCAGGGGCCGGTGCTGGTGGAGCGCGGCCCGCGCTCGCTCGTCCTGGGTGTCGGGCGCGGCGCCGCCGACCGGGCGCGGCTGCGGGAGATCGGGCGGGTCGCCGACCGCTCGGTGCCGGCGGTGGAGCGGGCGTGGGACGGGCGGTGGGGGCGGCGGGTGGTGGTCCTCGTCCCCGGGACGCTGGACGGGATGGCAGACCTGCTGGACGCGCCGGCGGCCGGCTACCAGGGCATCGCCGCGGTGACGACGGGCGAGAGCGCCGCCTCGGGGCCGCCGGGGGCGGCGTCGGCCGACCGCGTGGTGCTCAACCCGGAGGCGTACGGGCGGCTCGGGGAGGTCGGCCGGCGGATCGTCCTGACCCACGAGGCCGCCCATGTCGCCACCCGCTCGGCCACCTCGGCGGCCACACCGCTGTGGCTCTCGGAGGGGTTCGCGGACTGGGCGGGCTATCTGGGCGAGTCGGGCGACGCGCGCAAGGCCGCGCCCGAGCTGACCGACGCCCTCGCCCGCGGCGAGGTGCCCGCCCACCTCCCGACGGACGCCGACTTCCGCTTCGACGGCTCCGCGGACCGGCTCGCGCAGGCATACGAGCAGTCGTGGCTGGCCTGCCGGCTGATCGCGGAGCGCTGGGGTCCGCAGGCCCTGCGCGGGGTCTACCGCTCGGTCGGCGCGGACGCGGCGCCGGGGGACGCGGTGGAACGGGCGCTGCGGCTGCGGCTGGGCATCGGGCGGGCGGAGCTGGTGCGGCTCTGGCAGCGCTATCTGCGCGAGCGGCTCGGGTGAGACCGGGTGGGACCCGGGTAAGAGGGGTCCGGGGTTTACGGGGGCCCCGAGCCCGTCAGCCACACCGCGCCGTAGAGCACCGAGGCCGCCGCCAGCCCGGCGAGCACGGCCGCCGCCCGCGCCGTACGGGCCCGCGCCAGCGCCACCGCCGCCGGGAGGAGCAGCGGGAAGGCCGGCAGGAGCAGCCGGGGCTTGGAGCCGATGTAGCCCGAGGCGCCCAGCGCCAGCGCGACGACCACGGCGGCGTAGACGAGCAGCGCCAGCGGCTGGCGTGCGCGTACGCACAGGGTGAACGCCCAGGCCGGCAGCGCCAGTCCGGCGCAGAGCGCGAGGCCGGCGAGCGGGCCAGCGCCGGGGGCGGTGAAGCGGGCGCCGATGAAGCGGGCGAAGGTCAGCCCCGCGTCGAAGCCGTTGCCCCAGGCGGCCTGGACGCCGAAGTAGCCGGTCGGCCCGCCCGTACGGACCCCCACCCAGAGGAGGTAGCCCAGCCAGCCGAGCGGTGCGAGCGCCAGCCCCGCGAGGACCCGGGCCCGTCGGCCGGTACCGTCCCGCAGCGCCAGCAGCCCCGTCAGCCAGATCGCCGCCACGACCGCCACCCCGATGGGCCGGGTCAGACCGGCGAGGGCGCACAGGACGCCCGCGCCGATCCAGCGGCCGGTGAGGAGCGCGTAGAGCGACCAGACGGCGAGCGCGGTGAAGAGGGACTCCGAGTACGCCATCGACTGCACCACCGCCACCGGCAGCGCGCCCCACAGCAGCGCGAGGGCGATCCCGGCCCGGCGGCCGTGCAGCAGCTCGCCGACCGCGTAGAGCCCGGCCGCCGCCGCGAGCGAGGCCAGCGCGCTGACCAGCAGCCCCGCGTCCCCCGGGGTGAGCGCGGTCAGCCGGGACAGCGCCGACTCCAGGGCGGGGAGCAGGGGGAAGAACGCCAGGTCGGAGAGGATCCGCCCGTCGGGGGCGCGGAGGGTGAAGTCGTAGCCGTGCTCGACCACGCGGACGTACCACAGGGCGTCCCAGCGCTGCGAGAGCAGGACCCGCAGGTCCTTGGCCGGGCTCGCGGACCACAGCGCGAGCACCAGCAGCCCGAGCGCCCGGATCGCCGCGTAGCCCAGGAGCGCGGGCGCGGCGGCGCGCAGGCGCGCGGCGAAGGGCCGCGGGGCCCTGGGCGCGGCCTCGGGCCCGGGCCCGGACGCGGTGCGGAGGGGAAGGACAGCTTCGGACATGAGAGCGATTATTCAGGATCGTGGGACGCGGGCGGTGCGCGCGCTAGCCCGCCGGGACCCGCACGGCTGCCAGCACGGGCAGATGGTCCGTCGCCGCCATCAGGTCCGCCTGCGTGACGCCGGGCAGTCCGAGGGGGACGCCGCAGCCCAGCACCTCCACGCCGCGCGAGGCGAACACGGCGTCGATGCGCGTGCGGGGCGCGGCCGGCGGCAGGGTCAGCTCCGAGCCCCACGGGCGGACCGCCCAGCCGTCCTGCAGCTGGGCGGCCAGCTGGCGGAAGGAACGGCCGCCCGGCCCCTCGTTGATGTCGCCGGCCAGCACCGCGTGCGGGGTGCCCAGCGCGCCCAGGTGCTCCAGCAGCAGACCCGTCTGCGCCTCGCGCTCGGCGGCGGCCAGGCTCAAGTGGCAGCTGGCCACGGCCAGTTCGGCCCCCGGCGAGGCGGCGCCGAAGCGCAGCACCGCCATCGCCAGCCCGCGCCGGTGCAGCCCGGGAGTACGGGGGAGCAGCACCTCCCGCGTGCGCACCACACGCGCCCGCATCGAGGCCAGCAGCAGCGGGCCGCAGGTCGTCGCACCGCCCGCGACGTACGTCAGCCCCGTCAGACGGGCGAGCAGCGCGGCCCGCCTGCGCCAGCGCGGGAAACGCGGCGCCTCCTGGACGCACACCACGTCCGGGGCGCAGGCCCGGACGACCCGGGCCAGCGCCGCCGGGTCGTCGCGCATCGAGCGGATGTTGTAGCTGAGCACGCGGACCACCGCCGCGCCCGTGGCGGGATCGGTGCCCGAGGGCGGCAGGTCCGCGAGCGCCACCGCTACCCCTGGCGCGCCAGGTCCGCCGCGCCCACCAGCCCGGCCCGGCCGCCCAGCCGGGCCGCGAGCACCGGGGCCTGCGGGCGGCCCCAGGTGTTGCCGACGAGCCAGCGGCGGAAGGACTTGCGGATCGGCTCCAGTACGAGGTCGCCCTCGTCGGAGATGCCGCCGCCGACGATGAACGCGGAGGGGTCGAAGAGCGAGGCCAGGTCGGCCAGGCCCGCGCCGACCCAGCGGGCCAGCTCGCGGAAGGAGTCCACCGCGACCGGATCGCCCTGCCGGGCGGCCTCGCTGATGTGCTTGCCCTGGATGCCCTGCGGGGTGCCGTCGCCCAGGCCCAGCAGTATCGCCGCGGCCTCCGGGGTGGCGGCGGCGCGCTGGCGGCCGTAGCGCACGAGGGCGCGCCCCGAGGCGTACTGCTCCCAGCAGCCCTGGCTGCCGCAGCCGCAGAGCAGGCCGTCGGGGACCAGGCGGATGTGGCCGAACTCGGCCGCGACGCCGAAGCGCCCGCGGATCAGCCGGCCGCCGATGATCACGCCGCCGCCGATGCCCGTACCGAGCGTGACGCAGACGACGTCGTCGTGGCCCTGGCCCGCGCCGAAGCGGAACTCGCCCCAGGCCGCGGCGTTGGCGTCGTTCTCCACCACCACCGGCAGGCCGACGCGCTGCTCGACCTTGTCCTTCAGCGGCTCGTAGCGCCAGTTGATGTTCGGCGCGAAGAGCACCGTGGCCCGCTTGTCGTCCACGAAGCCGGCCGCGCCGATGCCGACCGCCTCGATCCGGTGCGCCGCGCTGGCCTCCTGGACGGCGGCGCAGATGGCGTCCACGACGCCCTCGGGGGTGGCGGGGGTCGGCACCGTGCTGGTGTTGAGGATCGCGCCCTGGAGGTCGACCACACCGGCCGCGATCTTCGTACCGCCGATGTCGACGCCGATGGTGAGTCCCATGTATCCCTCGTTGTCGTCCGACCCCGCTGCGAGGGCTACGTTACCGGAGCACTTCGCGGCCTTTGACGGTCAGTCGAGGTCGATGCGCTCGGGCCCGGCGTCCGGTTCGTCCCTGCTCCAGCGGGCCTCGTCGCGCGCCGCGGCGGCGCGGTAGGCGGCGAGGAGCTCGTCGCGCGCGGCCAGGAGGTGGTCGAAGACCTCGGGGTTGCGCTCGACCACCGACTCCGTGGCCGCCCGCGCGGTGGTGAGGAACTGGCGGGCGAGCTCCTGGGCCCCCGCGGCGGCGGCGCCGGCCGCGGTGGCGCCCGCCACCCGGGCCGCCGGGCCCGTGAGCCGGCCGGCGACGGTGTCGAAGAGGCGGCGCAGCTCCTCGGCGGCGCTGCCCGGCGGGGTCCCGTACCGCTCCTTGCGGCGGGCTTGCTCGGCGGCGAGGTCTTCGGCGCAGGCCTGCGCCCAGGGGTCGCTCTCGGAAGGGCTCTTGGAGGGATCCGTCATGCCTTCGACGGTACCTCCTGCGGGGCGCCGTGTTCGGAGAGCTGCGCGGGGAGGCGGGCGGGCAGCGGCCACAGCGCGGGGTCGGGGGCGAAGCGCACCCGCAACTCACCGTCGTGCAGCCCGGCCCGCTCGATCACGCAGCGCCGCAGCGCGGAGGGCAGCCGCAGCGCGCGGCGGTAGCGCTCGCCGGGCGGGCCGAGGCCGACGATCAGCTCCTCGCCGCGGCGCACCAGCTCCAGCTCCCCGCGCCGGGCGCCCGGCAGGGGCAGCCGCCAGCGCAGCACGCCCTCGTCGGCGAGCAGGTCGTCGACCGTCCAGGGCTCGGCCGGCCGCTCGGCGGGGGGCACGTCCGGTACGGGCAGGGCGGCGGGCTCGCCGGGGCCGAGGTGGGGGACCTCGTACAGCCGGGGCCCCGACTCGGGGAGCTGGCGGGCCAGTTCGTCCAGGGCGCGGCGCTGCTCGTGTACGAGGCCCGCGAGCCAGGGGTCGGCGGAGTCGGGCAGCACCCGGTTGGCGACCACGGCGTCGAGGGTGTGCCCGGCCAGGGCCAGGCGGGCGCGCAGCGCCGGCAGCTCCCGTACCGCGCGCGGGCCCGGCTCCAGCACCAGGCGCACCGTCGTCCCCGGCGCCTCGACGGCCGCCCGCAGCCCGTCGAGGCGGGCGCTCCAGCGCTCGGCGGCGGCGTAGAGCCGGGCGGTCGGCGCGGGGATACCGGCGAGCTGGGCGAGGAAGGGGCGCAGGGCGGCGCGGGCGGCCTGGCGCCGCGGGGGCAGCAGCCGGGCCAGATAGCGCCGCAGCTCCTCGGGCAGGGCCAGCAGCCGCAGCGCCTGGGGGAGCGGCGGCAGGTCGACGACCAGCAGTTCGTAGCGGCCGCAGGCGCGGGCCGTGTGCCAGGCGTCCAGCAGTGCCAGGCTCTGCGCGCCCGCCAGGCCGGTCAGCTCCTCCGCCTCCAGCGGGTCGGCGCCGAGCTGCTCCAGTACGGGGGCGGCCCGCTCCTGCAGCGCGGCGAGGTGCCGGCGCAGGAAGGCGTCCGCGTCGACGCGCAGGACGCGCTCGCCGGGGACGTCCTCGGCGGTGACGAGCAGCGCCGAGGGGTCGCGCCGGGCGGTCGCGGCGGCGACCGCCGTACGGCCGGCGCCCGCGAAGCCGGTGACCAGGACCGTGCGCACCGTGCGACCCGTCAGTCCGTACCGGTGACGCTCTCCACCCGGGCCTTCAGCCCCGGCAGCGCGCGGTCGATGATGACCTTCTCGACCTTGCGCTTCAGCATGCCGAACATGGGGATCTTGAGGTCCACGACCAGCTGGTACGTGACCTCGGTGCGCGCCCCGCCGTCGACGGGCCGCAGCGCGTAGGAGCCGTCGAGGGCGCGCAGCAGCTGGGCCTTGACCAGTGTCCAGCGCACCTCGCTCTCGCCGGACCAGGTGTAGCTGAGGGTGTAGTCGTCCTTGAGGCCGCCGCCGTCGAGGACCATGCGGACCTCCTCGGGGCGGCCGTCGGCGCCGGTGCTGAGCACCTCGGCCTGCTGGACCTCCCCGGCCCACTGCGGATAGCGCTCGAAGTCCGCGATGACCGCCATGACCTGCTCGGGTGCGGCGTCGATCGTGATGCTGGAGCTGGTCTGTTCTGCCATCTGCCCGGTATCCCCTCGATCAGCCTTCGTCCCGGCAGGTTACCGGCTGGTCCGGCTCGCGCTGCCACCCAGGTGGTGGTCTACCACTCCAGGGCCCACGGTGTCCCACGCGAGGCGAAGTGGCCGACGTTGACGCACTCCGTGCGGCCGATGCGCATCCGCCGGGCGAGCGGCTGGTGGACGTGGCCGAAGAGGGCGTACGCGGGCCGCACCCGGTGGATCGCCTCCAGCAGCGCCTCGCTGCCGCGCTCGAAGCGGCGCGCGACGGTGTCGTAGCACAGCTCCGGGACCAGCGGCGGGATGTGCGAGCAGAGCACGTCGACCTCGCCGAGGGCCGCGACCTTCGCCGCGTACGCCTCCTCGTCGATTTCGTAGGGGGTGCGCATCGGGGTGGGCAGCCCCCCGCCGACGAAGCCGAAGACCCGGCCGCCGATCAGGGCGCGCTCGCCGTCCAGCACGGTGGTGCCCGCCCGGGCGTACTCCGGCCACAGGCGGGGGATGTCGACGTTGCCGAAGGTGGCGTAGGTGGGGCCGGGGAAGGCGGCGAAGGCCGCGAAGAGCTGCGCGTACTGCCGGCGCACCGCCTGCTCGATCAGCGCCTCGCGGTCCAGCCCGGCCCACAGGGAGCGGCCGAACTCGCGGGCCTCCTCGAAGCGCCGCTCGGTGCGCAGGCGCACGATGTGCGAGGCGTTCTCGCTGCCGAAGAGGTCGGGGAAGATGCCCCGGGAGTGGTCGGCGTAGTCGAGGAAGAGGATCAGGTCGCCCAGGCACACCAGCGCGTCGGCACCCTCCCCGGCCCGCGCCAGCGCCTCGGCGTTCCCGTGCACGTCACTCACCACATGGACCCGCATGTGATCAGCCTAGAGCCTGCGCCGACACTCGCGGGGCCACTCGGAACAGGCCCGGGGCCCCCGCGGCGGAGGCCGGACGTGAGTTTCCCGACAGCCGTCTTCGGCCGTGCAGGCGATAGTGTCGGTTGGTCCTGCCCTGAGTGCCTGAGGAGCATGCGTAGTGCGCGAGTTCAGCCTTCCCGCCTTGTACGAGGTCCCGGCGGACGGCAATCTGACGGATCTGATCCGCCGTAATGCCTCCCTCCACCCGGAGGTGGCGGTGGTCACCCGCAGAGTGGACGGCGTGTGGCGCGACGTCACGTCGGTGGAGTTCCTCGCCGAGGTGACCGCGGTGGCCAAGGGCCTGATCGCGGCCGGCATCAGGCCGGGCGAGCGGGTGGCGCTGATGTCGCGCACGCGCTACGAGTGGACGCTGCTGGACTTCGCGATCTGGAGCGCGGGCGGCGTCGTGGTGCCCGTGTACGAGACCAGTTCGCCGGAGCAGGTGCGGTGGATCCTCGGCGACTCCGGCGCGGTGGCCTGCGTGGTGGAGACCTCCGGGCACGAGGCACTCGTCGCCTCCCTGCGCGCGGAGCTGCCCGCGCTGCGGCACGTCTGGCAGTTCGACGCGGGAGCCGTCGCGGAGCTGGGCCGCGCGGGCGCCGGGGTCGGCGACGCGCTGCTGGCCGAGCACACCACGGCGGCCCGCGCGGACGACCCCGCGACGATCGTCTACACCTCCGGCACCACCGGCCGCCCCAAGGGCTGCGTGCTCTCGCACCGCAGCTTCTTCGCGGAGTGCGGCAACGTGGTGGAGCGGCTCAAGCCCGTCTTCGTCCCCGGCGAGTCGTCGATCCTGCTCTTCCTGCCGCTGGCGCACGTCTTCGGCCGGCTGGTGGAGGTGGCCGCGGTACTGGCGCCGATCAAGCTCGCGCACGTACCGGACGTGAAGAACCTCACCGACGACCTGGGCGAGGTCCGCCCCAAGCTGCTGCTGGGCGTGCCCCGGGTCTTCGAGAAGGTCTACAACTCGGCGCGCGCGAAGGCGCAGGCCGACGGCAAGGGCCGGATCTTCGACCGGGCGGCGGACACCGCGATCGCGTACAGCCGCGCGCTGGGGACGCCGGGCGGCCCGGGCCTGGGCCTGCGGTTGCGCCACCGCCTCTTCGACAAGCTGGTCTACGGGAAGCTGCGCGCGGTGCTCGGCGGCCGGGCCACGCACGCGATCAGCGGCGGGGCACCGCTGGGCGAGCGCCTCGGGCACTTCTACCGGGGTATCGGCTTCACGGTGCTGGAGGGCTACGGCCTGACGGAGACCTGCGCGGCGACGGCGTTCAACTCGCTGGAGCGGCAGAAGATCGGCAGCGTGGGGCAGCCGCTGCCGGGCAGCACGGTGCGGGTGGCCGACGACGGCGAGGTGCTGCTGCACGGCGAGCACCTCTTCAGCGGCTACTGGAACAACCCGGCGGCGACCGAGGAGGTCATGGCCGACGGCTGGTTCCACACCGGCGACATAGGGGCGCTGGACGAGGAGGGCTTCCTGACCATCACCGGCCGCAAGAAGGAGATCCTGGTGACGGCGGGCGGCAAGAACGTCGCCCCGGCGGTCATCGAGGACCGCATCCGCGCGCACCCGCTGGTGGCGGAGACGATGGTGGTGGGCGACGCCCGCCCCTTCGTGGCGGCACTGGTCACCCTGGACGAGGAGTTCCTGGTCCGCTGGGCACGGGAGAACGGCAAGCCGGCCGGCTCCACGGCGGCGGACCTGGCGGCGGACGCTGACCTGCTGGCGGCGGTCCAGCAGGCGGTCGACGACGGCAACGCGGCGGTCTCCAAGGCCGAGTCGGTGCGCAGGTTCCGCATCCTGCCGGTGCAGTTCACGGAGGACTCGGGCCATCTGACGCCGTCGCTGAAGCTGAAGCGCGGTGTGGTGGCGAAGGACTTCGCCGCCGAGATCGAGGCGCTGTACACGAAGTAGTGAACGGGAAAGGCCCGCACCCCCCGGCCGGGGGGTGCGGGCCTTTCCCAACTTCGTACAGGACCTAGAGCAGTTGCTCCAGCCTCCCGGCCAGCAGGTCCCACCGCCACTTCTCCTCGACCCACTCCCGGCCCCGGGCGCCCATCCGCTCCCGCAGGTCCGCGTCCCCCAGCAGCTCGACCACCCGCTCGGCCACCGCCGCCGGGGAGCCGCCCGGCACGACGTAGCCCGTCTCCCCGTGCAGCACCGCGTCCGGCGCGCCGCCGGAGTCGCCGGCGATCACCGGCAGGCCGGTGGCCGAGGCCTCCAGGTACACGATGCCCAGGCCCTCGACGTCCAGGCCGCCCCGCCGGGTGCGGCACGGCATCGCGAAGACGTCGCCCGCCCCGTAGTGCGCGGGCAGCTCCTCCCAGGCCACCGGGCCCGTGAAGCGCACCGAGTCCGCGACGCCGCAGGTGGCGGCCAGCTTCTCCAGCTCCGCGCGGTACGGGCCGCCGCCCACGACGAGCAGCACCGCCTCCGGCACCGCGCGCAGCACCTGCGCCCAGCCGCGGATGAGGGTGTCCTGCCCCTTGCGCGGGACGAGCCGCGAGACGCAGACGACGACGGGGCGGTCGCTGAGGCCGAGCCGCTCGCGTACCGCCGCACCGCCCGAGCCCGGGTGGAAGGTCTTCTCGTCGACGCCCGGCGGCAGTTGGACCATCCGCGCCGCCGCCCCGGGCGTCAGGGCGCCGGCGATCCGCGCGCGGGTGTACCCGCCGAGGTACGTCAGGGTGTCCGTACCCTCACCGATCCGCCGCAGCAGCCGCCGCGCGACCGGAAGCTGCGCCCAGCCGGCCTCGTGGCCGTGCGTGGTGGCGACGATCCGCCCGGCGCCGGCCCGCCGCAGCGCGGGCGCCATCAGCCCCAGCGGGGCGGCGGCGCCGAACCACACCGAGGAGCAGCCGTGCTCGCGCAGCAGCGCGACGGCGCGCCGGGTGGTGCGGGGGGTGGGCAGCAGCATCGTCGTACGGTCGCGGACGACGGGGTAGGGCTGCTCGGCGTCGAAGCGGGCCGTCGCCGCGCGGCCCTCGGCGCTGCGGTTCCAGGTGGAGGCGTACACGACGACCTGGCCGGGGTCGAGCCGCAGGGCCATGCTGTGCAGGAACGCCTGGATGCCGCCGGGGCGCGGGGGGAAGTCGTTCGTGACGATCAGGGTCTTGTGCATCGGACGAGACAGTACCCACCCGGGCGGGCGCGGCAGAAGCAGGGGAGGGGAGCGCCGCACCGCCGTACGGCCCCGCTCACACCACCGCGCCGCCCCCGGGCAGCTCGTCGTCGTCCTCGTCGCCGGGCCGCATCCGCATCACCAGCGTCGCGAACCCGCCGAAGAACCCGCCGAGGCCCACCAGCGCCGACCACCAGGTGATCGGCTCCTGGGCCACCACCAGCACAATCAGCAGCAGCGGCCCCCCGAGCACGCCGAGCCAGGCGAACCGCGTGGTGGTGTCGGCCTGCGGCAGCGGCGGCGGCTCCGGCGGTACGAAGTGACCCTCGTCGGAGCTGTCGAGGTCCCCCTCCGACGGCTTGGCGAGGTCCCAGTCGCGCGGGCCCTTGTTCGTGAAGGAGTCCGCGAAGGGGTCGGCGGAGGCGTCGCCCGCTGTCTCGGCCGGGGCGTCGACCGAGCCGCCGGCCGGGAAGACGGTGATGCTGCGGACGGTGTCGGGGGAGCCGGCGGGGGGCTCGACGGGGGCCGCCTGCGGCTCCTCCCCGTAGGCGGCGACGATCTGCGCCCAGGCCGCCTCCTCGTCCAGCGGCGCCGCCGCCGACGGCGCTCCGGGGTCGTCGGCGGCCTTCGCGGTCTCGGCGGGCGGCCCCTCCGGAACCTCCTCGGGCTCCCCGGCCGGATTACGCTCCGTCACGCGCGACTCCCCTCGTCTCGCCCTCGTCCGTGCTCTCCACCTCGACGACCTCGGCGACCTCGGCGGGCACGTCCGCGAGCCCGCTCAGCCGCGCCACGAACGCGTAGCTCTCCTCGAAGACCAGCTCCGCGTCGTGGTCCAGCGTGGCCACGTGGTAGCTGCGCTCCAGCACCGTCTCCGTCACGTCCACCGACGACACCCGGCCCAGCACCCGCACCGAGTCCACCGGCTCCACCACGTGGTCGACCCGGCTGTGCAGCACCAGCAGCGGCTGCGTCACCTGCGGCAGCTCCGTGTCCACCCGGGCGAGGAACTGCCGGAAGGAGTGCACCGCGTGCAGCGGCACCCGGTCGTAACCGATCTCGTGCGCGCCCTCCTTGGCGATGTCGTCCGCGACGCCCGGCAGGCTCGGCACGAGATACCGCACGACCGGAAGCAGCCGGGGCAGGAAGCCGTGGAGCCGGTTCGCCGGGTTGACGACGACCACGCCGCTGATGTCGTCGCCGTGCTGGGCGGCCAGCCGCAGCGCCAGGGTGCCGCCCATCGACAGGCCGAAGACGAACACCCGCGAGCAGCTCTCGCGCAGCGTCCGCAGCTCCTGCTCGACCGTGGCGTACCAGTCGCGCCAGGTGGTGAGCTGCATGTCCTGCCAGCGGGTGCCGTGCCCCGGCAGCAGCGGTACGGACACGGTGAGCCCGCGCTCCGCCAGGTACTCCGCCCAGGGGCGCATGCTCTGCGGACTGCCCGTGAAGCCGTGGCACAGCAGGACGCCGACCTCGCCGCCTGTA
This sequence comes from Streptomyces polyrhachis, assembly GCF_042663125.1. Classification (NCBI taxonomy): domain Bacteria; kingdom Bacillati; phylum Actinomycetota; class Actinomycetes; order Kitasatosporales; family Streptomycetaceae; genus Streptomyces; species Streptomyces polyrhachis. The sequence goes on along the minus strand of NZ_JBHSZO010000001.1, from coordinate 205,371 downwards.
CGGCGGTAGGGCTCGGCACCGGGGAGAAGTGTCACCGCGGACTCCGTCTCGACTCGGGGGCGGAACAGGAAGTGACCACAAGCGCTGACGCCCCCGGCCCGGTGGGAACAGGGCGATGGGGCGACGGGCGTACTCCACAGTACCGCCGGGGCCGAGTCCGCGGCGGGGCAGGCTAAGGTCTCCTCGTCAGGCTAGGGAGGTCTTGAGGGTGTTGTACGGCGCGACGAAGCTGACCATCGGCAACGGGCTCAAATACGCGTTCCGCCCGTGGGTCGAGGGTCTGGAGAACATCCCGGCCGACGGCCCGGCGATCCTGGCCAGCAACCACCTCTCCTTCTCGGACTCCTTCTTCCTGCCCGCGATGCTGGACCGCAAGGTCACCTTCATCGCGAAGGCCGAGTACTTCACCGGCTCCGGGCTGAAGGGCAAGCTCACCGCCGCCTTCTTCAAAGGCGTCGGCCAGCTCCCCGTGGACCGCTCCGGTGCCCGCGGCGCCGGTGAGGCGGCGATCAAGGCGGGCCTGGAAGTGCTGGCGAACGGCGAGCTGTTCGGCATCTACCCCGAGGGCACCCGCTCCCCGGACGGGCGCCTCTACCGGGGCAAGCCCGGCGGCCTGGCCCGCGTCGCCCTGGGCTCCGGCGCCCCGGTCCTCCCGGTCGCGATGATCGACACCGAGAAGATCCAGCCCCCGGGCAAGCTCGTGCCCAAGCTGATGCGCCCCGGCATCCGGATCGGCAAGCCGCTGGACTTCAGCCGCTACCAGGGCATGGAGGGCGACCGCTTCGTGCTGCGCTCGATCACCGACGAGGTGATGTACGAGATCATGAAGCTCTCCGGCCAGGAGTACGTCGACATGTACGCCGCGGCGGCCAAGCGCCAGCTCGTGGACGCGGCGAAGGCAGCGGCCGAGGAGGCCGCCGGGACTGCCGGGACTGCCGGGGCCGTTGAGGCCGCCGGGGTCGCCGGGGTCGAGGAGAAGCAGCCGGCCGGCGGCGATGTCAGAGACGCCGCATAGGGTGTGCCCACAGCGTTGGCGGGGGGCCGGCGCGCGCTGCGTACAGGGGGAGTGATGGCAGCGGCAGGGAGAACGCCCGTGCGGATGTCGGTCGAGCAGCCGCTGTGGACGGCGCTGACCTGGTTCCGGGTCCTGACGCTGGGCTACGCGCTGATCGGCTGGTCCCTGCGGGCCGGCGACGCGGCCCGGCCCTGGCTCGGCTGGGCGTTCATGGCCGCGCTCACGGTCTGGACGGTGGCCACCTTCCGCCGCGTCAGCTCCGCCGAGCGCTGCACCTTCCGCTTCCTGGCCGCCGACATAGGGATGGCGCTCACCGGCATCCTGCTGACGATGGCGGTCGAGACGCCCGCGGAGATCAAGGACGGCGCGGCGACGCTCCCGTCGATCTGGACGGCCGGCGCGGTGCTGGGCTTCGCGATCAAGGGCGGCTGGCGCTGGGGGGCCGCGGCGTCCACGACGGTCGGGGTCTCCAACATCATCGAGCGCGGCGCCGTCGTGCAGGGGAACGTCCACAACATCGTGCTGCTGATGGTCGCCGCCACGGCCATCGGCTACATCGTCGAGGTCGCCCGCGCCTCCGAGCGCACGCTGGCCCGCGCCCTGCAGATCGAGGCGGCCACCCGCGAGCGCGAGCGGCTGGCCCGCGACATCCACGACGGCGTGCTGCAGGTGCTGAGCATGGTGCAGCGGCGCGGGGCGGCGATCGGCGGCGAGGCGGCGGAGCTGGGCGCGCTGGCGGGCGAGCAGGAGATCGCGCTGCGCACGCTGGTCACCGGCGGCGGGTCCGGCGCGGACGACGAGGCGTACGGGGTCCAGGGGGCCCGCGCCGCCCGGGGGGCCCGGCTGCGACTGCGCTCCGGACGGCGCTCCCAGCGGCGCGGCGGGCCGCCCGACGCGCCGGCGGGCCCGGAGCGGGCCGGCGGCCCGGTCGACCTGCGCCCGCTGCTGGCGCCGTACGCGGGGACGCGCGTCTCCTACGCGGAGCCCGGCACCCCGGTGCTGCTGCCGCGCCGCAGCGCGCAGGAGCTGGCGGCGGCGGTGGGCGCCGCCCTGGACAACGTCGAGCAGCACGCGGGCCCCGGAGCGCGGGCGTGGATCCTGCTGGAGGACGAGCCGGACGCGGTCGTGGTGACCGTGCGCGACGACGGCCCCGGCATCCCGGCGGGCCGCCTCGCGGCGGCGCGGGGCGAGGGGCGCCTCGGCGTCGCCCAGTCGATCCTCGGCCGGATACGCGACATCGGCGGGACGGTGGAGATCATCTCGCCGCCGGGCCAGGGCACGGAAGTGGAGCTGCGGGCGCCGAGGTGACCGGACGCCGGGAGTGAGCGGTCGAAGGTCTGAACGAGCGCCGCTCTCCGAGCGGTTGGCGCCGACCCGGTAGCCTCTGCCTGCGACGACGAGGGAGCGAAGATGCCGAGCGAGAGCACCGACCAGGCCGGGCGCCAGCCCGGCGCCGTGCGGGTGATGGTCGTGGACGACCACCCCATGTGGCGGGACGCCGTGGCCCGCGACCTCGCGGAGGCCGGCTTCGAGGTCGTCGCCACCGCCGGCGACGGCCCGCAGGCGGTGCGCCGCGCCCAGGCCGTCACACCGGACGTGCTGGTGCTCGACCTCAACCTGCCGGGCATGCCCGGCGTGCAGGTCTGCCGCGAGACGCTGGCCGCGCAGCCCGGGCTGCACGTGCTGGTGCTCTCCGCGAGCGGTGAGCACGCGGACGTACTGGAGGCGGTGAAGTCCGGGGCGACGGGCTATCTGGTGAAGTCCGCCAGCACCGCCGAGCTGGTCGACGCCGTGCGCCGCACGGCCCGCGGCGACGCCGTCTTCACGCCCGGTCTGGCCGGCCTCGTCCTGGGCGAGTACCGCCGCCTGGCCACCGAGCCGGCGTCCCCCTCCTCCGGCGGCTCCGGCGGCCCCGCCGCGCCGCAGCTGACGGAGCGCGAGACGGAGGTCCTGCGCCTGGTGGCCAAGGGCCTGTCGTACAAGCAGATCGCCGAGCGGCTGGTCATCTCGCACCGCACCGTGCAGAACCACGTGCAGAACACCCTCGGCAAACTCCAGCTGCACAACCGCGTGGAGCTGGTCCGCTACGCCATAGAGCGCGGCCTGGACGACGCGGACTGAGCCGGACTGAGCCGGACTGAGCCTGATCGGGACGGGCCCGGACCCGGCCGCGGCTGACCGGATCCGCCCGCCCGCGGTCAACTCCCGCCGTCCACAACACAATCAGTGCCCCGCCACATCCCCTGTGACGTGCGTCACCGTTAGCGTGGTGCCGTACGACGTCCGCCCGGCGGAAGGGATGCGCGCGATGCGGGTAGGAGTGCTGACCGGCGGCGGGGACTGCCCCGGCCTCAACGCGGTGATCCGCGCCATCGTCCGCAAGGGCGTGCAGAGTTACGGCTACGGGTTCACCGGCTTCCGCGACGGCTGGCGCGGCCCCCTGGAGGGCTACTCCATGCCGCTGGACGTCCCGTCGGTCCGCGGCATCCTGCCGCGCGGCGGCACGATCCTGGGCTCCTCGCGGACCAACCCGCTCACACTCGACGGCGGAGTACGGCGGATCAGGGAGAACCTCGCCAAGGACGAGATCGACGCGCTCATCGCGATCGGCGGCGAGGACACCCTGGGTGTCGCCTCCCGGCTGTGGGGCGAGTACGGGATCAGGTGCGTCGGCGTCCCGAAGACCATCGACAACGACCTCTCCGCCACGGACTACACCTTCGGCTTCGACACGGCCGTCAACATCGCCACCGAGGCCATCGACCGCCTCCACACCACCGCCGAGTCCCACATGCGCGTCCTGGTGGTGGAGGTGATGGGCCGCCACGCCGGCTGGATCGCCCTGCACTCCGGCCTCGCGGGCGGCGCCAACGTCATCCTCATCCCCGAGCAGCGCTTCGACACGGCGCAGGTCTGCGCCTGGGTCGAGTCCCGCTTCCAGGTGCGCTACGCCCCCATCGTCGTCGTCGCCGAGGGCGCCGTGCCCCGCGACGGCGAGCTGGTGCTCAAGGACGGCTCGCGCGACGCCTTCGGCCATGTGCGGCTCTCCGGCGTCGGCGAGTGGCTGGCCAAGGAGATCGAGCGGCGCACCGGCAAGGAGGCCCGTACCACCGTCCTGGGCCACATCCAGCGCGGCGGCACCCCCTCGGCCTTCGACCGCTGGCTCGCCACCCGCTTCGGCCTGCACGCCGTCGACGCGGTGCGCGACGGCGACTGGGGCACGATGGTCGCCCTGCGCGGGACGGACATCGTGCGGGTGCCGCTGGACACGGCGACGGCGAAACTGAAGACGGTGAGCCCGGCGGAGTACGCGGAAGCAGAGGTCCTCTTCGGTTGAGGGCGGCCGGGCCGGCACGGGCCGGCACCGTACAGGTACCGGCCCGCCGCCCCCTCACCCCACCAGCACCGCCGCCAGCAGTTCCCGTACGAGGGTCGCGCCGTCCAGGGTCAGGACCGACTCCGGGTGGAACTGGACCGACGCGAAACGTTCGCCCCGCAGTGCGTGGACGTCGCCCGTGGCCGGGTCGCGGGCGACCTCCACCCCGTGCAGTGCCAGCTCCGCCTGCGTGGCCTCGTCGCAGCGCGCGGTGAAGGTGTTGTAGAAGCCGACCGTCTCCCGGCGGCCGAAGAAGTCGATGTGCTCCTGCGCCCCCTGGAACGGCACGTCCTTGCGCACGATCGGCAACCCCAGCTCCGCGGCGATGAGTTCGTGCCCCAGGCAGACCCCCAGCAGCCCGTGCCGGTGCTCGCGCAGCAGCCGCTCGGCCAGCGCGCGCAGCCGCCGCAGCCGCGGGTCGCCCGCGTCCCCCGGGTCGCCCGGACCCGGCCCCAGCACCACCGGCCCCTCGTGCAGCCCCACCAGAGCGGCCAGCTCCGGGGTGTCGTGCCGCAGCACCGACACCGCGTGCCCGCCCGCCCGCAGCACGTGCGCCAGCATCGCCGTGAAGGTGTCCTCCGCGTCCACGATCAGCACCTGCTGCCCCGCGCTCGCGGGCGCCGGCTGCTGCAGCCGCAGCCAGAAGGGCGCCAGATCCGTGCGCCGCGCCGCCAGCGCCGCCTGCACCTCGGGGTCCGCCGCGAGCCGGGGCCGCCCGGCGGGCACCGGCGCCGCCCCCGGCCGTACGCCCAGCGCGGCCAGCACCCCCGCCGCCTTGGCGTGCGTCTCGGCCACCTCGCCGGCCGGGTCCGAGCCGCGTACCAGCGTGGCGCCGACGGGCACCCGCAGCGCCCCGTCCGCCGCGATGTCGGCGGTGCGCAGCAGGATCGGGGAGTCGAGGGTCTGCCCGCCGGCGGCGTCCCGGCCGATCAGGGCGAGCGCCCCCGCGTAGTAGCCCCGGCCGTCGGCCTCGTAGCGCTCGATCACCCGGCAGGCGTTCTGCACGGGGGAGCCGGTGACCGTCGCGGCGAACATCGTCTCGCGCAGCACCTCGCGCACGTCCAGGGAGGTCCGGCCGCGCAACTCGTACTCGGTGTGCGCGAGATGGGCCATCTCCTTCAGCCGCGGCCCGACCACCGCGCCGCCCAGGTCGCCGACGGCGCACATCATCTTCAGCTCCTCGTCCACGACCATGGACAGCTCCTCGACCTCCTTGCGGTCGTGCAGGAAGGCCAGCAGCCCGGCCCGGTCGGGGCCGCCCGCGGGGTAGCGGTAGGTGCCGCTGATCGGGTTCATCACGACCGTCCCGCCCGCCAGCCGCACGTGCACCTCGGGGCTGGCGCCGACCAGGGTGCGCACCCCGGGCTGGTGCACCACGAAGGTCCAGTACGCGCCCTGCTCGCCGGTGAGCAGCCGCCGGAAGAGCGCCAGCGCGTCCGCCGCCCCGTAGCCGGCGATCCGGCCCCGGTAGGTGCGGCGGATGACGAAGTTGGCGCCCTCCCCGGCCCCGATCTCGTCCGCCAGGACCCGCCGCACGACCTCCTCGTAGGCGGCGTCGGGGACGTCGAAGCCCCCGTCGTCCACCGCCACCGCGTGGTCGGGCAGTGCGTCGAGCAGCTCGTCGAGCGGGACCTCGCAGGACTCCAGCGGCCGCAGCACGGCCAGCGGCGTCCCGTCGTCGCGCACGTCGAAGCCGCGCTCGCGGATCTGCCGGCACGGGACGAGGACCAGCGCGTCGGTGGCGGCGCTCCCCGTGGCGCCCCGCGGAAGCCCGATGCCGGCGAGTGCGGTGGCCTCCTCGACCGGACCGGTCAGCACCTCCACCGTGCCCCGCGGCCGGGCGGGGGTGCGGCGGTGGAGGAGGGCGAAGGGGTGGGCGTCGGGGGCGGTGAGGCGGCTGAGCAGGGCGTCGAGGTCCATGGGGTGCTTCCTTCCGGCTGCTGGGGAGCTACGGGAACGCAGCGGGCAGCGGGGGAGGGACGGCCCCGGAAACGCCGAAGGCCGCCCTCGGGCGGCCAGTGCGTCGTGTGTGCGCGGTCTATGTCTGCGCACACGTCGGCGGGGCCACCGGGAAACGGGGCCACCACCAGGAGAACGTGGACGTCTGCGCGAACATGGCCGCCACCGTAGCGCACCGCGCCCCGCGCGTCAGGCGCATCGCCCGCGAACCCCCGCCCCACCCGCCCCCGGCCACGCCCCCGGCAACCGTGGACCATCCGTCTCAGGGAATGGGCGCCACCGGGAGGGAAGGGGACGAACCCGTACCCTTGGGCGGGTGAACGCCAACTCCCAGCTCGAGACGACCCCCGACGACAAGGCAGCCCCCGGGGCGCCCTCCTGGCGCGACCTGCCCGCGGCCCAGCAGCCCGAGTGGCCCGACGCCCAGGCCCTGCGCGACGTGATCGCCGAGCTGGAGTCCTATCCGCCCCTCGTCTTCGCCGGCGAGTGCGACCAGCTGCGCGACCGGATGGCCGCCGTCGCCCGGGGCGAGGCGTTCCTGCTGCAGGGCGGCGACTGCGCCGAGGCGTTCTCGGGGGTCTCCGCCGAGCAGATCCGCAACAAGCTCAAGACGATGCTGCAGATGAGCGCCGTGCTGACGTACGCCGGCTCGGTGCCGGTGGTGAAGGTCGGCCGGATCGCCGGGCAGTACTCCAAGCCGCGCTCCAAGCCCACCGAGACCCGCGACGGCGTCACCCTCCCGGTCTACCGGGGCGACTCCGTCAACGGCTTCGACTTCACCCCCGAGTCCCGGCTGCCCGACCCGCGCCGGCTGGCCCGGATGTACCAGGCCTCGGCCTCCACGCTGAACCTGGTCCGCGCCTTCACCACCGGCGGCTACGCCGACCTGCGCCAGGTCCACGCCTGGAACCAGGACTTCGTGCGCTCCTCGCCCTCCGGCCAGCGCTACGAGGCCCTCGCCCGCGAGATCGACCGGGCGATGAGCTTCATGAACGCCTGCGGGGTCGACCCCGAGCAGTTCAGGACGGTCGAGTTCTTCTCCTCGCACGAGGGCCTGGTCCTGGACTACGAGTCGGCGATGACCCGGGTGGACTCCCGTACCGGCGAGCTGTACGACGTGTCGGGGCACATGATCTGGATCGGCGAGCGCACCCGCCAACTCGACCACGCGCACATCGAGTTCGCCTCGCGCATCCGCAACCCGATCGGGGTCAAGCTCGGCCCGGCCACCACGGCCGAGGAGGCGCTGGCGCTCGTCGACCGCCTCGACCCCGACCGCACCCCGGGCCGGCTGACGTTCATCACGCGGATGGGCGCCGACAAGGTCCGCGACCGGCTCCCCACGCTGATCGAGAAGGTCACCGCGCAGGGCGCCGAGGTGGCCTGGGTCTGCGACCCCATGCACGGCAACACCTTCGAGGCGGCCTCCGGCCACAAGACGCGCCGCTTCGACGACGTGCTGGACGAGGTCAAGGGCTTCTTCGAGGTCCACAAGGAGCTGGGCACGCACCCGGGCGGCATCCACGTCGAGCTGACCGGCGACGACGTCACCGAGTGCGTGGGCGGCGGCGACGAGATCTTCGTCGACGACCTCCACCAGCGCTACGAGACCGCCTGCGACCCGCGCCTCAACCGCTCGCAGTCGCTGGACCTCGCGTTCCTGGTCGCGGAGATGTACCGCGACCAGTGAGGGGCGCCGGTGACGGGCGGGCGCCGGGGTGAGACCCGGCTCACGCTTTTGGGACGCTCCCGGGCCGGGTAAGGTTAGGGTTACCTAAAACCTTCGGTCCGGGAGCGTCCATGTTCGTGTGCTCGTGCTTCGGCATCACCGAGGAGCAGGTGCACGCGCATGCCGCCGAGGGGCGCTGCACGCCGCGCGCCATCGCCTCCGCCTCCAAGGCGGGTACGGACTGCGGTTCGTGCGTCCGCCGGATCCAGGCCCTGCTGGGCCGCGGCCAGGGCTGCCCCCGCGGCGACCTGATCGCGGCGAAGGCGCCCGGGGCGCTGGAGCCACGGCCGGCGGCGCTGGCCGACGCGGCGTAACGGGGTCCTGGACGGCCCTGACCGCGCGCCGGCCGCGGCTCAGCTGTCCGGCTGCTGGATCTGCTGCGCGATGTAGAGGTCCTCGCCGATCTTCGCGATGATCTCCAGCTGCGTCTCGAGGTAGTCGATGTGGTGCTCCTCGCTCGCGAGGATCTCCTCGAAGATGTTCGCCGAGGTCGCGTCGCCCTTCGCCCGCATCACCTCGATGCCCCGCTGCAGCCGGTCGATCGCCTCGACCTCGATCTGCCGGTCCGCCTCGAACATCTCCGTCAGCGTCTGCCCCACCCGTACGTGGAACAGCCGCTGGTAGTTGGGCAGTCCGTCCAGGAAGAGGATGCGCTCGGTCAGGATCTCGGCGTGCTTCATCTCGTCGATGGACTCGGCACGCGTGTACTTGGCCAGCTTCACCCAGCCCTTGTGGGCCTGGATCGCCCCATGGAGCCAGTACTGGTTGATGGCGGTCAGCTCCGCCGTCAGCTGCTCGTTCAGGAACTCGATGATCTCGGGGTCGCCCTGCATGGCGCGTGGTCCTTCCGTGTACCGACGGATGCGTGGGGGGACGCGTGGGGGAGTGCCCTCACCGGGCACCCCGCTCGCGACGCGCTGCGCATCCTCGCACCCGGCGCCGGTGGAATCCAGTAAGTGCATGCTTACTGTGAGTTGCCAGCGGGTGCTTTGCCGCGATCCCCGGTCATGACCATCCGCAGCGGTCTGACACCATTGGGTCATGGGTCAGCTCGAAAGCCGTGCGGGGGAGCTTCCCCCGGGGCAGCGCCTGCAGCGGGGCTGGCCGGTGACGCACTACGGTCCGGTGCCCCGCTTCAGGCCGGAGCGCTGGGAGTTCGCGGTCTTCGGTGCGACGGCGGACGGCGCCAAACACGCCTGGAACCACGAGGAGTTCTCCGCCCTGCCGTACGAGGCGGTGGTCGCGGACCTGCACTGCGTGACGAAGTTCAGCATGCTGGGCGCGGAGTGGGGCGGCGTGTGCGCCCGTACGGTGGCGGAGCTGGTGCCCCCCGCGCCCGACGTCACCCATGTGATGGTCTGGGCCGAGTACGGCTTCTCCTCCAACCTGCGGATCGAGGACTTCCTCGCCGGGGACACGATCTTCGCCACGCACAAGGACGGCGAACTCCTCACCGCCGAACACGGCTTCCCCGTACGGCTGGTGGTGCCGCGGCTGTACGCCTGGAAGGGCCCCAAGTGGGTGCGCGGCGTGGAGTACATGACGGCGGACCGCCGCGGCTTCTGGGAGGAGCGCGGCTACCACAACGTCGGCGATCCCTGGCGCGAGCAGCGCTACTCGTACCAGGAATCGCCGGGCGACGGACCCGAACTGTAGGTCTGAGGTGGACGGCCGGGGCTGCGGGGCCCCGTGGGGGAGTGCTGCCCGCCCCTTCGCCGTCACCTGACCCAGATCGTGATCTCGCTGCCCCGGGGGGCCTCGTCGCCGCCCGACACGGACTGCTGGAACACCTCGCTGCCGAAGAAGATCCTGTTGCGCCTCACCTCGAAGCCGGCCGCGCGCAGCGTGCGTTCCGCCTCGTCGGCGCTCATGCCCTCCACGTCCGGCACCTCGACCAGGTCCGGCCCCTTGGAGACCGCGACCGTCACCGTGTCGCCCGCGGCGAGGCGCGTGCCGGGCGCCGGGTCGACCGTGGCGACCGTGCCCTCGTCCTCCTCGGAGAAGACGCGCTGCGGGGCGACCTCCACCGTGAGGCCCTCCTCGCGCAGCTCCGCGACCGCCTCCGCCTCCTCGCGGCCGACCACGTCCGGCACTTCGACCGGGCGGCCCCTGGAGACGACCAGCGGTACGGCCGTACCGTTGCGGACGTCGCGGCCCGGCGCGATGCCGGTGTCGACCACCGCGCCCGCCCGCACGGAGTCGTGGAACTCCTCGGTGACCCTCCCCGCCCGCAGCCCCGCCTGCTCCAGCCGCTGCCGCGCCTGCTCCAGCGCCATCCCGGCCAGCTGCGGTACGGGCACCCGCGCCGGCCCCTTGGAGACCGTCAGCGTGACCGTGCCGTTGTCGCGGATCCGGTCGCCCTGGCCGGGGAGGCTGCTGACCACCTCGCCGCGCGGGACCGTCGGATGGAAGACCTCCCGGACCCGGAAGCGCAGCTCCTCGCCCTCCAGGGCGTTCTCGGCCTGCACCTGCGTCTTGCCCAGCACCGCCGGCACCTTGGTGAACTGGCCCGAGTTGATGTACCAGACGCCCGTGCCCAGCACGATCACGATCAGCGCACCCGCCAGCGCCAGCAGCCCGCGCCGGGGGGCGCCCGGCGTGCGCCGCGCACGGCCGGGGGGCGGGCCGTAGCCCCCCGCGGGCGGTGGCGGGGGCGCCATCTGCAGCACGCTGGTGCGGTTCAGCTGCGCCTCCGCCGCCTCCGCCCGCGATGCCGCCCGCGCCGCCGCCTCCGGGCGCGGCACCACGCTGGTGAGGTCCTCCGAGCCGCTGTGCTCCGCCCGGCGGGCGGTCGGCGGCAGCGCGTCGAGCTGGGCGTCGCCGAGCGCGGCGCGGGCGGCGCGGGCCTTGGAGAGCAGCTCCACCGCGTCCGCGGGCCGGCGGCGGGGATCGCGGGCGGTGGCGGCCAGGGTGAGGCCGTCCAGCTCGGGCGCCACCCCGGGGGCCAGCTCGGAGGGCAGCCCCACGTCGTGGTGGAGGGCCTGGTGGACGATCTGGGCGGCGTTCTCGCCGCGGTGTGGCTTGTAGCCGGTCAGCATCTCGTACAGCAGCACGCCGCAGGCGTAGACGTCCGCCCGCGGGGTCGCCGGCTGCTGCTCTATCAGCTCGGGCGCCAGGTAGGAGACGGTGCCCAGGATCTGGCCGCTCGCGTTGGTGCTGTGCGTGTCGACCGCGCGGACCAGGCCGAAGTCGGCGACCTTGACCCGGCCGTCGTCGCCGATCAGGACGTTCTCCGGCTTCATGTCGCGGTGGATCAGCCCGGCCCGGTGCGCGGCGCCGAGCGCGGCGAGCACCGGCTCCAGGATGTCCAGGGCGGCGCGCGGCTGCAGCGCGCCGCGGCCGCGCAGCACGTCGCGCAGGGTGCAGCCGGCCACGTACTCCATCGCGAGGAAGACGTACGGGCCGTCGATGCCCTGGTCGAAGACGCCCACCACGTTGGTGTGCGCCAGCGCCGCGGCGGCCTTCGCCTCGCGGATGAAGCGCTCCACCGAGCCGGGGTCGGCCGCCAGCGCCGGGAGCATCACCTTCAGCGCCACCACCCGGTCCAGCCGCAGGTCCAGGGCGCGGTAGACCGTGGCCATGCCGCCGACGGCGATCCGCGCGTCGATGCGGTAGCGGCCGTCGAGCGTGTGCCCGAGCAGCGGATCGTGCTGCGGGTGGGGCTGCGGGTAGGGGCGGGGCGTGTCCACGGTCCGGATTCTACGAGGGGCTGGACAGGGGCCGGGCCTTCGGTTGCGTACTGCGGCCGGACTGGAGCACAACGTTGACGTAGGACGGCTTGACGGCTGTCCTCCGAGAGCCGCCGGAAGCCGCCGGAAGCCGCCGGAAGCCGTCAGGGGAACGCCGGCCGCTCCGGGTCCAGCTCCGCCAGCCCCTCCCGCGGCGAGCTGGCGCGGGCGAAGTAGCGCCGGGGGATGCGCCCGGCCCGGTACGCCAGCCGGCCCGCCGCCACCCCGGCGCGCATCGCCGCCGCCATCAGCACCGGGTCCTGCGCCCGGGTCACCGCTGAGGCGAGCATCACACCCGCGCAGCCCAGCTCCATCGCCAGCGCCGCGTCCGAGGCGGTGCCCGCGCCCGCGTCCAGGATCACCGGCACCCCGGCCCGCGCGGTGATCAGCTCGAAGTTGTGCGGATTGCGGATGCCGAGCCCGGAGCCGATGGGCGAGCCCAGCGGCATCACCGCCGCGCAGCCCGCGTCCTCCAGCCTGCGCGCCAGCACCGGGTCGTCGCTGGTGTACGGCAGCACGGTGAAGCCTTCGTCCACCAGGGTCTCGGCGGCGTCCAGCAGCTCCACCGGGTCCGGCAGCAGGGTGCGCTCGTCGGCGATGACCTCCAGCTTCACCCAGTCGGTGCCCAGCGCCTCGCGGGCCAGCCGCGCGGTGAGCACCGCCTCGCCGGCCGTGTAGCAGCCGGCGGTGTTGGGCAGCACGCGGATGGCGTGGCGGGCGAGCACGGAGAGCACCGAGCCCTGGACGCCCGGGTCCAGGCGGCGCATGGCCACGGTGGTCAGCTCGGTGCCGGAGGCCAGCAGGGCGCGTTCCAGCACGTCCAGGCCGGTGGCGCCGCCCGTGCCCATGATCAGGCGCGAGCCCAGGGCCGTACCGGCGATGACGAGGGGATCGTCCGGGGTGCGCGCGGGGGTGCCCGCGGGGTCCATCGCGCTCACCCGCCCTGCACGGCGGTCAGCACCTCGACGCGGTCGCCCGCGCGCAGCTCGGTGGCCGACCAGCGCGAGCGCGGGACGACCGCCTCGTTGACGGCCGCCGCCAGGCCCGCGGCCGCGCTGTTCGCGGCGGGGGACAGGGCGGCGACGAGGGCGGCCAGCGTGAGGCCGCCGGGGGGCAGCTCGCGGGGCCGTCCGTTCACGGAGATCGTGCTCATACGCGGGACAGCCCCTTCTGCGCGAACCGGCGTGCGTGGAACGGGCGTGCCTCGGGCGGCAGTTCGCCGCCCGTCAGCTCCTCGGCCAGGGCGTCGCCCGTCACCGGGGTGAGGAGTACGCCGTTGCGGCCGTGGCCGGTGGCCAGGTGCAGTCCGTCCAGGGCGGTGGCGCCGAGCAGCGGGGCGTTGTCGGGGGAGACGGGGCGCAGCCCGGCGGCGGTCTCCACCAGCGGCAGCTCCCGCAGTCCGGGGAGCAACTCATGGGCGTCGCGCAGGAGTTCGTACACCCCGCCGGCCGTCACCGTGGTGTCCCAGCCCAGCTCCTCGCTGGTCGCCCCGACCACCAGCTCGCCGTTCTCGCGCGGCACCAGGTAGACGTCCGCCCCCCGCACGACCGCGCGCACGGTCCGCGAGAGGAAGGGGGCGGCGGCGGGCGGGATCCGCAGCCGCAGCACCTGGCCCTTCACCGGCCGCACCGGCGGCAGCACCTGGGGCGGTACGCCGTCCAGTCGCCCGGAGAGGCTGCCGGCCGCCAGCACCGTCCGCCCGGCCGACACCTGCGTGCCGTCCGCCAGCGCCGCGCCGCGCGCCCGGCCGCCCGCCACCGTCAGCCGCAGCGCGCGCGTGCGGTGGACGGCGACCCCGGCGCGCTCGCAGGCCAGCAGCAGGGCGCGGGCGAGGCGGCGGGGGTCGGCCTGGTGGTCGCCGTCGACACGCAGCCCGCCGCGTACGGCCGGGGAGAGCATCGGCTCCAGGCGGCGGCACTCGCGGCCCTGCAGCCACTGCGAGGAGAGCCCCAACCGCCCGTGGAAGGCGTGCAGTTCGCGCAACTGCGCCCGGTCGTCGGCGTCGAGGGCGACCGCGAGGGTGCCGCAGGCGCGGTAGCCGATGTCCCCGTCCGCCGCGCCCGCCCCTCCCGCGGCCTCGGCCAGCTCGGCCGCGAAGTCGGGGTAGCGGCGGGCGGAGGCGAGGTTCAGCGCCAGCAGCGCGTCCTCCCCGTAGTGGACCTCCGTCACGGGCGCGAGCATCCCCGCCGCCACCCGAGCCGCGCCCGCGCCGGGCGCCGGATCGGCCACGGCCACCGCGAGGCCGCGCTGCGCGAGGCGCCAGGCGGTCACCAGGCCGATGATGCCGCCGCCGATGATCAGGGTGTCGTAGGACGTGCTTGCCGTGCTGGATGTGCCTGACTTGACTGACCGCATGACCGGACAGCCCCTCCCTTCGCCGGCATGACCCGGATCAGGTTCGTACGGTCGGAGGCGTCCGCCTCCCTCTCAGCCCGTCCACCGGGCTCCCGCGAGTGGTCTACGTCCGCCAGGGTAGCGGCAGTTGCGGGGCGCTCCCAGGGGCGCCCGCCCAGGTGACCGCGGATCGCGCAGGTGGCAGGCCCGTTGCGGGGATGTTCTGACCTAGGGTGACCGCATGAACGAGCGGACCAGCGGCTGGCGGGCCGTCATCGTCGGGGCCGGTATGGCCGGGGTGCAGACGGCCGTCGCGCTGCGCGAGCAGGGCTGGGCGGGCGAGGTCGTCCTGATCGGCGCCGAGCAGCACCAGCCCTACGACCGCCCGCCGCTGTCCAAGGCCGTCCTGCTCGGCAAGGCGGAGCACTCCGCCTTCGACGTGGACTTCGAGGCGCTGGACGTCGAACTGCGCCTGGGGGAGAGTGCCTCGGGCCTGGACGCCGGGCGCCGCGTGGTGCGTACGCAGGCCGGCGAGGTGCCGTACGACGTGCTCGTGCTGGCCACCGGGGCCGAACCCGTCGCGCTGCCCGGCAGCGCGGGCGTCCCCGGCGTCCACCTGCTGCGCACCCTGGACGACGCGGAGCGGCTGCGCCCGGTGCTCGCCGGGCGCGGCGAGATCGTCGTGGTCGGCGCCGGGTGGATCGGCGCGGAGTTCGCCACCGCCGCCCGCGAGGCCGGCTGCTCCGTCACGGTCGTGGAGGCGGCCGACCGCCCGCTCGCGCACGCGCTGCCCGCCGAGGTCGCGGCGCCGATGGCCGACTGGTACGAGTCCGCGGGCGTGCGGCTGCTCACCGGGACGGCCGTCGCGCGGGTGGTGGACGGCGCGGTGGAGCTGGCCGACGGCCGGCGGCTGCCGGCGGACGCGGTGGTGGTCGGCATCGGCGCCCGCCCGGCCACCCGGTGGCTGGAGTCCTCCGCCGTCGACCTGGGCCCCGACGGGGCGGTCCTGGCGGACGCGCGGCTGCGCACCACCGCGCCGGACGTCTACGCCGTCGGCGACTGCGCCTCCTTCCCCTCCGCCCGCTACGGGGAGCGGCTGCTCGTCCACCACTGGGACAACGCGCTGCAGGGGCCGGCCACCGTCGCGGCGAACATCGTCGCCGACAGCTGCGCGGACCCGGCACCGGTGGCGTACGACCCGGTGCCGTACTTCTGGTCGGAGCAGTTCGGGCGCTTCGTGCAGTACGCGGGGCACCACGGCGGCGCGGACGAGCTGGTCTGGCGCGGGGAGCCGGCGGACGCCTCCTGGGCGGTGTGCTGGCTGCGGGACGGGGCGCTGGTGGCGCTGCTGGCCGTCGGGCGCCCCCGGGACCTGACGCAGGGGCGCAAGCTGATCGCGCAGGGCGCGCGGCTGGACGCGGCCCGGGCGGCGGACCCGGCGGTCCCGCTGAAGTCGGCGGTGCGCTGAGCGGGCGCCGCGTCGGGCGTCCCTCCGACAGACGGTGCCCTGTACCGGCTGTCGGTGGGAGATGGCAGGCTTGTCCCGTGACCGAGATCGACGCGAAGACCGATGCACTTGTACCTGCGTGGCTGACCCTGCCCGACATCGCCGAAAGGTTCGGTGTCGAGGTGACGCGGGTGCGCCAGTACGTGAAGGAGGGCCTGATCATCGCCGTGCGCCGGGGGGAGAACAACGCGCTGATGGTGCCGGCCGACTTCATCGACGAGGACAGGATCGTGAAGGGGCTGTCGGGCACGCTGACGCTGCTGCGCGACGACGGCTTCAGCGACGAGGAGGCCCTGGAGTGGCTCTTCACGCCGGACGACACCCTGCCCGGCACGCCCGCCCAGGCGCTCCTGGAGAACCGCGGCACGGAGGTGAAGCGCCGCGCCCAGGCGCTGGCCGTCTAGCGGCGCACTGAGCGGTACGGGGCCGGTGCGGTGGAGCAACCGTGCGCCCGGCCCCGTACCGACCCCGCGTACCGCCCCGTAGGACCGGCGTGCCCGCCGCTCGGGCACAATCCCCCCAGCCGCAACGGACGCGACCCCGGGGGGACCCATGACGCTGGACCACGCCAGGCTCTACCTGTGCACCGACGCCCGTAAGGCGCAGGGCGACCTGCCCGCCTTCCTCGACGCCGTGCTCGCCGGCGGCGTAGACGTCGTACAGCTGCGGGACAAGTCCCTGGAGGCCGCCGAGGAGCTGGAGCTGCTGGCGCTCTTCGCGGACGCCTGCCGGCGCCACGGCCGGCTGCTCGCCGTCAACGACCGCGCCGACGTGGCGCACGCCGCCGGCGCCCCGGTGCTCCATCTCGGCCAGGGCGACCTGCCCGTGCCCGCCGCCCGCGCCCTCCTCGGCGAGCGGGTGCTGATCGGCCGCTCCACCCACAGCGAGGCCGAGGCGGCGGCCGCCGCCGTCCAGCCCGGCGTCGACTACTTCTGCACCGGCCCCTGCTGGCCCACCCCCACCAAGCCCGGCCGCCCCGCGCCCGGCCTCGCCCTCGTCCGCAGCACCGCCGCGCTGGCCCCCGCGCGCCCCTGGTTCGCCATCGGGGGCATCGACGCCGCCAACCTGGACGAGGTCCTCGACGCGGGCGCCCGCCGGATCGTCGTCGTCCGCGCCCTCACCGCCGCCCAGGACCCCGGGAGCGCCGCCGCGCACCTGGCGGCCCGACTGCGGGAAGCCGCCGCCGCGGACTGAGACGGGGGCGGCAGTAGGGGGCGGCGGTGGAGGCGGCAGGCATCGGAAGGGGCCGGAAGGGGCCGGAAGCACCTACTCCGCACGACCATTGGGACAAAAGGGGCGAGCCCTTGGGTCTGCGGCTACCGGGCGGTTAGCCTGCCCCGTATGGCCCACGGCACCGCATCGACCAGGACAGATCGAGCGATCACCGTTCGTGAGCTTCTCGCGTCCGGGAAGCAGTCCTTCTCCTTCGAGTTCTACGCGCCCAAAACCCCGAAGGGTGAACGCACCCTCTGGGACGCCGTGCGCCGCATCGAGGCGGTCGGGCCGACCTTCGTCTCCGTCACCTACGGCGCCGGCGGCTCCTCCCGCGAGGGCACCGTGCGCGCCACCGAGCGCCTCGCCACCGACACCACGCTGACGCCCGTGGCGCACCTCACGGCGGTCGAGCACTCCGTCGCCGAACTGCGCAACATCATCGGCCAGTACGCGGACGCCGGGATCCGCAACGTCTTCGCCGTACGCGGTGATCCGCCCGGCGATCCGATGGGCGAATGGATCGCGCATCCGGAGGGTGTGACATATGCCGCGGAACTCGTCCGCCTGATCAAGGAATCCGGGGATTTCTGCGTCGGTGTGGCCGCATTCACCAATATGCACCCGCGCTCGGCGGACTGGGAAACGGACATCCGGCACTTCGTCAACAAGTGCCGCGCGGGCGCCGATTACGCGATCACCCAGATGTTCTACCGCGCCGAGGACTACCTGCGCCTGCGCGACCGCGTCGCCGCGGCCGGCTGTGAGACGCCGATCATCCCGGAGATCATGCCGGTCACCCACATCGGCCAGATCGAGCGCTTCGCCCAGCTGAGCAACGAGGAATTCCCCAGCGACCTCGCGAATCGCATTCTCGCCGTCAAGGACGACAAGGCGGCGGTACGCTCCCTTGGCATCGAGCACGCCACCAAGCTCAGTGCACGGCTGCTGGCCGAGGGAATCCCCGGACTGCATTTCATTACGCTGAACCACTCCACGGCAACGCTGGAGATCTACGAAAACCTCGGGCTGCACGAGCGGTCCCGACAGCCGGCATGACGCGGCGGAAAGCAGGCGGAACATGGGCGAGGGCATGAGGACTGTCCTGTACATCGCCTTCGCGGCCGTGACCCTCTGGCTGCTGTGGGAAGTGCTGATGCAGTACAAGGCGCGGCTGCGCTGGCGCCTGCTGGCCCTGGCCGGCTTCCTGCTCGTCGCCGCGGGGCTGTTCGTCATGGGCAGCCGGCTCGTCATCGGCCTGGGCGCGGTGCTCTTCGCCGTGGGCCAGGTGAAGGTGACCCTCTCGTACCGCAGCGGCTTCTCCGACGGCTGGGCGCTGGGCCCGCACGCGGAGGACGACGAGGAACTGATGCCGCGCCCCCGGCGGCGCGAGGAGCCGTCCCGGCAGGAGTACGACGACTTCGAGGAGGAGGCGCCGCTGCCCCGCCGCGCGCCGGCCGAGCAGGAGGCCCCCGCCACCGCCCAGTTCACGCCCTTCGGGGGCGCCGGCGCCGCGCCGCCGAGCGCCCCGGCCGGCTCCGGTGCGTACGACGCCTACAGCGGCGGCTACGACACCGGCAGCTACGCCACGACCGGCCAGGACACCGGCAGCTACGCCACGACGGCGGGCTACCAGGGCTACGACACCGGCTCCTACCCGACGACCGGGTACGACACCGGCAGCTACCCGGCCCAGGGAAACCCGGCGTACCAGGACACCGGCAGCTATGCCACCGGCGGCTACGACACGGGTGGCTACACCGACCAGTACAGCGGCACCCAGTACGCCACCCCGTCGTACTACGAGGGCTACGACACCGGCTCCCACCCCACGGCGGACCAGGGCCAGCAGGGCGGCTACGGCACGCAGGGGGCCTACACCACCGGCGAGTACCCGGCGCAGCAGGGCGGTTACGGCGCCGACGGCACCTGGCTGCCGCAGCAGCGCGAGGGCGAGGGGTACGAGACCGGGCAGTACCCGACCCAGCAGCCGGGCTACTACGAGGGCCAGTACCGCTACTGACCCTCCCGGGACAGCGGGACGGCCCGCCAGCGCCGGCGGGCCGTCGCCTTCCCCGCCCCGTGCACCGCCCGGTCTCACTGCGAGCCGCGGAAGCCCGCCCCCTCCACGATCAGCCCGCTGACCAGCGCCCCGGACATCCCCGCGTGCGGCAGCCCGCCGCCCGGGTGCGCCCAGCCGCCCACGGCGTACAGGCCCGCCACCCCGGTGCCGTTGCCCCGTACGAGATACGCGCCACCGCCCCCCGCGAGCGCCGGGCCCGGGACGCCCCTGGCGCCCGTCTCGCGCTCCGTGTCGGCGGGGGTGCGGACCTCGCGCCACAGCGTCCGCTCCCGCAGTCCCGGCACCGCCGCCTCGGCCGCCTCGGCCATCCGGTCCGCGAAGAGCCCGGCCGCCGACGCGTCCCAGTCCGCGCCGGCGGGGACCACCGCGCTCAGCGTCACCGCCTCGTGCCCGTCGTTTGGCCGCTGGGCGGGGTCGTCGGGGCGCAGCACCGTGACGGAGGGAGCCTCGGCCGGGAGGCCGCCCTCGCCCCGGACGGCCCACCGCGCCTGCGCCTCCTGCGCCCCGCCGTGGACGACCGTGCGGTGCACGGCGTCGCGGGGGCGGGCGCCGCGCAGCGCCAGGCAGACGACGATCCGCCCGGGGGCCGACGCGCCGTCCCCCGCTCCCCCGTCCTCCGCCCCGCCGCCCGCCAGGGCGCGCAGCCCCGCCGGCGGGACACCGGCCACCACGTACCGCGCCCCGGCCGTCCGCCCGTCCGCCAGCTCCACCCCCGACACCCGGCCCCCCTCGGTCGCCACGCCGGCGACCGGGGTGTCGAAGGCGAAGGTGACGCCGCGCTCCAGGCAGCGCCCGTACAGCGCCTCGGCGAGCGCGCGCAGGCCGCCGTGCACGTACCAGCTGCCGAACGTCTGCGCCAGGTACGGCAGTACGGCGGCGGAGGCCGGCGCCCGCGCCGGATCGAAGCCGTACGCCAGCGCCTCGCCCGCGAGCATCGCGCGCAGCCGGGGGTCGTCCAGCTGACCCGCGCAGACCTCCGCCAGCGTCCGCGCCCGTACGGGCCGCGGCCGGCGCAGCAGCCCGCGCCGCACCTCGACCGGCGGATAGGGCTCGCGGCCCAGGAACCGGGGATCGGCGGCCAGCGGCTCCTCCAGCAGCGGCCGGCGGACGGCCTCCCAGACGTCCCGCCCCCGGTTGACCAGCTCCCCCCACTGCCGCCCGGCGTCCGGCCCGGCGAGGGAGTCCAGCGCCTCGACCACGCCGCCGCGCGAGGCGGGCAGCGTGACGGCGGTGCCGTCCGGGAAGACGTGCCGCACGGCCGGGTCCAGCGGCGTCAGCCCGACGCACTCCTCCAGCGGGCGCCGGCCGGTCTTGAGGAAGAGGTCGCGGTAGACGGCCGGCAGGTGCAGCAGCCCCGGCCCGGTGTCGAAGCCGAAGCCGTCGCGGACCAGGCGGCGCACCCCGCCGCCGTAGGTCTCCCCGCGTTCGTACACCGTCACCGACTGCCCGGCTGTCGCCAGCCGCGCCGCCGCCGCCATCGCGCCCATCCCGGCGCCGATCACCGCAATCCGTGCCATGCGGGGACCCTAACGCCTGCTCACGCCGCCGCCCGCCGGGGATGGGGTCGCGGGCGCAGGCGTGAGTACCCGTACCTAGGGGGAGAGATGAGTAGTTGCCCGGATGGGCCCGGCCCGCGCCGACGGCAGAGTGGTCACCAGGCCGGAGGAGCTCGCGGCCCGCACCGCCGGCACGGGGCGGCGGAGCGGGAGGCGGGGAGGGGGACCGGCCGGGAGGAAGCGCCGTCCTGGCGCGGAACGACGGGGGATCGTTCCGCACCGGGGCGGCGCGTTCGTTTGTACGGACCCGGCCGCCGCCTGTCGGCATCGTCCCAGGTCAGGGCCTTCTCCGGAGGGATTGTCAGTGGTGTGCCCCACGATGGGGGCATACGACCGACAGGACGTGAGAAGTAAGGAGGCCGCCATGGCAGTCAAGCCCACGCACGGTGCCACTGCTCACCGCCCCCCGACCACCGCGTTTGACCCCTCCGCCGGGTCCGCCGGGTCCGGCCGGCCCGAGCTCCGCCGCCCCCCGGCGCCCCGCGCCGCGCTGGACCTGCTGGCCCAGGCGCACGCCGGGCTGGAGGAGGCCGCGGTGCTGGAGACGGCCAACGAGCGCTATGCCACCGCCCATCTGGCGGCGCTGCGCACCGCCGCCGCGGTGCTCGCCGTGCGCGGGCGCCCCGAGGATTCCCCCCGGCGCCGCAAGCGCATCCGCAGCGCCTGGGAGGTCCTCCCCGAGGTCGCTCCCGAACTGGCCGAGTGGAGCGCCCTGTTCGCCGCCGGCGCCCGGGTGCGGGCCCGCGCCGAGGCCGGCATACAGGGAGCGGTCAGCTGGCGCGACGCGGACGATCTGATCCGGGCGACGGGGATGTTCGTGCGCATAGTCGAGCGGGCGCTGGTGGTGCAGCCGCTGCTGCCCCGGCAGAGCGAGGCGGACGGCGCCTAACGCCTCCGGCGTAAGCGGGAAGCAGGGTCAAGGGGCTCATCGGCACGCTCTAAGCTGGGGCCCGCCATCGAGCCGGAGCAGCGTACGGAGCATCCATGTCGCAGGACCAGAGCAGCGCCCCGCCCGCCCCGTCCGTTCCCGCTGCCCCGGAGGGCCCAAAGGCGCCGGCCGCGACCGGGCGGGGGAGCGGCAGCCGGGCGCAGGCGCGTACGGCCGTCGTCTGGCGGGTGCTGCGCGAGGCGCTCGACCGGCGTGCCAAGGAGGGGCGCTCGCCCCGCGGGCCGGTGCTCGACGTGCTCGACACCGGTGGCGGCACGGGCAACTTCGCCGTGCCGATCGCCGCTCTCGGCCATCGCGTCACGGTCGTGGACCCCAGCCCCGACGCCCTCTTCGGCCTCCAGCGCCGCGCGGCCGAGGCGGGCGTCGCGGAGCGGGTGCGCGGAGTGCAGGGCGATGTGCACGGACTCTTCGAGGTCGTGGAGCGCGGCGGGTACGACGTGGTGCTCTGCCACGGCGTCCTGGAGTACGTGGACGACCCGGCCGACGGGGTGCGCAACGCCGTCGCGGCGCTGCGGCCCGCGGGCCTGCTCAGCCTGCTGGCCGCCGGCGCCGGCGGCGCGGTGCTCTCCCGCGCCCTCGCCGGCCACTTCACCGCCGCCCGCCGCGCCCTGGCCTCGCCCGAGGGCAGTTGGGGCGGCAGCGACCCGATGCCGCGGCGCTTCACACCCGAACAGCTCAGCGGCCTCCTCACGGCGGAGGGTCTGGAGATCTCCGCCGTGCACGGAGTGCGGATCTTCTCGGACCTGGTCGCGGGCGGCCTTGCCGAGCAGGAGCCCGGCGCTCTGGACGCGCTGCTGGAGCTGGAGGAGGCCGCGGCCGAGTCCCCGGCCTTCCACGCGATCGCCGGCCAGTTGCACCTGCTGGCCACCCGCGGCTGAGCGGACCGGGGCGGCGGTGTGCCGCAGCGGGGTGCAGTGGGCCACAGACCACCCGTTCGGCCTCAGCGGCCCGTATCATCGTCAGACACGGTCCGCCTTCGCGGATCGGTGGATTTGGCGCAGAGGGCGGGTGTCACGGGGGCGGTTCCCTGCCTATCCTGAAGGGGACACCCTGGTCGCCCCCTGCGACCGACGACTAGGAGGACTCCGTGCCGCTCTCGGAGCACGAGCAGCGCATGCTCGAGCAGATGGAGCGAGCGCTGTACGCCGAAGATCCCAAATTCGCGACAGCGCTTGAGGGAAGTGGGCTGCGCACCTACACCCGTCGACGGGTGTATCAGGCCGTGGCCGGCTTTCTGGTGGGTATCGCGCTCCTGATGGCCGGAATGGTCGCCCAGCAGATCTGGATCAGCGTGGTGGGCTTCCTCGTCATGCTCGGATGTGCGGTGCTGGCCGTGACCGGTTGGCGCAAGGTGGGCAAGCCCGGCGAGGCCGCCGCGTCCCCCGTCGGCTCCTCGGGCCCTTCCGGCTCGGGATCGCGACGGCAGGGGCGCCAGAAGCGCTCCGTGATGAACCGCATCGAGGACCGCTGGCAGCGCCGGCGCGACGAGCAGCAGTAAGAGGAGGCCGGCACCCCCGGCCTCCCTCCGCACCGCAGCGCTGACGCACGCCCGCGACCGCGCACACAGCACCCCGCGCCAGGAGCGCGGGGTTTCGTGTGCCCGGAAGCCTTAGAGGCTGTTGCCGAACCCCCGTCTGCGCCCCGACGCCCGGCACGCACTCTCGCCGCACCCCGTCGCAGGACAGGTGGCTCCGCCACATGACCTGCGACGGCGCACGCCGAGAGCACGCACCGACCGCCGCTGCGCCCGCGCTTCGCGCGGACGACGGGGGTTCGGCAACAGCCTCTTACGTTAAGGACGCCCGGTGACGGCATCCCCCGTACGGCGTAGGGCCTGTACCGAGTTGGCCTTCGTCCGCGCGAAGCGCGGGCGGCGGGGCGCAGAAGGCCAACTCGATGCAGGCCCTGGGAGCGCACCGGCCCTACGAGGCCCCCTGGCGGCGCGGGCGCAGCCGCCCCGCCGCCTCGCGCACCGCGTCCGACCAGCGCTCGGCGCGCGCGGACCAGGCCGCCGCCCAGCCCTGGAAGACCTGCGCCACCGACGGCGGCGCCAGCCGCGCCCGCAGCCGCACACCGCGCAGCGCCGCGGCCGTCAGCGCGTCGACCACCCGGCGTACGTCGCCCGCGACCCCGGCCGCCGGCCAGGAGCCCGGCGCGAAGAGCACCCGCTCGATCGCGCCCGCCACCCGCTCGGCCGCCGCCGCGGCGTCCCCGCTCAGCGGCCCGACCCGCACCAGCCGCTCCATCGCGGCCCGCGGGGTGAGCGCGTCGTCCGGCGGGATGCCCAAGTCCCAGGCGCTGTCGGACAGTTCCGTCCAGGCCGCCAGCGCCGGCGCCCCCCGCGCCAGCCGCGTCCTGCGCAGCCGCCGCCGCCACAGCGCGGGCGTCACCAGCGCCACCAGGGCGGCCAGCAGCACCGCGCCGCCGAACAGCGTCTCGCCGCGCAGCAGCCACGGGTCCTTCGTCCCGGGCCCCGTCAGCGCACCCGGCTGCGCCTGCCCGCAGCCCGCGGGGTCGAGTCGGCGCAGCGAGCTCGGACAGCCCGAGGTGCTGGGGCCGGGCGCCGCCGGTGCGCTGCTGCCCGCCGTCGCCTGCGGGTCCCGGGGCTGGTTGCGCGGCGTGGTGGAGCTGCTCTCGCCGAGCGAGTAGCCCGGCACCGTCCCCCGGGTCGGCGTCGGCTCGAAGCGCGTCCAGCCGATCCCCTCGAAGTACAGCTCGGGCCAGGCGTGCGCGTCCTTCAGCCCGACGGACATCATGCCGTTCTCGGCCTTGCCGGGCGTGAAGCCGACCGCGATGCGGGCCGGGATGCCGAGGGAGCGCGCCATGGAGGCCATGGCGAAGGAGAAGTGGACGCAGAAGCCCTTGCGCTCCTGGAGGAACTTCACGATCGCCCGCGGGTCGTTGCGGTCGAGGTCCACGGTCGTCTCGTAGGTGAAGCTGCCCTGGAAGAAGCGCTGCAGGGAGACCGCCTTCCCGTACGCGGTCGCGTCGTCCCGGGTGAGCTCGGCGGCCTTGCGGCGCACCTCCGCGGGGAAGTCGCCGGGCAGCGCGGTGAACTCGCGCCGCAGCTCCGCCGGCGGCTCGCCCGCGTTCATCAGCTGCTCGGGCGTGGGACGTACCTGGTAGACCTTCAGCCGGTACTCGGCGCCGCCGGTGTCGCGCCCGTCGCTGCCGACGACCGTGCGGCCCACGGGCTCGAACTTCCACTCCCGGCTGTCCACCTCGACCTCGGAGGCCGGATAGGGCATCGGCAGCCACTGCTGCCGGTACCACTCCCGCGCCTCGACCTCCAGCTCCACCGTCCGTACGTCGAGATCGCCCAGCGTCATCCCGGCCGGCTGCGGCAGCTTCCCGGGGATCTCCCCGATCTGCCGCTTCCCGGCGGTCCACATCACCCCGTCGAAGCGGTCCAGGGCCACGAAGCGCAGATACTGCTCGCCGCTGCCCTCCCCGGCGGCCCGGTAGCGCAGCACCTCGCGGTCGTCCGGCTGGTTGAGGCTCTGCTGCAGCTGTACGACCGGATTGACGGCGCTGACCGTCCCGCGCCCCGGCCCCTCGCCCGGCCCCGTACCGGCGCCCTCCAGCAGCCCCCCGCTGAGGGAGGGCAGTGCCACCGGGGCGATCAGCGCCAGTCCCAGCGTCACCGCCCCGAGCCGCCGCCCCGTGCGCATCGGGGTGACCGGCTGCGCGCCGGCGGCGGACGGCGGACGGGAGCCGTGTGCGGAGCCGAAGACCCGCCCCCACTGCACCAGCCGCTCGCGCCCCTCGGCCAGCAGCAGCGCCAGATAGCCGCAGCCGACCAGCAGGAAGAGCAGCCAGCCGTTGCCGTCGTCGATGCCCGCCGCCACCGAGTAGAGGGCGAGCAGCGGCAGCCCGGCGGGGGCGGCGCTGCGGTACGTCACGGCCAGCGCGTCCACGAGCACCGCGACCGTGACCACGCCGAGGAGCAGCAGCAGCCTGATGCCGTCGGTGACCGGCGCGGGGGTGGAGAAGTTCTGGACGTCCTCGACCCCCGCGTCCAGCAGCACGCCGAACTCCGCCAGCGCCCGCGGCCCCGGGACCACCCCGGCGACGGCCTGCCCCGCGACGGACATCAGCGTCAGCAGCATCACCGCCAGCACCGTCTGCGCCAGCACCGTCACCGGCCGCGCCAGCGGCACCCGGCGCCCCACCACGCCCGCCCCGGTGAGCACGCTCACCGCGAAGACCGCCTGGAGGTACCAGCCCAGGCCGTCCGTGAGGGGCAGCAGCGCGGTGGCCGTCAGCAAGGTCGCGGTCCAGGCCGCCAGCGCCAGTCGTCCCCGCCCGCTCAGCATCCGCTCTCCCCAGTCCCGTACCGCGCCGTCCCGTACCGCGCCGTCCCGTACAACGTCGTCCTCACACCCCCGAGTCGAAGCCCCGCGCGAACTGCTGGGCCCTGCCCCCGCCGCCCGTGAGGCCGCCCGCGCCCCCCTCGGCCCCCCGCCACAGCTCCGCCAGCCGGTCGCCGGGCCGCACCGCCACCGCCGTCCAGCCCGCCTCGCGCAGCACCCGCACCTGGTCGTCGCTGCGGGGCGCCGCGTCCTGCGCCGCCCGCTCGCCCGCCGACCACGCCCCGCCGTCCAGTACGAAGACCAGCGCGGCCCCCGCCCGGCGCCGCATCCGCGCCACCAACGCGAGCTGCTGCTCGTCCAGTTCACCGAGGAACGCCACCACCAGCCCCTCGTGCCCGGAGCGCAGCACGTCGTAGGCGGCGGACAGCTCCTCGCCCGCCGAGTGCCCGACCACCGCGAGGGTGTCCAGCAGCAGGCCGGCCGCGTCCGCCGACTCCGCGTGCGCGCCCATCGCGCCGCCCGCCGAGTCCGAGCCCGGCACGCTGTCGCCGGTGTCGGTGAGCAGCCGCACCGCGTAGTCGCGCCCCAGCATGTGCAGGGCGGTGGAGGCCGCGGCGGAGACCGCCCACTCGAAGGCCGAGTCGGGCCCGGAGCCCGAGTAGCCGGCCCGCCGGGTGTCGAGCAGCACCGTGCAGCCGGCGCGGTGCGGCTGCTCCTCGCGGCGCACCATCAGCTCGCCGTAGCGGGCGGTGGAGCGCCAGTGCACCCGCCGCAGGTCGTCGCCGTGCCGGTACTCGCGCGGCAGGACGTCGTCCTCCCCGGCCAGCGCCAGCGTGCGCCGCCGCCCGTCGCCCCAGCCGGAGGACTCCCCGGCCAGCCGCACCGGCGCCAGCGTCTCGGTGCGCGGGACGACGGTGAGCGTGTCGTACGCGCTGAAGGAGCGCGTCAGCTCGCACATCCCGAACGGGTCGCTCAGCCGCAGCTGCAGCGGCCCCAGCGGATAGCGCCCGCGCAGGTCGGAGCGCACCCGGTAGGACACCTCGCGCCGCCCGCCCGGCTCCACCCGGTCCAGGACGAAGCGGGGCCGCGGCCCCAGTACGTACGGCACCCGGTCCTGCAGCATCAGCAGCCCCGTCGGCAGCCGCGAGGCGTTGTCGATGCGCAGCTGCACCCGCGCCTCCGAGCCGGCGGGCACCCGGGCGGGGGAGAGGCGCCGGCTGCCGGCGACCCGGTAGCGGGTACGGTGCAGCGCCACCACGCAGACCAGCGGCAGCGCCATCAGCAGCAGCCCCACCCGCTGCAGGTCGGGCTGCCCCAGGATGTAGCTGCACGCCACCGCGGCCAGGCCCGCGGCGAGGAACGAGCGCCCGCGGGTGGTCAGCCCCGACAGGGCCGCCCGCAGCCCGCCCGGCTGCCCGGCGCCCGTAGCGGGGCCGGCAGCGGGACCCGCCGGCCCCGCGGCCTGGCCGGTCTGCGGGTCCGCGCCGCGGTAGGGCGGCGCTGCCGCCGGGGCCGCCATCAGTACCTCCGCGCGTCCGGCGACTGCTGCGGATAGACCTGCCCGGCGGCCCGCGCCGCACGGGCGTCGCCGGCCGGCGCGGGGGTCTGCTGCAGGATCTCCTCGACGATCTGCTCGGCGCCGCGGCGGTTGAGCTGGGCCTGCGCCGTGGGCAGCAGCCGGTGCGCGAGCACGGGCACGGCCAGGTCGCGCACGTCGTCGGGCAGGGCGAACTCCCGCCCCGAGAGCGCCGCCGTGGCCTTCGCGGCCCGTACCAGCTGCAGCGTGGCACGCGGCGAGGCGCCCAGCCGCAGCTCCGGGTGCTCGCGGGTGGCGGTCACCAGGTCCACCGCGTAGCGCCGCACCGAGTCCGCGACGTGCACCGTACGCACGGCGTCGATCAGCTTCTGGATGTCGTGGGCGTGCGCCACCGGCTGCAGATCGCCCAGCGGCGAGACCCCGCCGTGCACGTCGAGCATCTCCAACTCGGCGGCGACACTGGGGTATCCGATGGACAGCCGCGCCATGAAGCGGTCGCGCTGGGCCTCCGGCAGCGGATAGGTCCCCTCCATCTCGACCGGGTTCTGCGTCGCCACCACCATGAAGGGGCTGGGCAGTTGGTAGGTCTGCCCGTCGATGGTGACCTGCCGCTCCTCCATCGACTCCAGCAGCGCCGACTGGGTCTTGGGCGAGGCGCGGTTGATCTCGTCGCCGATGACGATCTGCGCGAAGATCGCCCCCGGCTTGAACTCGAAGTCCCGGCGCTGCTGGTCGAAGACGCTCACCCCGGTGATGTCCGAGGGCAGCAGGTCGGGGGTGAACTGGATGCGCCGCACCGAGCAGTCGATCGACCTGGCGAGGGCCTTGGCGAGCATCGTCTTGCCCACCCCCGGCACGTCCTCGATCAGCAGATGGCCCTCGGCGAGCAGCACGGTCAGCGCCAGGCGCACGGCCTCCGGCTTGCCCTCGATGACGCTCTCGACCGACCTGCGCACCTGCTCCGCCGTGCTGGTCAGATCGCTGAGGCTTGATCGCTCGTCATACGTCGTCACCCGGCCCTCCTCGGCCTTTCCCCCGGACCCCTGGCGGAGCGGGGGCTACCCCTGACGGACCGGCGTACCGTGCCGCGGTCCGCTCCTCTCCGGCATACGTGCGGCCCGCCCGTCCGGACGGCTCGCCCGGCCGCGGGCGGCCACCCCCGCATTGTTGCTGGAGAGAGGCGATTTCGTCACGGGTGTTCCGGCATTGCGCCCCGCAACACCCGCTGCTATGTCGCCTGTACGGGCAAAAGTCGCGCAAGCGGCGGTTTGTGACAGACGCCCCCGGGCAGCCCGCCCCCGACGTGCGAGGGGCCGCCCCCCGCGGCAGCGGAAGGCGGCCGGAGCACGGCGCGGTACGTGGGGAGCGCTACTGGGGCAGCACCTCGCGCAGCAGCCCGGTGTGGACGTCGAAGACGAAGCCGCGCACATCGTCGGTGTGCAGCAGGAACGGCGAGGTGCGCACCCGCTGGACGGACTGGCGCACGTCCTGGTCGAGATCGCGGAAGGCCTCCACCGCCCACGGCGGACGCTGGCCCACCTCCGCCTCCAGTTCGTAGCGGAAGTCCTCGGTCAGGTCGAGCAGTCCGCAGCCGGTGTGGTGGATCAGCGCCACGCTGCGGGTGCCCAGGGCGCGCTGGCTGATGGTCAGCGAGCGGATGATGTCGTCCGTCACCACCCCGCCGGCGTTGCGGATCGTGTGGCAGTCGCCCAGCTCCAGACCGAGCGCCTCGTGCAGGTCGAGCCGGGCGTCCATGCAGGCCACGATGGCGACCCGCAGCACGGGCGCGGCGCCCATCCCGGGGTCGGTGAAGGTCTCGGCGTACTCCTCGTTCGCCTTTACCAGCCGGTCGATGACGTGGCGGTCGGCCCCGCCGTCGGGGCTGTCGCCGGCCGGCGCGGGGGGCAGCGGCTCTGCCGCGGATATCGACATAGCCACGACGTTAGCCGCCGGGGAGCGCACCGCCACCGGCGCCGTCGTTTCGGCCACGTAATCTCCGTCTCACTTCCCCGCCAACGCGGCTGGCGGATCCACGTGTACAGGGGCGCCTGAGTCGTTTCGCACAGGACCTTCGATAGGGTGACGCCGTCGGAGACCGCTGCTTCGTCCCTCCCAGGGGTGACATCGGTTCCGCAGTGGGAGGGCCACCGCGTCGCCTCGCTCACGCTCCTTCGGTCCGCTCCGTCCGGGAGATCCGCCGGTGGGCGCGGGAGCGCTCCCTTCGCATACGCTCCGGGGCGACGCACATCCGGGTGCGATCGGATGAGGAGAGGCGCATTGAGCGAGGCCCGCCACGTACCCGTCATGCTCCAGCGGTGCCTGGACCTGCTGGCCCCGGCCCTGGAGGAGCCCGGAGCGGTGGTCGTGGACTGCACCCTGGGCCTGGGCGGCCACAGCGAGGCGCTGCTGCGGCGCTTCCCCCAGGCCCGCCTCATCGCCCTCGACCGCGACACCGCCGCGCTGGACCTCTCCCGCAGCCGCCTGGAGCCGTACGCCGACCGGGTGAGCCTCGTGCACGCCGTCTACGACGAGCTGCCCGCCGTGCTGGCGGACCTCGCCGTCCCGAAGGTGCAGGGCGTCCTGTTCGATCTGGGCGTCTCCTCCATGCAGTTGGACGAGGCGGAGCGCGGCTTCGCCTACGCCCAGGACGCCCCGCTGGACATGCGCATGGACCAGACGAAGGGCATCGGGGCGGCGGAGGTCCTCAACACCTACCCGCCTGGCCAACTCGTGCGGATCCTGCGGGCGTACGGGGAGGAGAAGCAGGCGAAGCGGATCGTCGAGGCGGTGGTGCGCGAGCGCGAGCGGGAACCGTTCAGCCGCAGCGCGCGTCTGGTGGACGTGATCCGTGACGCGCTGCCCCAGGCGGCCAAGCGCACCGGCGGCAACCCGGCCAAGCGGACCTTCCAGGCGCTGCGCATCGAGGTCAACGGCGAGCTGGAGGTGCTGCAGCGGGCGATCCCGGCCGCCGTGGACGCACTGGCCGTGGGGGGACGCATCGCGGTCCTGTCTTACCAGTCCCTGGAGGACCGCCTGGTCAAGCAGGTACTGGCGGCCGGCGCGGAGAACACCGCGCCGCCGGGACTGCCCGTGGTGCCCGAGCGGTACCAGCCGAGGCTGAAGCTGCTCACCCGCGGCGCCGAACTCCCGACGGAGGAGGAGGTCGCCGAGAACCGCCGGGCCGCGCCCGCGCGGCTGCGCGGCGCGGAACGCATCCGTCCGGAGCTGGGGAAGGGGAGCTGATGGGGGAGACGCCCCGCAGGCTGGCGTGGCTGGTCCCCTCCGGGGCCACGGCCGCCGCGCGCACACCGTTCGTCGTGCTGGTGGTGGCGCTGCTGGGCGCCGGGCTGATCGCGCTGCTGCTGCTCAACGCGGCGGTCAACCAGGGCTCGTTCGAGCTGGGCGAGCTGCGCCGCGACACCACCGTCCTCACCGACGAGGAGCAGCGCCTGCAGCGCGAGATCGACGCCTACGCCGCCCCCGACGCCCTCTCGCGGCGGGCCGGCGAGCTGGGCATGGTGCCGGGCGGTGCCCCGGCCTTCCTCTCCCTGGACGGCCGGGTACGGGGCAGCGCGAGCCCCGCGCCCGTACCCCCGCGCCCCGCGCCCAGCCCCACCCCGACGCCGACCCCGAAGGCCAGTGCCTCCGCCGGCGCGGCGCGGGCCGGGGAGGGCGCCTCGCAGAGCCCCACCGCCGGCCCCACCGCCGACCCCGCCCCCAGCGGCGCCTCCCAGTCCGCCCCGAGTCCTGCCGCCCCCGCCCAGGAGCGCTGATCCCATGCCCAGGGTCCCCGGCCCCTCCGACCCGCGACGCGCGAACTCCCGCGTCCCGAGCGGCACTTCCCGTGCCGAGCGCGCACGCCCGGAGAGCGCCGAGCGCCCCGTACGCCCCGCGCGGCGCGCCCCCTCCGGCCCGCCCCGCCCCCCGGGCCCGCCGACGCGCCCCGCCCCCGCCCTGCGCCTGGCCCGCTCCCGGCCGAGGCTGCGCCTCTTCAGCGTGGCGCTGACGCTCGTGATGCTCGTCTTCACCGTGCGGCTGCTGCAGGTGCAGGCCGTGGACGCCTCCGCGTACGCGCAGAAGGCCAAGGTCAACCGGCTCGTCCCGCTCAAGCTCACCGCCGAGCGGGGCCGTATCACCGACCGCGACGGCGTCGACCTCGCCGCCAACGTCGACGCCTACGACATCACCGCCGACCCCTTCCTCTTCACCCCCGGCCAGGCCAAACTGCCCGACGCCCCCCGGCGCGCGGCCCGGCTGCTCGCACCGCTGCTCGGCAAGGACGAGGCGGAGCTGGCCGCGCTGCTGTCCACACGCGGCTCCCGCTACGTCCTGCTGGCGCGGCTGCAGTCCCCGCAGACCTGGAAGAGGATCAAGGAGCGCAAGGCGGCCCTCGCCCAGGACGCCGACGCCGCCACCAACATCCTGGCCGGCGTCTTCGCCGAGCAGCGGAGCAAGCGCGTCTACCCCAACGGCGACCTCGCCGCCGGCCTGCTGGGCTTCGTCAACGCCGAGGGCGCCGGCGGCGGCGGCATCGAGAGCGCGCTCAACAGCAAGCTGGCCGGCCGCGACGGCGAACTGGTCTACGCCCAGTCCGCCGGCCGCCGCGTCCCCACCGCCGGCTCGCAGGAGCGGCCCGCCGAGCCGGGCACCGACATCGAGCTGACCATCGACCGCGACATCCAGTGGGCCGCGCAGAGCGCGATCACCGAGACGGTGCGCAGGCACAAGGCCGCGCGCGGCTACGTGATCGTGCAGGACACCCGTACCGGCGAGGTGCTGGCCATGGCCAACGCGCCCGGTTTCGACCCCAACGACCTCAGCCGGGCCAAGCCCGACCAACTGCGCAACTGGGCCGTCGAGGACGTCTACGAGCCCGGCAGCGTCAACAAGGTCATCTCCCTGTCCTCGGTGCTGGAGGAGGGCGTGGCCACCCCCGCCACCCACGTCGAGGTGCCCAACCGGCTGCCCCGCGCGGACCGCTCCTTCGCCGACGACATCGACCACCCGACCTGGCACCTGACACTCAACGGCGTACTGGCCAAGTCCAGCAACATCGGCACGATCCTCGCCGTGGAGCAGCTCGGGAAGTCCCAGCGCGCGGCCAACCGGGTGCTCTCCTCCTACCTGCGCGACTTCGGCCTGGGCCGGCCCACCGGGCTCGGCCTCCCCGGCGAGAGCGCCGGCCTGCTGAAGCCGCCGCAGCAGTGGGACCAGGCGCAGCAGTACACGATCCCCTTCGGCCAGGGCGTCTCCATCACCGCCCTGCACGCCGCCTCCGTCTACTCCACCATCGCCAACGGCGGGGTACGCGTCGAGCCCACCCTCGTCCGCGGCGAGGAGGGCCCCGACGGCCGCTTCGCCCCCGCCCCCGAGCCCGAGCAGCGCCGGGTGCTCTCCGAGAAGACGGCGCGTACCGTGGCGCGCATGCTGGAGTCCGTGGTGGACGACGAGGAGGGCACGGGTGTGAAGGCCCGCATCCCCGGCTACCGGGTGGCCGGCAAGACCGGCACCTCCAACCGCGTCGACCCGCGCACCGGCCGCTACCGCGGCTACACGGCCTCCTTCGCGGGCTTCGCCCCGGCGGACCGGCCGCGGGTGACGGTCTACTGCGCGGTGCAGGACCCCAGGCGCGGCAGCTACTTCGGCGGCCAGGTCTGCGGCCCGGTCTTCAAGCAGGTGATGGAGTTCTCCCTGAAGACCCTGCAGGTACCCCCGTCCGGCGGCAAGGCGCCCCGGCTCCCCGTGAGCTACGACCCCGACCAGCCCCCCGGCACGAAGCCGGACGCAAGCGACGAGAACGCGACCAACTCCCCCGACGAGAACCAGTGAGCGGTCCCCGGCCGATGAGCACACAGCAAGCAGCGACTGACCCCGCGACCGGAATCCCGGCTACCACCCCCGCACCCCCGCGTCCCCCGGCAGGGGGTACGCTCACCGCCGTGTCCCACCCTGATCAGTCCCACCCCGGCGCCCCCCGGCCCGTACACAGCACCCCCACCCCGCTGCGGGAGCTGGCCGCCGCCCTGCGGGCCGGCTCCGCCGCCGAGGCCGCCGAGACCGCCGAGACCGCGGAGACCGCCGTCACCGGCATCACGCACGACTCGCGGGCCGTCCGCCCCGGCGACCTCTACGCCGCCCTGCCCGGCGCCCGCTTCC
Source organism: Streptomyces polyrhachis (assembly GCF_042663125.1). NCBI lineage: Bacteria > Bacillati > Actinomycetota > Actinomycetes > Kitasatosporales > Streptomycetaceae > Streptomyces > Streptomyces polyrhachis. Next base: position 171,917 of record NZ_JBHSZO010000001.1, on the reverse strand, counting down.
ACGGCGCCGACTTCGCCGCACAGGCCGCCCAGAGCGGCGCCGCGGCCGTACTGACCGACCCGCAGGGCCGCGAGCGGGCGGCGGCCACCGGACTGCCCGTACTGGTCGCGGACGACCCGCGCGCCGAGATGGGCGCCCTGGCCGCCGCGATCTACGGCCACCCCGGCGCGGGACTGCTGCAGATCGGGATCACCGGCACCTCCGGCAAGACCACCACCGCCTATCTCGCCGAGGGCGGCCTGCGGGCCGCCGCCGAGAAGGCGGGGGAGGGGCTGACGGGCCTCATCGGCACCGTCGAGACCCGCATCGGCGACGAGCGGCTGAAGTCCGAGCGCACCACCCCCGAGGCCACCGACCTGCAGGCGCTCCTCGCGGTGATGCGCGAACGCGGCGTCGCCTCGGTCGTGATGGAGGTCTCCAGCCACGCGCTGACGCTGGGGCGGGTCGACGGCTGCGTCTTCGACGTCGCCGTCTTCAACAACCTCAGCCCCGAACACCTGGACTTCCACCCGGACATGGAGGACTACTTCCGGGCGAAGGCCGCCCTCTTCACCCCCGCGCGCTCCCGCGCCGGCGTGGTCAACCTCGACGACGAGTACGGCCGCCGCCTCGCCGGGGAGTGCGCGGCCGCCGGCTACCCGGTCACCACCTTCTCCGCCGAGGGCCACCCGGACGCCGACTGGCGTGCCGCCGACGTGGAGTTGGGCCCCGCGCCCTCCGCGGCCGACCCCCACCCGGTGGGCTCCGCCTTCACCGTCTACGGCCCCGACGGCATCACGCTGCGCGCCGCCTCCCCGCTGCCCGGCGCCTTCAACGTCGCCAACACCCTCGCCGCCATCGTCGCGCTGGCCACCGCGGGCATCGACCCGCAGACCGCCGCCGCGGGCGTCGCCGCCGTCCCCGGGGTGCCCGGCCGGCTGGAGCGCGTGGACGCCGGCCAGCCCTACCTCGCGGTGGTCGACTACGCCCACAAGCCCGACGCCGTCGACTCCCTGCTGCGCGCCGTGCGCAAGGTGACCGAGGGCCGGGTGCACGCCGTACTCGGCTGCGGCGGCGACCGCGACCGGCACAAGCGCGGGCCGATGGGCGCCTCCCTGGCGCGCCTGGCCGACACCGCGGTGCTGACCTCCGACAACCCCCGCTCCGAGGACCCCCTCGCCATCCTCGCCGAGATGCTGGCGGGCGCCGCCTCCGTCCCGGCGCACGAGCGCGGCGAGGTGCTGGTCGAGGCCGACCGCGCCGGCGCGATCGGGGCCGCCGTGGCCCGCGCCCGGCCGGGCGACACCGTGGTGGTGGCCGGCAAGGGCCACGAGACGGGCCAGGACGTCGCGGGCGTGGTACGCCCCTTCGACGACCGCGAGGTCCTGCGCGCGGCCATCGAGGCGGCCGCAGCCCAGTCCGCGGCCCAGTCCGCGGCCCTGTCCGCCGGCACCGACCGGGCGGAGGCCCCCCGGTGATCGTCCTGACCCTCGGCGAGATCGCCGAACTGACCCGCGGCCGCCTCGACGGCGGGGCGCAGGCGTCCACTTCGGTCACGGGACCGGTGGTGCACGACTCGCGCCAGGTCGTCCCCGGCGCCCTCTTCGCCGCCCTTTCCGGCGAGCGCGTCGACGGCCACGACTTCGCCGCCCAGGTGACCGCGGCCGGTGCGGCGGCCGTCCTGGCCACCCGCCCCGTCGGCGTGCCCGCGATCGTCGTGGCCGACGTGGTCGAGGCGCTCTCCGCCCTCGCCCGCGCGGTCGTCGCCCGCCTGGGCGCCACCGTGGTCGCCCTCACCGGCTCCTCCGGCAAGACCTCCACCAAGGACCTCATCGCCCAGGTGCTCCCGCACCTGGGCCCCACCGTCTTCACCGAGGGCTCCTTCAACAACGAGATCGGCCTGCCGCTCACCGCGCTCAGGGCCGGCGAGGACACCCGCTACCTGGTGCTGGAGATGGGCGCCCGCGGCCTCGGCCACATCCGCCACCTCGCCGAGCTGACCCCGCCGCGCATCGGCCTGGTCCTCAACGTGGGCGCCGCGCACGCCGGCGAGTTCGGCGGCCGGGAGAAGACCGCGCAGGCCAAGGGCGAACTCGTCGAGGCACTCCCGGCGGACGGCGTCGCCGTGCTCAACGCCGACGACCCGCTGGTACGGGCCATGGCCGCGCGCACCCAGGCCCGCACCCTCCTCTTCGGGGAGTCCCCCGACGCGCAGATCCGCGCCGCGGACGTGCGCCTCACCCCGGACGGCCGCCCGTCGTTCACGCTGCATACCCCCTCGGGGCACGCTGACGTGATCATGAAGTTGTACGGTGAGCACCACGTGTCGAACGCGCTCGCGGCCGCCGCCGTGGCCCACGAACTGGGCCTGCCCGCGCCGGAGATCGCCGCGGCCCTGGGCCAGGCGGGTCCGCTCTCCCGCTGGCGGATGGAGGTCACCGAGCGCGCCGACGGGGTCACGGTCGTCAACGACGCCTACAACGCCAACCCCGACTCCATGCGCGCCGCCCTGCGGGCACTGGTCGCGATGGGAGCGGCCGCCCAGGACAGGGGCGGCCGCACCTGGGCCGTACTGGGGGAGATGGCGGAGCTGGGCGAGGAGTCGATGGCCGAGCACGACGGGGTGGGCCGGCTCGCGGTCCGGCTCAACGTCAGCAAGCTCGTCGCGGTCGGCGGCCGGGAGGCCGCCTGGCTGCGGATGGGCGCTTACAACGAAGGTTCGTGGGGTGAAGAGTCGGTGCACGTGTCCGACGCCGGAGCAGCCGTGGAGCTGCTGCGCACTGAGCTGCGTCCGGGAGACGTCGTGCTTGTGAAGGCATCCAGGTCCGTGGGCCTGGAGAAGGTCGCAGCGGCGCTCCTCGAGGAGTCCGGAGAGGGGGCGACGGCCCGATGAAGCAGATCCTCTTCTCCGGCGCGCTGGGCCTGGTCTTCTCCCTGATCGGCACCCCGCTGCTGATCAAGCTCCTCGCCGCGCGCGGCTACGGCCAGTTCATCCGCGACGACGGCCCGCGCGGGCACGCCAGCAAGCGCGGCACGCCCACCATGGGCGGCATCGCCTTCATCCTCGCCACCCTGGTCGCGTACGTACTGACCAAGCTGATCACCGGCAGCCAGCCGACCTTCTCGGGCGTGCTGGTGCTCTTCCTGATGGCGGGCATGGGCCTGGTCGGCTTCCTGGACGACTACATCAAGATCGTCAAGCAGCGCAGCCTGGGCCTGCGGGCCAAGGCCAAGATGCTCGGCCAGCTGATCGTCGGTATCGGCTTCGCGGTCCTGGCCCTGAACTTCCCCGACTCCCGGGGCCTGACCCCGGCCTCCACCAGGCTCTCCTTCACGGCGGACTTCGGGGTCTCCATCGGCCCGGTGCTCTTCGTGATCTGGGCGCTGTTCATGATCCTGGCCATGTCCAACGGCGTGAACCTCACCGACGGCCTGGACGGACTGGCCACCGGCGCCTCGGTGATGGTCTTCGGCGCCTACGTCTTCATCGGCGTCTGGCAGTACCAGGAGTCCTGCGCCAACGCCCTGGACCTCACCAACCCCGCGGCCTGCTTCGACGTCCGCGACCCGCTCGACCTCGCGGTGGTCGCCTCCGCCCTGATGGGCGCCTGCTTCGGCTTCCTGTGGTGGAACACCTCGCCGGCCAAGATCTTCATGGGCGACACCGGCTCGCTGGCCCTGGGCGGCGCGCTCGCCGGCCTGGCGATCCTCTCGCGCACCGAACTGCTGCTGGCGATCCTCGGCGGCCTCTTCGTCCTGATCACCCTCTCCGTGGTCATCCAGGTCGGCTCCTTCCGCACCACCGGCAAGCGCGTCTTCCGGATGGCCCCGCTGCAGCACCACTTCGAACTCAAGGGCTGGAGCGAAGTGCTGGTGGTGGTCCGCTTCTGGATCATCCAGGGCATGTGCGTGATCGTCGGCCTCGGCCTCTTCTACGCCGGCTGGGCGGCCGGCAAGTGACGGCGCCCGGCGCGGTGTTCGCGCAGGACGCGCAGGGCGCCCCGGACTTCACCGGCCGCCGGGTCACCGTCGCCGGCCTCGGCGTCACGGGCGGGCCCGTGGCGAGGGCGCTGCACCGCCTGGGCGCGCACGTCACCGTCGTCAACGGCGGCGACGACGAGCGCGCCCGCGCCCAGGCCGCCGAGCTGGCCCCGCTGGGCACCACCGTCCGCCTGGGCGACGGCGACACCCTCCCCGAGGGCACCGAGCTGCTCGTCACCACGCCGGGCTGGAAGCCCACCAGCCCGATCTTCGCCGCCGCCGCGGCGGCCGGCGTCCCCGTCTGGGGCGACGTCGAGCTGGCCTGGCGGCTGCGCGGCCCGGACGCGGCCCCCTGGCTGGCGGTCACCGGCACCAACGGCAAGACCACGACGGTCCGCATGCTCGCGGCCATCCTCACGGCCGCCGGGCTGCGTACGGCGGCCGTCGGCAACATCGGCGTCCCCCTGATCGACGTCGTCATGGGCGAGGAGAAGTACGACGTCCTGGCCGTCGAGCTCTCCAGCTACCAGCTCCACTGGGCCCCCTCCCTGCGCGTGCACTCCGGCGCCGTCCTCAACCTCGCCCCCGACCACCTCGACTGGCACGGCTCGATGGACGCCTACGCCGCCGACAAGGGCCGCGTCTACGAGGGCAACGAGGTCGCCTGCGTCTACAACGCCGCCGACCCCGCCACCGAGGACCTCGTCCGCGCGGCCGACGTCCAGGAGGGCTGCCGCGCCGTCGGCTTCACCCCCGCCGTCCCCGGCCCCTCCCAACTCGGCGTCGTGGACGGCCTGCTGATCGACCGCGCCTTCGTGGCGAACCGCCAGAAGAACGCCCAGGAGCTGGCCGAGGTCTGCGACATCTCCGCCTCCTCCCGGCCCCCCGGCGCGAACGTCCCGCCCCCCGCCCCCCACCTCGTCGCCAACGCCCTGGCCGCGGCCTCCCTCGCCCGCTCCTACGGCGTCGAGCCCGCCGCCGTCCGCCAGGGCCTGCGCGACTTCTGCCCCGACCCGCACCGCATCGCCTACGTGGGCGAGGTCGACGGCGTGACGTACGTCGACGACTCCAAGGCCACCAACACCCACGCCGCCGCGGCCTCCCTCGCCGCCTACCCGCACCTGGTGTGGATCGCCGGCGGCCTGGCCAAGGGCGCCACCTTCGACGAGGTCGTCGAAGCCGCCGCCCCCCGCCTGCGCGGCGTCGTGCTGATCGGCGCCGACCGCGCCCTGATCGCCGACTCCCTGGCCCGCCTGGCCCCCCACGTCCCCGTGGTCGACCTCGACCGCACCGACCCGGGCGCGATGGCCCAAGCCGTCCGCGCCGCCGCGGAGTTGGCCCGCCCCGGCGACACGGTGCTGCTGGCACCGGCCTGCGCCTCGATGGACATGTTCACCAACTACAACGTGCGCGGGGACGCGTTCGCACAAGCGGTACGCGCCCTCCCGGACGCCTAGGGTCTGCTACGGGCCACTGCCGGGGGAGCGCCCTGCGCGCCCCGCCCGAGCGGCGTGCCCCCCGGCGCGACACCGGCGCCAACCCCTAGCCTGGCCTCGGCGCGCCGGGGTGCGCGCACCAGGAGGGGAGAGACCATGCCACGGGGGACGCAGCGTTCAGGGAGCCGGCCGGCGGGCCGGGTCCGCGGTTCCGACAGCGCGCCGGCAGCCGCCAGGAGTCCGGTGGAGCGGCTGCGGGTGCGCGGCACGGCGCCGCTCCCGGCCCGCGGCGGGACCCCCGCCCAGCGGCTGCGGCGCCTGGTGCGCCGGGCGCGCCGGGCCTGGGACCGCCCGCTCACCGCGTACTACCTGCTGCTGGGCGGCAGCCTGCTGATCACCGGACTCGGCCTGGTGATGGTCTTCTCCGCCTCCCAGATCAGGGCGCTCAGCGACGGACTTCCCTCCACGTACTACTTCCGCAAGCAGCTCGTCGCCGCCGTCATCGGCACCGTGCTGCTGCTGGCCGCCTCCCGGCTGCCGATCGTGCTGCACCGGGCGCTGGCCTACCCGCTGCTCGCCGGCTCGGCCTTCCTCATGGCGCTGGTGCAGGTGCCGGGGATAGGGCAGGAGGTGGGCGGAAACACCAACTGGCTCTCCCTGGGCGGCCCGTTCCAGCTCCAGCCCAGCGAGTTCGGCAAGCTGGCCCTGGTGCTGTGGGGCGCGGACCTGCTGGCCCGCAAGCACGACAAGAAGCTCCTCGGCCAGTGGAAGCACCTGCTGATCCCGCTGGTCCCGGTCGCGCTGCTGCTGCTCGGACTGGTCATGCTGGGCGCCGACATGGGCACCGCCGTGGTGCTGGCCGCGATCCTCTTCGGGCTGCTCTGGATCGCCGGAGCGCCCACCCGGCTCTTCGCGGCCGTGCTGGGCATCGGGGCGTTCATGGCGCTGCTGCTGGTCAAGGGCAGTGCGCACCGGATGGACCGGCTCAGCTGCCTGGGCGCCACCGACACGGGACCGGGCGACATCTGCTGGCAGGGCCTGCACGGCATCTACGCCCTCGCCTCCGGCGGCTGGTTCGGCTCCGGCCTGGGCGCGAGTGTGGAGAAATGGGGCGGACTCCCGGAAGCCCACACCGACTTCATCTTCGCCGTGACCGGGGAGGAACTCGGCCTCGCGGGGACGCTGTCCGTCCTCATCCTCTTCGCGGCTCTAGGCTATGCGGGTATCCGCGTGGCCGGACGCACGGAGGACACCTTCGTACGGTTCGCCGCGGGCGGGGTGACGACCTGGATCACGGCGCAGTTCGTGGTCAACATCGGTGCGGTGCTGGGCCTGCTGCCCATCGCCGGCGTCCCCCTCCCGCTGTTCTCGTACGGCGGCTCCGCCCTGCTGCCGACCATGTTCGCCATCGGCCTGCTGATCGCGTTCGCCCGCAACGAACCCGCGGCGCGCGCGGCGCTGGCCATGCGGCAGCCTGTGATGAGAAAAAAGCTGGCCGGGATGGGACGTAAGTCGACGCGACGGCGGGGTTGATTGGGGCCCCGCCGTCCAAGAGAGCGGTGAAATTCGGTGCATGTCGTACTCGCCGGCGGTGGGACCGCCGGTCATATCGAGCCAGCGATGGCCCTTGCGGACGCGCTGCGGAGGCACGACCCGACGGTCGGCATCACCGCCCTGGGCACGGAACGCGGCCTGGAGACCCGCCTCGTCCCCGAACGGGGCTACGAACTCGCCCTGATCCCGGCCGTCCCGCTGCCGCGCAAGCCCTCCGCGGACCTCATCACGCTGCCGAGCCGGCTGCGGGGGACCATCAAGGAGGCCGAGCGCATCATGACCGAGCGCAAGGCCGACTGCCTGGTCGGCTTCGGCGGTTACGTGGCCCTGCCGGGCTACTTCGCCGCGCGCAGCCTCGGGGTGCCCATCGTGGTCCACGAGGCCAACGCGCGCCCCGGACTGGCCAACAAGATCGGCTCGCGCTTCACCGACCACGTCGCCGTCTCCACCCCCGACAGCCAGTTGCGCGGCGCCCGTTACGTGGGCATCCCGCTGCGCCGCTCCATCGCCACCCTCGACCGCTCGGTGATGCGCGGCGAGGCGTGCCACTACTTCGGCCTCAACCCGAGCCTGCCCACGCTGCTGGTCTCCGGCGGCTCGCAGGGCGCGCGCCGGCTCAACGAGGTCGTCCAGACCGTGGCTCCGTACCTGCAGCGCTCCGGCCTGCAGATCCTGCACGTGGTCGGCCCGCGCAACGAACTGCCGCAGATCGACAACATGCCGGGAATGCCGCCGTACATCCCGGTACCGTACGTGGACCGGATGGATCTCGCCTACGCGGCGGCGGACATGATGCTCTGCCGCGCGGGCGCGATGACCGTCGCCGAGCTCTCCGCCGTCGGACTGCCGGCCGCCTACGTCCCGCTGCCCATCGGCAACGGCGAGCAGCGGCTGAACGCCCAGCCGGTGGTGAAGGCCGGCGGCGGACTGCTGGTCGACGACGCGGACCTCACCCCGGAGTGGGTGCGCGAGCAGGTCCTGCCGGTGCTCGGCAACCGCCAGCGGCTGAACGACATGTCGCGCGCCGCCGCCGAGTTCGGCCGCCGGGACGCGGACGATCTGCTCGTCGGGATGGTGTACGAGGCGATCGCCGCGCGCCGGGCGGCCTAGCCGGGCCGACGGTCCGGGCGAAGACGAGGCAGACCGGCCGGCCGGGTCCGTGCGCACGGACCCGGCCGGCCGGCACCGACACAGGCCGAAGGGCGAGACCGTGGGCGACGCACCCGCAGCCGGCACCGCAGAGCGGGGCAGCCGGGGCAGTCGAGGTGAACGGGGCGAGCGGGGCGAACGGGGCGAACAGCCCCGGCAGGGCGGGGACGCTCCGCCGGGGTCGGCCGGCCTTGCCGGGGGCCGCCCCCGCGGCTCCAACCGCCGCCGCCCGGAACCGCGGCTGGTGCTCGCGGCCCTCCTGCTGGCCGCCGTGCTGGGGGCGTTCGCCGTCTGGGTGCTCTACGGCTCCCCGTGGCTGCGCGTCGAGCGCGTGCGCGCCTCCGGCGGCGAGGTGCTCACCGAGGCGGAGGTGCTGGCGGCGGCGCAGGTGCCGACCGGCGCGCCCCTGGTCTCGGTGGACACCGGTGCGGTGGCGGCCCGGCTGGAGAAGCGGCTGCCGCGCGTCGACTCCGCGACGGTGACGCGCTCTTGGCCGCACGGCATCACCGTGAAGGTCACGGAGCGCGAGGCGGCGGTGCTGATGAAGGAACGCGGCCGCTACGTCGAAGTCGACGCCGGCGGTGTGCGGTTCGCCACGGTCGCGAAGCCGCCCCCGGGGGTGCCGGTGCTGCGCCTCGACGCGGAGCGCTCGCCGAGCCTGGCGCGCTTCGGCGAGGACCGGCTGCGCCGGGAGGCGGTGACCGTGGCCGGCGACCTGCCGGCGGCGGTGCGCCGCGAGACCAGGGTCATCAGGGTCGGTTCATATGACTCCGTGACCCTGGAGTTGCGCGACGGCCGCACCGTGCTGTGGGGCAGCGCGGAGCGCGGCGGACTCAAGGCGCGGGTGCTCACGGCGCTGCTCGAAAAGGCCTCGGACGCAGACCACTTCGACGTCAGCGCCCCAACCGCCCCCGCGGTGACGTAGATTTGGCGACCTTGCGGGCGCCCGTCGGCGTTGCGCATACGGCGAATGCGTCCGCGTCGGACGCGCTAGACTGCTGGTGGTTGTGCGTCCGTAGGCACCAAACGTGCGCTTTCCCACCAGCGTTGCCGATGCACCCGGACGGGGTTGGACCCGGCTGGTGTTGAGCGCGTAAGACCTTGTGGTCCGTCGGGCCTGAGGGTTGCGCGATCCGGAAATCCCCCCGGGTGAACAACGGGGGGAGCAGTCAAATAGGGTGAAAAGAAACCCGGGAAGTTCGGCGTGTTCATTGAACACGCAGCACTTGTCGACTTAGTGTCTCGTTCCGGCGGCCCGGACGAGACGGCAAGTCAACCCTCAAGCTGAGCCTGAGGCTTAAGTTGAGGATCGGGCCATTCACACGGCAACGTAACTCGAGGCGAGAGGCCTTCGACGTGGCAGCACCGCAGAACTACCTCGCAGTCATCAAGGTCGTCGGTATCGGCGGCGGCGGCGTCAACGCCATCAACAGGATGATCGAGGTCGGTCTCAAGGGCGTCGAGTTCATCGCGATCAACACCGATGCTCAGGCGCTGCTGATGAGCGACGCCGACGTCAAGCTCGACGTCGGCCGCGAACTGACCAGGGGCCTGGGCGCAGGCGCCAACCCCGATGTCGGCCGCAAGGCGGCCGAGGACCACCGCGAGGAGATCGAGGAGGTCCTCAAGGGGGCCGACATGGTCTTCGTCACCGCCGGTGAGGGAGGTGGCACCGGCACGGGCGGCGCGCCCGTCGTGGCCAACATCGCCCGCTCGCTGGGCGCGCTGACCATCGGCGTCGTCACCCGCCCCTTCACCTTCGAGGGCCGGCGACGGGCCAACCAGGCAGAAGATGGCATCGCCGCGCTGCGCGACGAGGTCGACACGCTGATCGTCATTCCGAATGACCGACTTCTGTCTATTTCCGATCGCCAGGTGAGCGTTCTCGACGCGTTCCGCTCGGCCGACCAGGTCCTGCTCTCCGGCGTCCAGGGCATCACCGACCTCATCACCACCCCCGGCCTGATCAACCTCGACTTCGCCGACGTCAAGTCCGTGATGTCCGAGGCCGGTTCCGCGCTGATGGGCATCGGCTCCGCGCGCGGCGACGACCGGGCGGTCGCGGCGGCCGAGATGGCCATCTCCTCCCCGCTGCTGGAGGCGTCCATCGACGGCGCCCGCGGCGTGCTGCTCTCCATCTCCGGCGGCTCCGACCTCGGCCTCTTCGAGATCAACGAGGCCGCCCAGCTGGTGAGCGAGGCCGCGCACCCCGAGGCGAACATCATCTTCGGCGCGGTGATCGACGACGCGCTCGGCGACGAGGTGCGGGTGACGGTCATCGCGGCCGGCTTCGACGGCGGCCAGCTGCCGTCCAAGAACCGCGACAAGGCGCTCGGCTCCTACGGCTCCCGGGAGGAGTCCTCCGCCGGCTCGGCGCCGCTCGGCCGCCCCGCCGTGGAGGAGCGCTCCTCGCTGGGCGGCTTCACCCCGTCCGCGCGCCCCTCGCACGAGGAGGACCTGCCGGTCGCCCCGTCCGCGCCGCCGGTTCCGGTCGCCGAGATGCCCTCGGCGCCGACGGTGCCGTCCGCCCGGCCGTACCAGGAGAGCTCCGCGGAGGAGCTGGACGTACCGGACTTCCTGAAGTAACCGCTCCCCGACGGCGGCCCCCGGCATGAACGCCGCGGGGCCGCCGTCGCGTTCGTCCCTGCCGCGCCCCCGCTGCCCGGGGCCGTCCGCCCACGTGGTTCGATGGCTGCGGGCCCGGTAGGGCCCGACCGGCCCGCAGCAGCTCAGCCCGACAGGACAGGCATCCCGTGCGATTCGCGTTCACCGACCGCTGGGGCGGCGTAAGCACCGCGCCTTACGACGAGTTGAACCTCGGCGGGGCCGTCGGCGACGACCCGGCGGCCGTGGCGGAGAACCGGCGCCGCGCGGCCCGCGCCCACGGCATCGACCCCGGGCGCGTCGTGTGGATGAACCAGGTGCACGGGCGCGAGGTGGCCGTGGTGGACGCCCCCTGGGGCGCCGGCGAGGTACCCGCCGTGGACGCGCTGGTCACCGCCGTACCCGGCCTCGCGCTCGCCGTCCTGACCGCCGACTGCACCCCCGTGCTCCTCGCCGACGAGGAGGCCGGCGTGGTGGGCGCGGCGCACGCGGGACGCCCGGGCCTGCTGGCCGGTGTCGTCCCCGCGACCGTGGCGGCGATGCGCGCACTGGGCGCCGAACCGGCCCGCATCACCGCCCGGCTCGGCCCCGCCGTCTGCGGGCGCTGCTACGAGGTGCCGGAGGAGATGCGCGCACGGGCCGCGGAGCTCGTGAACGAGACATTCGCCACCACGAGTTGGGGAACCCCCGCCATCGACGTCCGCGCCGGCGCCCGCGCACAGCTGGAAGCGCTCGGTGTGGCGGACGTCACCGTCTCGCCGGTCTGCACCCTGGAGTCCGCCGACCACTTCTCGTACCGCCGGGAGAAGGCCACCGGCCGCCTGGCGTCCTATGTCTGGACGGAGGCCCGGTGAACGCCCCGGTGAACGCCCCGGCGGACGACCGCCGCAGGGCCGAACTCGCCGCGAACCTCGCGGCGGTGGAGCGGCGGATCGACGTCGCCTGCGCCGCCGCCGGCCGCCCCCGCGAGGACGTGACGCTGATCGTCGTCACCAAGACCCATCCGGCGGGCGACGTGCGGCTGCTGAACGGGCTGGGTGTGCGGCACGTCGCGGAGAACCGCGACCAGGAGGCGGCGGCCAAGGCGGCCGAACTCGCCGACCTGGACCTGGACTGGCACTTCGTGGGCCAGCTGCAGACCAACAAGGCCCGCTCCGTGGCCTCGTACGCCGCCGAGGTCCAGTCCGTCGACCGCCCGCGGCTGGTGGAGGCCCTCGCCGCGGCGGCCCGGCGCGAGGGGCGCGAACTGGGCTGCCTGCTCCAAGTCGCCCTGGACGCCCCGGAGAACGCCGGGGAGGGCGCGCGGGCCCCGGAGGGTGCGGCGGGCCGCGGCGGCGTCCCCCCGGGCCGCGTAGGGGAGTTGGCGGACGCGGTGGCCGCCGCCGAGGGGCTGCGGCTGGACGGGTTGATGACGGTGGCGCCGTTGGCGGGGCATTATGCAGGACGCCAACGGGCCGCGTTCGAGCGGTTGATGGAAATCTCATCCGGCCTGCGCGCGACGCATCCTGCTGCGAACATGGTCTCAGCGGGAATGAGCTCGGACCTTGAGGAGGCCGTGGCCGCCGGGGCGACACATGTGCGCGTCGGCACTGCGGTACTCGGCGTCCGGCCCAAGCTCCGGTAACGTCGCGAAGCGAGTCGGACCACGGCAGAAAATATGGTCAGTACCGGGCGGTGCCGATCGGTACCGAGCGGTATCGACGAGGGCCGGTCGGTACCGGACAGTGCGGACAGGCGAGTAGGCCGGAGTGGATCACGTGCACTGGTGGCAGTACACACGGCGGGGCAGATCCACCACAGAGCGGAGGACGTAGAGCATGGCCGGCGCAATGCGCAAGATGGCGGTCTACCTCGGCCTCGTGGAGGACGATGGTTATGACGGTCCGGGTTTCGACCCCGACGACGAGTTCGAGCCCGAGCCGGAGCCGGACCGCTCCCGGCGGCAGCAGCCGGCCGTCGTGGACGAACCGGTACGAATGACGCATCCCCCGGCACAGCGGGAGCGTCCGGCGGTAGTTTCGGACAGCGCCCGCATTGGGAGCATCCTTACTGAAAGTGGACGTAGCGGACGCATCGCTCCCGTGTCTTCCATCACACCTGAACGCCAGAGCCTGGAGAAGAGCGCCCCCGTGATCATGCCCAAGGTCGTCTCCGAGCGGGAGCCCTACCGGATCACCACACTCCACCCCCGGACCTACAACGAGGCCCGTACCATTGGGGAACACTTCCGTGAGGGCACTCCGGTGATCATGAATCTGACGGAGATGGACGATACCGACGCAAAGCGACTTGTCGACTTCGCGGCCGGTCTCGTCTTCGGCCTGCACGGAAGCATCGAACGGGTGACGCAGAAGGTTTTCCTGTTGTCTCCTGCTAACGTCGATGTAACGGCGGAGGACAAGGCCCGCATCGCTGAGGGCGGGTTCTTCAACCAAAGCTGAACGACAGACGCAACACTGGATCCGAGGCGGCCGTGAGGCCGGGCACACACACAGGGGAGAGGGAAGAGACGGGATGGACATCGCGGTTCAGGTGATCCTGATCGTCCTCTACTGCTTCCTGGGGGTGCTGATCTTCCGGCTGATCATGGACTACGTGTTCATGTTCGCCCGCTCATGGCAGCCAGGTAAGGCCATGGTGGTGTTGCTGGAGGGCACCTACACGGTCACCGATCCGCCACTGAAGCTTCTGCGGCGGTTCATCCCGCCACTGCGTCTAGGGGGCGTGGCGCTAGACCTGTCCTTCTTCGTACTGATGATCATTGTGTGGATCCTGATCCAAGTAGCGCTGGGGTTCCTGCGATGAGGTCTACCGATATGCCGATGACTGAGGTGAAGAGATGCCGCTGACCCCTGAGGACGTGCGGAACAAGCAGTTCACGACCGTCCGCCTTCGAGAGGGCTACGACGAGGACGAGGTCGATGCCTTCCTCGACGAGGTCGAGGCCGAACTGACGCGCCTGCTCCGCGAGAACGAGGACCTGCGCGCCAAGCTGGCCGCAGCGACCCGTGCCGCCGCCCAGAACCAGGGCATGCGCAAGCCCGAGCCGCAGGACCAGCACCGTGGCCCCGGCGGCCCGGTGCCCGCCGCCATATCGGGCCCGCAGCCGGTGCCGCAGCAGCAGATGGGCCCGCCCCAGCTGTCCGGCGCACCCCAGCTGCCCCCCGGCCCGGGTGCCATGCAGGGCCCCGGCCCGATGCAGGGCCACGGTCCGATGCAGCAGGGCCCCGGCCCGATGGGCCAGGGTCCCGGCCCGATGCAGGGCCACGGCCAGATGCAGCAGGGTCCCGGCCCGATGCAGGGCCACGGTCCGATGCAGCAGGGCCCCGGCCCGATGCAGCAGGCCCCGGCCCCGCACATGCAGGCGCCCGCCGGCGGCGACTCCGCCGCCCGCGTGCTGTCGCTGGCCCAGCAGACCGCCGACCAGGCGATCGCCGAGGCCCGTGCCGAGGCCAACAAGATCGTCGGCGAGGCCCGTTCGCGCGCCGAGGGTCTGGAGCGCGACGCCCGTGCCAAGGCCGACGCCCTGGAGCGGGACGCGCAGGAGAAGCACCGCGTCGCGATGGGCTCCCTGGAGTCCGCCCGCGCCACGCTGGAGCGCAAGGTCGAGGACCTGCGCGGCTTCGAGCGCGAGTACCGCACGCGACTGAAGTCCTACCTGGAGTCGCAGCTGCGTCAGCTGGAGTCCCAGTCGGACGACTCGCTCGCTCCGCCGCGCAACTCCGCCCCCTCGCTGCCGCCGGCCCCGGCGCCCGTGCAGGCTCCGTCCATGGCTCCGGCCGGTGCGGCGGCGATGGGCTCCGGTCACGGTCACGGGATGGGACAGCCGCCGATGGGCGGTGCTCCCGGCCGCCCCGCCGGTCCCTCGTACGGTGGGCAGCAGCAGATGTCGCCCGCGATGACGCAGCCGATGGCGCCGGTCCGCCCGCAGGGCCCCGGCCCCATGCAGCAGCCGCCGTCGCCGATGCGTGGCTTCCTCATCGACGAGGACGACAACTGATCGACGCCTGACGCCCCGGCGTCGGCGCACATCGGCCGAAGGCCGGGCTCCACGGACACTGCCCGTGGAGCCCGGCCTTCGGCGTTCCCGGCGCTGCTGCGGACCAAGGGGCGCCCGGGGAGCGGGACTTGCGACCGGCGCCTGCTGCCCGGCTCGTACGCGGGCCCGGTGAGGCGTGCGACGCCCCCGGTCAGCACGGCCCGGATACGCCGAGGGGCCGGCGGGACCCGGTGGTCCCGCCGGCCCCTCGGGCCGTGGAGCGGCTACGCCTTGCGCAGGCGGAAGGTGAGGCCCAGGGCCTCGTCCGCGAACGGGCTGCCGTAGGAGTCGTCCGCCTCGCCGGTGGCGAAGTCCAGCGCCAGCACCTCGTCCGCGATCAGCGCCTCGTGCTCCGTGAGCGCCTGCGTGAGCTGCTCGTCGCGGGCCGTCCAGCGCAGCCGGATGCGGTCCGCCACGTCCAGCCCGGAGTTCTTGCGGGCCTCCTGGATCAGCCGGATCGCGTCACGGGCCAGGCCCGCGCGCCGCAGTCCGGGCGTCAGCTCCAGGTCCAGCGCCACCGTCGCACCCGGATCGGAGGCCACCGACCAGCCCTCGCGGGGGGTCTCGGTGATGATGACCTCCTCCGGCGAGAGGTCCACCCGCTCGCCGGCCACCTCCACCCAGGTCGCGCCGCCCTCGCGCAGCTCCGCGGACAGCCGCGCCGCGTCCGCCGTGGCGACCGCCCTGGCGACGTCCTGCACGCCCTTGCCGAAACGCTTGCCCAGCGCACGGAAGTTGGCCTTGGCCGCCGTGTCCACCAGCGAGCCGCCGACCTCCGCCAGGGAGGCCAGCGCCAGGACGTTCAGCTCCTCGGCGATCTGCGCGCGCAGCTCCTCCTCCAGCGACTCGAAGCCCACCGCGCCCACCAGCGCCCGCGACAGGGGCTGGCGGGTCTTGACGCCGGACTCCGCGCGCGAGGCGCGGCCCAGCTCCACCAGCCGCCGCACCAGCGCCATGCGCTGCGAGAGCGCCGGGTCCACCAGCGCCGCGTCGACCCGCGGCCAGTCCGCCAGGTGCACCGACTCCGGGGCACCGGGCACCACCGGGGCCACCAGGTCCTGCCAGACCCGCTCGGTGATGAACGGCACCAGCGGCGCCATCAGCCGCGTCACCGTCTCCACCACCTCGTGCAGGGTGCGCAGCGCCGCCGCGTCGCCCTGCCAGAAGCGCCGGCGCGAGCGCCGCACGTACCAGTTGGAGAGGTCGTCGACGAAAGTCGAGAGCAGCTTGCCGGCGCGCTGGGTGTCGTACGCCTCCATCGCCTCGGTGACCTCGGCGACCAGGGTGTTCAGCTCGCCCAGCAGCCAGCGGTCCAGCAGCGGCCGCTCGGCCGGGGCCGGGTCGGCGGCCGAGGGCGCCCAGCCGGAGGTGCGCGCGTACAGCGCCTGGAAGGCGACGGTGTTCCAGTACGTCAGGAGGGTCTTGCGCACGACCTCCTGGATGGTGGTGTGGCCCACCCGGCGCGCCGCCCACGGCGAGCCGCCGGCCGCCATGAACCAGCGCACCGCGTCGGCGCCGTGCTGGTCCATCAGCGGGATCGGCTGCAGGATGTTGCCCAGGTGCTTGGACATCTTGCGGCCGTCCTCGGCGAGGATGTGGCCCAGGCAGACCACGTTCTCGTAGGCCGACCTGTCGAAGACCAGCGTGCCGATCGCCATCAGCGTGTAGAACCAGCCGCGGGTCTGGTCGATGGCCTCCGAGATGAACTGCGCCGGGTAGCGCGCCTCGAAGACCTCCTTGTTGCGGTACGGGTAGCCCCACTGCGCGAAGGGCATCGACCCCGAGTCGTACCAGGCGTCGATGACCTCCGGCACGCGGTGGGCCGTCTCGCCGCACTGCGGGCAGGGGAAGGAGACCTCGTCGATGTACGGGCGGTGCGGGTCGAGTTGCGACTGGTCGGTGCCGGTCAGTCCGCTCAGCTCCGCGCGCGAGCCGACGACCGTGAGGTGCTCCTCCGCGCAGCGCCAGATCGGCAGCGGGGTGCCCCAGTAGCGGTTGCGGGAGAGCGCCCAGTCGATGTTGTTGTTCAGCCAGTCGCCGAAGCGGCCGTACTTCACCGACTCCGGGTACCAGTTGGTCTTCTCGTTCTCCCGCAGCAGGGCGTCCTTGACCTGCGTGGTGCGGATGTACCAGGACGGCTGCGCGTAGTAGAGCAGCGCGGTGTGGCAGCGCCAGCAGTGCGGGTAGCTGTGCTCGTACGGCACGTGGCGCAGGAGCAGGCCGCGCTCGTCCAGGTCGGCGACCAGGACCTCGTCGGCCTTCTTGAAGAACTGGCCGCCCACCAGGGGCAGTTCGGCCTCGAAGGTGCCGTCGGGGCGGACCGGGTTGATGAGCGGGAGGCCGTAGGCGCGGCAGGTGCGGTAGTCGTCCTCGCCGAAGGCGGGGGACTGGTGGACCAGGCCCGTGCCGTCCTCGGTCGTCACGTACTCCGCGTTGACGACGAAGTTCGCGTCCGCCAACTCCACCAGCTCGAACGGGCGCTGGTAGCTCCAGCGCTCCATCTCGCGGCCGGTGAAGGACTCACCCGTGGACTCCCAGCCCTCGCCCAGCGCCTTGGCCAGCAGCGGCTCGGCCACCACGACCTTCTCCCGGCCGTCGGTGGCCACCACGTAGCGCACGTCCGGGTGGGCGGCGACGGCCGTGTTGGACACCAGCGTCCACGGGGTCGTCGTCCACACCAGCAGGGACGCCTCGCCGGCCAGCGGGCCGGAGGTGAGCGGGAGGCGGACGAAGACCGAGGGGTCCACGACCGTCTCGTAGCCCTGCGCCAGCTCGTGGTCGGAGAGCCCCGTGCCGCAGCGCGGGCACCAGGGCGCGACCCGGTAGTCCTCGACCAGCAGGCCCTTGTCGTAGATCTGCTTCAGCGACCACCAGACGGACTCGATGTACTCCGGGTCCATCGTGACGTAGGCGTCCTCCAGGTCGACCCAGTAGCCCATGCGGGTCGTCAGCTCGGAGAAGGCGTCGGTGTGGCGGGTCACCGACTCCCGGCACCTCGCGTTGAACTCCGCGATGCCGTACGCCTCGATGTCCCCCTTGCCGTTGAAGCCCAGCTCCTTCTCCACCGCCAGCTCCACGGGCAGGCCGTGGCAGTCCCAGCCGGCCTTGCGGGTCACGTGGTAGCCGCGCATGGTGCGGTAGCGGGGGAAGACGTCCTTGAAGACGCGGGCCTCGATGTGGTGGGCGCCGGGCATGCCGTTGGCGGTGGGCGGCCCCTCGTAGAAGACCCACTCGGGGCGGCCCTGCGACTGCTCCAGGCTCTTGGCGAAGATCTTCCGCTCGTCCCAGAGGTCCAGCACGGCGTGCTCCAGGGCCGGCAGATCGACCTGGGCGGGAACCTGGTGGTACTGGGGGCCTTGGGGCGTCGGCTGGGGTGTCGTCATCGGCTTGCCTTCCTCCGGGCGCGCGGACTGCTGCTTGCGTCGTCCGGAGGGACGAGAGCCTGCGCTCCCGCGGTACCACCCTCCTTGGCGGGCGGCCCGGCTGCGGGCCATCCGCCCCCTCATTGGGGTCGCGCTGCCGGCTCTACTCGCCGCGCACGCCCTCGGGGGCGCGCTGCGCGGCTTTCCTCCGGCGGCTCCGGGGTGATCTTCACCTCGCGCTGGCCCCCGGGCTCGCACCGTCCCCGGGTCGCTCCTGGCCGCAGACGACGCTACTCGTCCCCATCCACGCCTCTCGCTCGCTTGAGTCTACGGCCCCGCGGGAGTGGGCGCCGACCGGTTTTCGGGGGGTAGGGGCGCCGGTGGGGCCGTTAGCCCGTACGGAGCGGAATACCCGGCCGTCCGCTGGGCACAACGAGGGGAGACCGCTCTGCCGTGGCGTGCCCTGTTGCCGCGGGGTCCGGGTCGGCTTATCGTTCCGGCACCTGTTCGGCGAATGATCACCATATGTGAAGGGGTCGCGGCCATGGTGGCGGAGAAGTCCACGTCGGCAGCGAGGAAGGCGGCCGCCAAGAAACCGGTCGCCAAGCAGACCGCTGCGAAGAAGAGCGCCGCGAAGAAGACGGCTGTGAAGAAGAGCACGACGAAGACCGCCGCGAAGAAGACGACGGGAGCCAGCAGGATGGTCGCGAAGAAGAGTCCGGCCGCTGCCAAGCAGGGCACGGGTGCGGGCGGGGCGCGTCTCGCCGACGCCCCGGAGGGTCTGGCCGTACGCCCGGGGGAGGACCCCTGGACGGACGCCGAGGTGGCGGAGGCGCGGCGCGAGCTGGCGGAGGAGGCGGACCGGCTGCAGGCGGAGATCGCCGCCGCGGACGCGTCCATCGCCAGGATGATGTGGGACGGCGGCGCCGGAGCCGGGGACGACGACGCCGACACGGGGACGAAGAACATGGAGCGTGAGCACGGGATGGCGCTCGCGGCCGGGGCGCGTGAGCGGCTCGGCCAGACCGAGCGGGCGCTGGAGCGGATGGACGCGGGCACCTACGGGCTCTGCGAGTCCTGCGGGAAGGCCATCGGCAAGGCCAGGATGCAGGCGTTCCCCCGCGCGACGCTCTGCGTGGAGTGCAAGCAGCGCCAGGAACGGCGCTAGCGCGGGCGGCGGCCGGGCGGGCGGCGTCCGTGCGCGGGCCCGGTCGCCGCTTTGCACCCCGCACTGTTGTACGGCTGTGCTCCGCCGCACCTGCGGGCACGGGGGTCCGGTGACGTACCCTCGTCCCAGTCGGTGCAGCGGAGGGACAGTCGTGACTGAGGCGGAGCGGATCAGCGGGAGCGCGCGGGAGGAGCCTGCGGAGCCCGCGGACTCCACGGACCCCGTGCCGGAGCAGGAGCCCGCGGGGCGCGGGAAGCGCCGGATCGGCGTGCTGCTCGGCGTGGCCGCGGTCGTCTACCTGCTGGACCTGGTCAGCAAGCTGATCGTGGTGAAGGAGCTGGAGCCCGGCCACGAGACCATCGAGGTCGTCGGCGACCTGCTGACCTTCCAGGTGGTGCGCAACGCGGGCGCCGCCTTCGGCGTCGGCCAGTCCATGACGATCGTCTTCACCCTGATCGCGATCATCGTGATCGTGGTGATCGCCCGGCTCGCCCGCAAGCTCCACAGCCTGCCCTGGGCCATCGCGCTGGGACTGCTGCTCGGCGGCCCGCTGGGCAACCTCACCGACCGGCTCTTCCGCTCGCCGGGCTTCCTCAAGGGCCATGTGGTCGACTTCATCGCCCCCACGCACTTCGCGGTCTTCAACCTGGCCGACTCGGCCATCGTCTGCGGCGGCATCCTGATCGTCATCCTCTCCTTCCGCGGACTCGATCCGGACGGCACCATCCACAAGGACTGAGATACTCCTCGGGTGAGCACCTTTCCCGAGATCCGCACCCTGCCCGTACCCGATGGCCTGGAGGGCGAGCGGCTCGACGCCGCCCTCGCCCGGATGTTCGGGTTCTCCCGGACCAAGGCGGCCGAGCTGGCCGCGGGCGGGAAGGTGCGTATCGACGGGGCCGAGGCCGGCAAGTCCGACCGGGTGAGCGCCGGGGCCTGGCTGGAGGTCGAGATGCCCGCCCCGCCGCGCCCGGTGGAGCTGGTCGCCGAGCCGGTGCCGGGGATGACGATCGTCCACGACGACGACCACATCGTCGTCGTCGACAAGCCCGTCGGCGTCGCCGCCCACCCCAGCCCCGGCTGGACCGGCACCACCGTGATCGGCGGCCTCGCCGCCGCCGGCTACCGCATCTCCACCTCCGGCGCCTCCGAGCGCCAGGGCGTCGTGCACCGGCTGGACGTCGGGACCTCCGGGCTGATGGCCGTGGCCAAGTCCGAGCGCGCGTACACCCTGCTCAAGCAGCAGTTCCGCGAGCGCACCGTGGACAAGCGCTACCACGCCCTCGTCCAGGGCCACCCCGACCCGATGAGCGGCACCATCGACGCGCCGATCGGCCGCCACCCCGTCCACGACTACAAGTGGGCCGTGACCGCCGAGGGCAAGCCCTCGGTGACGCACTACGACCTCATCGAGGCGTTCCGCGCCGCCAGCCTGCTCGACATCAAGCTGGAGACCGGCCGCACCCACCAGATCCGGGTGCACATGTCGACCGTGCGCCACCCCTGCGTCGGCGACCTCACCTACGGCGCGGACCCCACGCTCGCCAAGCGGCTGGGGCTGAGCCGCCAGTGGCTGCACGCCGTGCGGCTGGGCTTCTCTCACCCGGAGGACGGCCGCTGGGTGGAGTTCGAGTCCGACTACCCGGAGGATCTGCAGTACGCGCTCGACACGGTACGGGCGGACAGCGCCTGAACTCACTCACCCCCGGGATGGCCGCCGCGTGGATCAACTCGCCCTGCTGTTCCTGCTCCTCCTCGGCGCGATCGTCACCGTGCCGATCGCGGACAAGCTGGGGGTTCCGGCGCCGATCCTGATGACCATCCTCGGTCTGCTGGGGGCGGTCATCCCCTTCGTCCCCTTCATCGACATCCCGCCGGACTACATCCTTCCGCTGGTGCTGCCGCCGCTGCTCTACGCGGCGGTGCAGCGGACCTCCTGGCGGCAGTTCACCGCCAACATCCGGCCCATCCTGCTGCTCGCCGTGGCGCTGGTCTTCGTCACCACCGCCGCGGTGGCCGTCGTGGCCCAGGCCGTCGTCCCCGGGCTGCCGCTGGCCGGCGCGGTCGCGCTGGGGGCGATGGTGGCCCCGCCCGACCCGGTGGCGGCCACCGCCGTGGCCGGGAAGGTGGGGCTGCCTCGGCGGCTGGTGTCGATCCTGGAGGGCGAGGGCCTCTTCAACGACGTCACCGCGATCGTGCTCTACCACGTGGCCATCGTGGCGGCCGTCAGCGGCTCCTTCTCCGTCGGCGAGGCCAGCCTCACCCTGCTGCTCTCCGCCACCGTCGCCCTGGCCGTCGGACTGGGCATCGGCTACCTGGCCTCCAAGGCGATCGGCTTCTACGACGACCCCACCCTGGTGCTGGGCGTGACGCTGCTGGTGCCGTACGGGTCCTACCTGATCGCGGAGGAGTTCCACGGCTCCGGCGTGCTGGCGGTGCTGGTCGTCGGCCTCTACCTCTCCGAGCACGCCTCCGACGCCGACGACGTCTACGGGCGCCTCGTGGGGCGTACCTTCTGGGACGTGGTGGAGATGCTGGTCACCGGCGTCGCCTTCGGCGTGATCGGGCTGGAGGTCTACCACGTCCTGCGGGACGCCAAGGGCAACTGGGGCCCGATGCTCGCCGCCGCCGCCGCGGTCGTCGGCGTCGTGGTCGTCGTACGGCTGCTGTGGCTGCTGCCCGCCTCCGCCGTCGCGCAGTGGCTGCACCGGCGCGGCGGCCCGGAGGACGAGGACGAGCAGGTGCCGGGCGGCTGGCGCGAGACGCTGGTGGTGTGGTGGTCGGGGATGCGGGGCGTCGCCACCGTCGCCCTGGCCCTCGCCGTGCCGCTCACCCTGGACGACGGCAAGCACTTCCCCGCCCGCGCCTGGATCCTCTTCATCGCCTTCGCCGTGGTGCTGGTCACCCTGCTGCTGCAGGGGCTGACGCTGCCGTGGGTGGTGTCGAAACTGGGCGTCACGGCGGACACCGGGGCCGAGCGCGCGCAGGAGCGGGTGCTGGCCATGCGGGTGGCGAAGGCCGCCAAGCACCAGGTGCTGGAGATGGCCGACCGCGAGGACCTCCCCGACGAGGCCGTCGAGGCGCTGCTGCGGCGCGCGGTGGAGATGGGGGCGCGGATCTCGCCGGACATCCTCGACAAGGAGTGGCGCGCGGCGCACGCCAAGCGCGCCAAGCGGGCCAAGGAGGTGCAGCAGATCCAGGGCGAGATGCTCTCCGCCGCCCGCAACGCCGTGCTCTCCGCGCGCAGCGAGCCGGGGATGGACCCGGCGGTGGCCGACCGGGTGCTGCGCCAGCTCGATGTGCGCAGCCTGCGGGGGACGCCCTAGGTCCTCTGTACGCGGTTGCGCCGTGGGCGTAGGCGCAGCACGCGGGTCGGGGGGCGGGGAGGGCCTAGGATTCCGGGGTGACAACCGCCCGACTGCCGCTGTTTCCGTTGAACACGGTGCTCTTTCCTGGGCTCGTACTGCCGCTCAACGTCTTCGAGGAGCGGTACCGCGCGCTCATGCGCGACCTGCTGGACCGGCACGACGGCGACGGGTCCGGTGAGCCCGGTGCCCCGGCCCCGCGCCGCTTCGGCGTGGTCGCCATCCGCGACGGCCGCGAGGTGGCGCACACCGCGCCCGGACTGCCCGACCAGACCTCCGTCGTCGCCAAGGGGCCGGCGGCGGGCTTCGGGTCCGATCCGCGCAGCGTCTTCCACACCGTGGGCTGCCTGGCCGACGCGGCGAGCATCCGCGAGCGCGAGGACGGCGGTTTCGAGGTGCTCGCCACCGGCACGCAGCGCTTCCGGCTGCACTCGGTGGACGCCTCGGGCCCCTACCTCGTGGGCGAGGTCGAGGTGCTGGAGGAGCGGGAGGGCGAGGACGCCGCGGCGCTGGCGGCGGCGGCGCTGCGGGCCTTTCGTACGTACCAGAAGCGGCTGGCCTCCGCGCGCGAGCGCTCCCTGACCACCGGGCAGGAGCTGCCCGAGGAGCCCTCGGTGGTGTCCTACCTGGTCGCGGCGGCCTCCGTCTTCGACAACGCGACCAAGCAGCGGCTGCTGCAGCTCCCCGACACCGCCACCCGCCTCGCGGCGGAGCTGAAGCTGCTGCGCGCGGAGTCGGCGGTGCTGCGCCACCTGCCCTCGCTGCCGGCGGTCGATCTGACCCGGCGCCCCACCAGCCTCAACTGACGCCCGACCGCCGGGAGTACGCTCCCCGCATGGCGAAGAGGAGCGGGAAGGGGAGCGCGGGCACGCCCGCGACCGCGGCGCTGGCGCGGGCGGGGGTGGCGTACACCGTGCACGCCTACGCGCACGATCCCGCCGCCGCCTCCTACGGGGAGGAGGCCGCGCGGGCGCTCGGGGTGGATCCCGGGCAGGTCTTCAAGACGCTCGTCGCCGAGGTCGACGGCGCCCTCACCGTCGCCGTCGTCCCCGTCTCCGGCTCGCTGGACCTCAAGGCGCTGGCCGCCGCCGTGGGCGGCAAGCGCGCGGCCATGGCAGATCCCGCGGCGGCCGAACGCGCCACCGGCTACGTCCGCGGCGGCATCTCCCCGCTCGGGCAGCGCAGGGCCCTGCCCACCGTGCTGGACGCCTCCGTCCGGGGGCGGGAAACGGTGTGCGTCTCCGCGGGGCGGCGCGGACTGGAGGTCGAACTGGCACCGGACGACCTCGCCGCGCTGACGGGCGCCGTGGTGGCGCCGATCGCGCGGGGGTAGCTCCTTCGTTACGCCGGCCTGCGGCCGTGGTTCGCGCGGCCCTTGCGTAGGCGCCACTTGCGTTTGCGCGTCTTCTTCGACATGACGAGGTCATACCGGAGGCAGCAGGCCGCGTCCACCCCTAGGGCCTGTATCGAGTTGGCCTTCTGCGCCCCGGCGCCCGGCACGCACTCTGGGCGCACAGCGTCGCAGGACAGGTGGCTCCGCCACATGACCTGCGACGCTGCACACCCAGAGCACGCACCGACCACCGCGCCGCCCGCGCTTCGCGCGGACGAAGGCCAACTCGATACAGGCCCTAGCGGGTCGGGGTGTGGACAAAGGGGCCACCCGGACGGCGTACCCTCGTAACTCGTGAGCACAGGGACCGGCGTCGCGGGCGCAGCAGTTCGTACGCCGAGTGGGGCGCCCTCGCGGGCCGCCTGCCGGGTGCGCGGGCTGGTCAAGGCGTATCCCGGGCGCAGGGCCCGGCGCGGGCGGGCCGCCGTGGCGCCGGTGCGGGCCGTCGACGGGGTGGACCTGGACGTCCGCGAGGGCGAGGTCTTCGGCCTCCTGGGGCCCAACGGCGCCGGCAAGTCCACCCTGGTGCGCCAGCTCACCGGGCTCCTGCGGCCCGACGCCGGCAGTATCGACCTGCTCGGCCACGACCTCGTACGCCACCCCGAGCGCGCCGCGCGGCTGCTGGCCTACCTGGGGCAGGAGTCCACCGCGCTCGACGAGCTGACCGTCGCCCTCGCCACCGAGACCACCGCCCGGCTGCGCGGCCTGCCGGCCGCCGCCGCCCGCGGCGAACGCGACGCCGTCCTGGGCGAGCTGGGCCTGGAGGAGCTGGCCGACCGACCGCTGGCGCACCTCTCCGGCGGCCAGCGCCGCCTGGCCTGCTTCGCCGCCGCGCTGGCCGGACCCCGGCCGGTGCTGGTCCTGGACGAGCCCACCACCGGCATGGACCCCGTCGCCCGGCGCGCCGTCTGGGCGGCCGTGGACCGGCGCCGCGCCGAGCGGGGGGCGACGGTCGTGCTGGTCACGCACAACGTCATCGAGGCGGAGACCGTCCTGGACCGCGTCGCCGTCCTGGACCGGGGCCGCGTCATCGCCTGCGACACCCCGGCCGGGCTGAAGGCCCTGGTCGCCGACGAGGTCCGCCTGGAGCTGGTCTGGCGCGCGGAGCCGCCGCTGCAGCTGGCGGAGGTCGCCGCGCTGGCCGGGCAGGCGCGCCGGCACGGCTCGCGCTGGACGCTGCGGCTCGGCGCCGACGCCGCCCGTACGGCCGTGGCGTCGATCACCGGCGGTCCGGCCTTCGCGGCGCTGGACGACTTCACGCTGACCACGCCGAGCCTGGAGGACGTGTACCTGGCGCTCGGGGGACGGACCGACGGGCTGGTGAAGGCATGACCGCGCCCGAGACGACCGCCGGCGGGCTGCCCGCTCCCCGTACGGCACCCGCCGGGGAGGCAGTCCCCGCCGCGGGCTCCGTACCGGCCGAGGAGCCCGCGCCCCGTACGCCCGCCCCGCTCGCCCCCCGCACGGCCCTGCGGCCGGCCCTCGCCGCCGTCTACCGCGCGCAGCTCTCCCGGGTCCGGGTCTCCCGTATCCCGCTGCTCTTCGTCGCCACCTTCCAGTCCGTCGGGATCATGGTCCTGATGCGCGGGGTGGTCGACGCCGGCAGCCCCGAGGCGCGGGCCGTCGTCGCCGGCTCCACGGTGCTCGTCGTCGCCTTCGTGGCCCTCAACCTGCTCGCCCAGTACTTCGGCCGGCTGCGCGCCCACGGCGGCCTCGACCACTACGCCACCCTGCCCGTCCCCCCGGCCGCCGTGGTGCTGGGCGCCGCGGGCGCCTACGCCTCCTTCACCGTGCCCGGCACCGTCGTCACCGGCATCGTCGGCAGCGTGCTCTTCGGGCTGCCCCTCGCCCATCTGTGGACGCTGCTCCTGGTCATCCCGCTCGCCGGGGCCGCGCTCGCCGGACTCGGCGCCGCGCTGGGGCTGCTGGCGCCCCGGCAGGAGCTGGCGACGCTGCTCGGCCAGCTCGGCATGTCCGCCGCGCTGCTGCTGGGCGTCATCCCCGCCTCCGGCATGCCCGCGCCGGTGCTGCTGCTGCGGGGGCTGCTGCCCTCGACGTACGGGGTCGAGGCCCTGGCCCGTACCTTCGCCCCCCACCCCGACTGGGCCGCCGTCGCCGCCGACCTGGGCATCTGCGCGGGCGCGGGCGTGGCGGCACTGGCGGCGGCGACCTGGGCGTACCGCCGCGCCGCTGTTCGCTGACCGGGCGGCCACCCGAACGACCGCCTCGGCGGCGGACGCGGTGAGGGGTCCTGGCACCATGGCAGGGTGACCGCGCCCATGAAGGACCAGCCGCCCCGCGACCAGCCGTCCCACGACCCGTGGCAGACCCCGTGGCCCGAAGGCCCCGAAGAGGGCGGGCGGTCCGCGGTGAGCCGCGCGGAGGTGGTCGAGGCGCTGGTGCTGACCGTCGTGATCGCGGTGAGCGGGCTGCTGCTCGGCTATCTGTGGGAGCTGCTGGCGCCGCGGGTGCCGCTGATCGTGCGGGCCGGCAACGTCCTGCTCGCGGACTCCGAGGCCGAGCACGCCGTGGCCATCGACGGGACCTTCGCGCTGCTCGGGCTGGCCTTCGGCGCGCTCTGGGCAGCCGGGGTCTTCCTCTGGCGGCGGCGCGGGGGCGTGCCCTACGTGCTCGCCCTGGCGGTCGGCGGCCTGCTCGGCGCGCTGCTGGCGTGGCAGGTCGGGGTCTGGCTCGGGCCCACCGAGGACGTGGTCGCGCACGCCAGGGCGGTGGGGGAGGGGAAGATCTTCGACGCGCCCCTGCAGCTGAAGGCCAAGACGGCGCTGCTGGCGTGGCCGCTGGGGGCGATGCTCGTCCAACTGCTGCTGACCGGGCTCTTCGGCCCGCGTGACCCCGACCCGGGCCTGCCCGCGCCACTGCCCGCGCCGATGGCGGCCGACAACCAGTGGCAGGGCTGGGGACAAACCCCCGAGCGACGCTGAGCGCCTCCTCCCGTACGCCCGCGGTCCCGGCCGCCCCCTACTCCGCTCGTGTCGTCTCCACCGGGGTGCGGGACTCCACCTCGCGCCAGAAGCCCGCGCGGATCGCGTAGCGGTCGTGCTCGTCGATCTGGTCGTCCTTGTGCGTCAGGAGGCCGAACCGGGCGGCGTAGCGCAGGAGTTCGCCGTCGATGCGGGGCGGCACCCGGGGGTACTGCGTGGCCAGCAGCGGCAGCTGGGCGCGGTCGGCGAGCCGCTCCATCCAGCGCCGGGCGAAGACCTGCCCCACCTCGTGCGGATCACCGCCGACCGTGGTGATGTCCTCCTCGCGGTCCGCCCAGCGCTGCTCCGCGGTGGTCAGCTGCGCCAGCGTCGGCAGCGCGGCCGTGTCGGGAACGTCGGCGCCGGGGGAGCCCGGGCGCTCCACCCAGCCCCGGTCGGACGACCAGCGCAGGGTCGCCGCCGGAACCGCCGGGGTGGCGCTGCGGGCCTCCGGCATCGCGGTGACGGCGCGGCCCAGGCCCGCCAGGTCCTTCGGCGTGGGGACCGCGACGCCCGGCCGCTGGCCCGCGGGCTGGGGCGCCTCGGCCGGCCGGTCGCCGTTCGCGGCCGGTACGGGCTCCTGGCGCGGCGGTCCGGCGGGGGCCTCGCGGTCCGGGGTGGGCGCAGAGAGGATCGCCGTGATCTCCGGGCGGGTGGCCGGGGCGGGGGCGCAGGCGCCGGTGAGGTCCTTGGGGCGGACCGCGCGGGTGAGCCAGCCGCGGTCCAGCAGCCGGCGCTCGTCCGCCTCGGCGACCAGGTCCTCCGACTGGTTGTAGTCCCCGTCCGCGGCCTGCACGGCCCACAGGTGCACGGCCACCCCGTGCTCCTTCGCGGACATCATCCCGGGCAGCAGATCGCCGTCGCCCGTGACGAGCACGATGTCCGAGCAGGCGCGGTTGCGCGCCAGCTCCGTCAGCTCGGCGTGCATCGCGGCGTCTACACCCTTCTGGGCCCACCGCCCGTCACTGCGGGTGAGCGCACCCAGGCGGACCGTGACACGCGGCATGACGCGCAGCCTGCGGTGCTCGGGCTGCGGTACGCGGTCGGGGGCGCCGTCGAACCAGTAGATGCGCAGCAGCGCCTGGCCGGTGTCGGCCTCGGCCAGCTCGCGCAGCCCCTGGATCAGGGCCGCGTGGTCGATGGTGATACGGGAGCGGGCCGGTTCGCCGGCCAGCAGGCTCGCGGCGGCGCCCAGCAGGTAGCCGGCGTCCACCAGGACGACGCAGCGGTCCACGGTTCACCCTCTTCCGGTGGGGGGTGTGCGGGGGTACGAGGGGTGCCGGAGGGGATGGGGGAGAAGGCCTCCGGGTCTTCGAGTCTGCCCGACTGCCGGGGGGTTATCAGCCGCTCCCCGATCATCGGCGTGGCGCTTGGCATTCACAGAGGGTAATTGTCCGAAATGCGGTGAATTGCTGGGCGTGCGACGGTGGTTTGCGCGGGGGACCCGCCAACTGAAGGAAGATCAATGGGTAAGGGCAAGGCACGCAGGAGCCAGCAGAGCCAGCACACCGACAAGTACGCGGTGGACGCCAAGGGCCGCGCGCAGCGCACGCCCGGGGTCGAGGAGAGCGCCTCGATGTCGGTGACGGAGACGCCGGTGCCCATGGAGATAGCCGAGTACGAGCGCACCGAGCGCTTCGAAGAGGGTCGGTGAATCGGGATGGGACGCAAGGACCGTAACCGGGCGGCCGACGGCGGGCAGCCGGGTGCTCCCGAGCGCAGCGCGGTGGAGCAGGACAACGGCGGTGGGCCGGCTCAGGACAAGGTGAGCGCGGCGGTCACCCCGAGCGGCTTCGGCGGCGCCCACAAGAACCAGAAGCACAAGGAACGGCGCTTCGGGCACAACTGAACGAACCTGCGGGGCGCGGTCCACGGACCGCGCCCCGCACGGCACTTCGCGGCCCCGCACCTCAACTCGCCCGGCAGGACGGCCCCAGCAGCTCCCGCAGCTCACCGAAGAGCGTCGGATCCGGTGTGACCCGATGGCGGTCCAGGCGCAGCACTGTCGTACGGCGGGCGCCGATCAGCCGGAGCCGCACCTCCGTGGCCCCTCGGTGGTGGGCCAGCACCTCACCGAGCCGCTCGATCAGCGGCTCGGTGACCTGCGCGGTCGGGATCTCGATGGTCACCGGCGCGCGGGCCGCGGCCCGCACTGCCTCCATCGGGTCGGGGACGGTCAACTCCAGCGCCACCAGCCGCGGCACGGCCCCGCTCTTGTCCAGCCGCCCCTTGACCAGCACCACCGTGTCCCGGGCCAGTCGGCCCGAGACCAGTGGATAGGTCGCCGGGAGGAACAGGCAGTCGATCGAGCCCGCCAGGTCCTCGACCGTCGCGACGGCCCAGGCGCTGCCCTGCCCGGTCGTCCTGCGCCGCACGCCGGAGACGATGCCGCCGACGGTGACGATCGCGCCGTCCGGGTACTCGTCGCCGCCCAGCGCCGGGACCGGGGCGTCCGACCTCTCGGCCAGCAGGTGCTCGACGCCCAGAAGCGGGTGGTCGGAGACGTACAGCCCGAGCATCTCCCGCTCCTGGGCGAGGAGATGGGCCCTGTCCCACTCCTGGTCGGAGAACTCCGTGTCGAGCCCGAAGGGCGGCTCGCCCCCGGCGCCCTTCCCGCCGTCGCCGCCTGTGCCGCCCGCATGGTCCGTACGATCGCGGCCCGCGCCGTCGGCGGAGCTGAACAGGTCGAACTGGCCCTCGGCCTCCCTGCGTTTGACCCGCGCCGCGGTGTCGACCAGCTGCTCGTAGCGCTCGATGAGCCCCTTGCGGGTGTGGCCCAGGGTGTCGAAGGCGCCGGCCTTGATGAGGGACTCGACGGTGCGCCTGGTGCAGACGACCGCGTCGACCTTCTCCAGGAAGTCGGGGAAGGACGTGTAGCGGCCCTTGGAGCCGCGGGAGCGGATGATCGAATCGACCGCGCCCGCACCGACGTTGCGCACGGCCGCCAGGCCGAAGGCGATCGTGTCGCAGCCGCGCGGGGCGAAGTCGACGCCGGAGTCGTTGACATCGGGCGGCAGCACCGTGAGGCCCATGCGGCGGCACTCGCCGAGGTAGACCGCCGACCGCTCCTTGTCGTCGCGCACCGAGGTGAGCAGCGCCGCCATGTACTCGGCGGGGTAGTTCGCCTTCAGATACGCGCTCCAGTAGGAGACCAGGCCGTACGCGGCGGAGTCCGCCCTGCCGAGGGCGTCGCCCGCGACGGGGACCAGCGCGTCCCACAGGGCCTGGACCGCCCCGTCCCCGTAGCCCTGCTCCCGTGCCCCCTCCCGGAAGGCCGCGAAGCCCTCCGCCAGTTCCTCGGGATCCCTCCCGCCCAGCACGCGGCACAGGGCCTCGGCCTCGTCCGGCGGGCAGCCGGCGACGATCCGGACCGCGTCGCGCATCTGCTCCCGGTAGACGAGCAGGCCGTGGGTGGCGTCGAGGACCGTCCCGAGGGGCGCCGCCAGCTCCGGGTGGACCGGCGCGGCCTCCTGCCGGCCGCTCTTGCGCAGGGCGTAGTCGACGTGCGCGTCCACACCCATCGGGCCCGGCCGGTAGAGGGCCGAGACGGCGCAGACGTCCTCCAGGCAGTCGGGCCCGACCAGGCGCAGCAGCGTGCGCATCGGGCCCTCCTCCAACCGGAAGACGCCCAGGGTGTCGCCCCGGCCCAGCAGCTCGAAGGCCCCCGGGTCGTCGAGCGGCAGCGCCGCCGGATCGACGGCCGCCCCCCGGTGGGAGCGCACCAGCCGCACCGCGCCGTCCACGACCGTCCGGCGGTGGACGGCGTACGCCTCGTCGGGATTCCCGTGGTCCGTCATCAGCTTCCTCCGTGGATACCCCGGCCCGCGGGCGGTGACATCTATCGGACAACCAGCAGCGTAGAGGCGACCACTGACAACGCGGACGGCCGGACGCAGTACGCTCCTTGGCCATGGTGCGAGACGACACGAATCACGGCGACGGCCACGAGGACACCCACCGCGGCGAGCACATCCTGCGGGTCTTCGACGAGGCGTTCGGCGAACTGCTGGCGGCAGACCCCGCCGCCTTCCAGGTCAAGTTCCGCAAGATGGCGGCCTCCGCCTTCGCCTTCTACCGGGGCACCGCCTGCCTCTTCTACGCCGACCTCGCCGACGGGGCAAACGCCGCCGACGGGCCCTTCCTGGACGAGCGCACCGCCCGGGTGTGGATCCACGGCGACCTGCACGCCGAGAACTTCGGCACCTACATGGACGCCAACGGCCGCCTGGTCTTCAACGTCAACGACTTCGACGAGGCCTACGTCGGCCCCTTCACCTGGGACCTCAAGCGCCTCGCCGCCTCCCTGGCGCTCATCGGCTACACCAAGGCGCTCAGCGACGAGCGGATCTCCGCCCTGGTCCGCGCCTACGCCGGCGCCTACCGCGAGCGCATCCGCGCCCTGGCCTCCGGGGCCAAGGCCGACGAGGTGCCGCCCTTCACCCTGCACACCGCCCGCGGCCCGCTGCTGGACGCCCTCCACCAGGCCCGCCGCCACACCCGCTTCTCGCTGCTGGACTCGATGACCGAGATCGTCGACGACGAGCGCCGCTTCTCCCGCGGCCCCGGCGCGATCCCGCTGGACGACGCCACCCGCGAGCAGGCCCTGGCCGCCTTCGAGGCGTACACGGCCACGCTCCCGGAGACCGGCGCCCCGGGCCGCGACGCCTACCGGGTCAAGGACGTCATCGGCCGCCGGGGCATCGGCATCGGCAGCGCGGGGCTCCCCTCGTACAACTTCCTGCTGGAGGGGCACAGCGACGCCCTGGAGAACGACGTCGTGATCTACATGAAGCAGGGCCAGACCCCGGCCGTCTCCCGGCACGTCACCGACAGGCGCATCCGCGACTACTTCCGGCACGAGGGCCACCGCACGGTCATCTCCCAGCGCGCCCTGCAGGCCGCCTCCGACCCGTGGCTGGGCTGGAGCGAGCTGGAGGGTGCCGACGGCCCCCGCGGGCAGCTCGTCGCCGAGGTCTCCCCCTACGCGGTGGACCTCGACTGGTCCGACATCGACGACCCGGCCGACATCGAGGCCGTCGTCGCCGACCTGGGCCGCGCCACCGCCACCATGCACGCCGCCGCCGACATCGCCGAGAGCGGCCACGACCTGGTGCCCTTCTCCACCGAGGCCGCCATCGACGAGGCGATCGGCCGCGACGAGGAGGGCTTCGAGCGGATGCTGGTGGACTTCGCGCACAGCTACGGGGCGCGGGCGCGGGCCGACCACCAGACCTTCGTGGACCTCTTCCGTAACGGTCGGATCGCGGGCCTCGACTGACAGCCCTCCTTTAGGGGACGCTTACGGCCGTTCGTGGGACACTCTCGCGATGGCCGGGAGGGTGGCGATGGGCATACGGATGCGGGGCGTGCGCGCGGCGCTGTTCACCGCGCTGTGCGTCACGCTCTCCGCCGGCGCCCACGTCCTGCTCGCCGCCGCGCCGCTGCCCGCCGCCACCCTCGCCTGGGTGACGGCCGCCGTCTTCGCCCTCGCCTTCGCGCTCGCCGGTACGCCCGCGGACGGGGGCCGGCGCGGCTTCCTGCGGATCGCCGCGCTGCTCGTCCCCCTGGAGCTGGCCGCCGACACGGTCTTCACCACCGGCCGCCACGCCTGCTACGGGCCCTCCGGCGGCCCGGTCGGCGGCACCCTGCGCTCGCTGGGCGTGGACCTGCTGTGCGGCGGCGGCGAACTGGGCACGCCGCTGGCCCGGATGACGGCCCGCGGGGACTCCCTGCTCACCGGCACCGCCTCCCCCTGGCTGCTGCTCGCCGCCCACCTCGCCGCCGGGCTGGCGGGCGCCGCCTGGCTCGCGCACGGCGAGACGGCCGCCGCCCGGCTGCTGCGCGCGGCCGGCGCCGCCGCCTTCCGGCCGCTGCTGCTGGCCTTCGCCGTCTGCCGGGCGGCCATCGCCGAGCCGGCGCGCCTGCCCGTACGACCGCGGTGGGGCGCCGTCGCGGCGCACGCGCGGGAGGCGCTGACGCACTCCCTGGCGCGGCGCGGGCCGCCGCTGCCCGCCGCCGCCCGCTGAGGCGGCCCCGCGCACACCCCCTTTCGTACGAGAAGACCAGAGGATCCACGGACATGAGCAAGCGCAACAGCCAGGAAGCCAAGCGTGCCGCCCGCGAGCGGCTGAAGATCGAGCGCGAGCGCCAGGCGAAGAAGGACCGCCTGCGCCGCCAGCTGCTGGCCGTCGGCGGCGTCGTCGCCGTGCTGGCGATCGGTGGCGGCATAGCCCTGGGCGTCTCCAAGATGGACGACGACGACACCAGCGGCGACGGCAAGGACTGGGCCGCTGCCGCCAAGGCCAAGCTGGTCGAACCGGCGAACACCAGCGGGAAGAACGGCACCACCGTCGTCGTCGGCGGCGCGGATGCCAAGACCGCCATCGACACCTACGAGGACATGCGCTGCCCGGCCTGCGCCGGCTTCGAGCAGGCGCTCGGCGAGAAGCTCAAGCAGGGCGCGAAGGACGGCAAGTACAAGCTGACCGTGCACCTGGGCGCGATCATCGACCAGAACATGACCGGCACCGGCTCGCGGAACGCCATCAGCGCCCTGGGCGCCGCGCTGAACGTCAGTCCGGAGGCGTTCGCCGAGTACCACGGCCTGCTCTACTCCACCGAGCACCACCCGGAGGAGTCGCAGGACAAGTTCGCGGAGAACGCCTACCTGCTGAAGGTCGCGGAGAACGTCAAGGAGCTGAAGGGCAACTCGGCGTTCAAGACCGCCGTGGAGAAGGGCACCTACGACAAGTGGGCCCTGGAGATGGTCGACAGCTTCAACGACGCCGGGATCAAGGGCACGCCGACCGTCCGCATCGACGGCAAGGACATCAAGACCGAGGAGCTGCCGGCGAAGCTGGCCGAGCTGGGCGTCAAGTAGCGCCCGGCGGGCAGCGCCCGTAGGACGCACGGGCGGGGCGGAGGCGTGCAGCCTCCGCCCCGCCCGCGTGTCCGCCCGCCTCAGCCCCGCGCCGCCGCGGTGTCCAGCTCCGCCAGGAAGGCCAGTGCCCGCGCCGTCGCGGCTTCGGCCGCCTCGGCGTCGTAGTCGGGCAGCTCCGTGTCCAGGAAGAGGTGTCCGGCGCCGGGGTAGCGGAAGACCTCCGGGTCGGTGTCCGCGCGCTGCATCCGCAGGTACCAGGCCGTGAGCCAGTCGTGCGTCTCGAACGGGTCGGGGTCGGCCACGTGCAGCTGTACGGGCAGCTCCTCCACCGCCGAGACGGTGTCGTCCGCCAGGTCGGACGTACCGCCGAAGAGCAGCAGCCCGCGCGCCTTCTCGTCGGCCAGTGCGAGGTTCTGCGCGATCGAGCCGCCGAGCGAGAGGCCGGCGTAGACGACGCCCTTGTCGGAGTGCGGGGCCGCCGCCAGCACGGCGCGCTTGAGCAGCTCGTCGCTGCCGATCTCCTCGCGGATCGCCATGGCCTCCTCGACGGTGCCGGCCGTGCGGTCCTCGTAGAGGTCGGGGACGACCACCTCGTGGCCGGCTGCGCGCAGCTCGTCGGCGAGCGCCTCGACGGCGGGGCGCAGTCCGTAGGCGGAGTGGAAGAGGACGACCGTCAGGGGGTCTGTGGGGGAGGCTGCCATACGGCCATCCTGCCAGCCGGTTCCGTGACGTGGGCAGCCGCCGCGGGCGCCCGGGGGACACGGCTCTCCGGATAGTGGACGGGCGTCTCGGGGTGTGGGACGCGGGGCGGTGGGCGGGCCGGGGTCTGCGACACTTGGCACCGTGATCTCCCGAATCGATCTGCGCGGTACCGCCCTTCCGACGGGCGGCGCCCTGCGCTCCGTACTGCCCCGTGCCGAGTTCGACGTCGCGGCCGCCCTGGAGAAGGTGCGGCCCATCTGCGAGGACGTACGGCATCGCGGCGACGAGGCGCTGATCGAGTACGCGCAGCGCTTCGACGGGGTGCGCCTGGAGCAGGTGCGGGTGCCGCCCGAGCTGATCGTCGCGGCGCTGGAGCAGCTCGATCCGCAGGTGCGGGCCGCGCTGGAGGAGTCCATCCGCCGGGTGCGACTGGTCAGCCGCGAGCAGCGGCGCGAGGAGCACACCACCCAGGTGGTGCCCGGCGGCACGGTCACCGAGAAGTGGATCCCCGTGGACCGGGTCGGGCTCTACGCGCCCGGGGGCCGCGCCGTCTACCCCTCCTCCGTGATCATGAACGCGGTGCCGGCCCAGGAGGCCGGGGTGCCGTCGATCGCGCTCGCCTCGCCCGCGCAGGCCGAGTTCGGCGGGCTGCCGCACCCCACGATCCTGGCCGCCTGCGCGCTGCTGGGCATCGACGAGGTGTACGCGGCGGGCGGCGCGACGGCCGTGGCGATGTTCGCGTACGGCACCGACAGCTGCGCCCCCGCCGACATGGTCACCGGCCCCGGCAACATCTGGGTCGCCGCCGCCAAGCGCTACTTCACCGGCCTGATCGGCATCGACGCCGAGGCCGGCCCGACCGAGATCGCCGTCCTGGCCGACGGCAGCGCCGACCCCGTCCACGTGGCGGCCGACCTCGTCTCGCAGGCCGAGCACGATCCGCTGGCCGCCGCCGTGCTGGTCACGGACTCCGAGGCGCTGGCGGACGCGGTGGCGAAGGAACTGCCCGCGCAGGTCGCCGCGACCCGGCACGTCGAGGACCGCATCCGGCCCGCGCTCGGCGGCCGGCAGTCCGCGATCGTGCTGGTCGACGGGATCGAGGAGGGCCTCGCGGTGGTCAACGCCTACGGCGCGGAGCACCTGGAGGTCATCACCGAGGACGCCGCCGAGGTCGCCGCCCGGGTGCGCAACGCGGGCGCGGTCTTCGTCGGCGCGTACTCCCCGGTCTCGCTCGGCGACTATGTCGCCGGCTCCAACCACGTGCTGCCGACCGGCGGTTGCGCCTGCCACTCCTCGGGCCTGAGCGTGCAGTCCTTCCTGCGCGGCGTCCACCTCGTGGACTACTCGCGCGAGGCCCTCGCCGAGGTCGCCCACCACGTCGTCACCCTGGCGGAGGCGGAGGACCTGCCGGCGCACGGGGCGGCGATCAAGGCCCGCTTCGGTTGGGAAGTGCCGTGATGGTGTCCATCGACGACCTCCCCATCCGCGACGAACTGCGCGGCCAGTCCCCGTACGGCGCCCCGCAGTTGGACGTCCCGGTGCGGCTCAACACCAACGAGAACCCCTACCCCCTGCCCGAGTCGGTGGTGGCCTCCATCGCCGAGCGGGTGACCGAGGCCGCCCGCTCCCTCAACCGCTACCCCGACCGCGACGCGGTCGAGCTGCGCACCGAGCTGGCCCGCTACCTCAGCCGCAGTGGCGGCCTGGCGGTCGGCCCCGCGCAGGTCTGGGCCGCCAACGGCTCCAACGAGGTCCTCCAGCAGCTCCTGCAGACCTTCGCCGGACCGGGCCGCACCGCGATCGGCTTCGAGCCCTCCTACTCGATGCACGCGATCATCTCGCGCGGCACCGGGACCGGCTGGGTCAGCGGCCCCCGCAACGCGGACTTCACCATCGACGTCGGGGCCGCCGAGCGCGCCATCGCCGAGCTGGCCCCCGACGTCGTCTTCGTCTGCTCGCCCAACAACCCGACGGGCACAGCTGTTTCGGCCGAGACGGTGCTGCGGCTGTACGAGGCGGCGCAGGCCGCCAAGCCCTCCCTCGTCGTGGTGGACGAGGCGTACGGCGAGTTCAGCCACCGGCCCTCGCTGCTGCCGCTGATCGAGGGCCGCCCGCACCTGGTCCTGACCCGCACCATGTCCAAGGCCTTCGGGGCCGCCGGGCTGCGGCTGGGCTACCTCGCCGCCGACCCGGCCGTGGTGGACGCCGTCCAGCTGGTGCGCCTGCCCTACCACCTCTCGGCCGTCACCCAGGCCACCGCGCTCGCCGCCCTGGAGCACACCGGTACGCTGCTGGCCTACGTCGAGCAGCTCAAGGGCGAGCGCGACCGCCTGGTCGCCGAACTGACCGCGCTGGGCTGCGAGGTGACGGAGTCCGACGCCAACTTCGTGCAGTTCGGGCGCTTCCCCGACGCCCGGGCGATGTGGCGGCGGCTGCTGGAGCACGGGGTGCTGGTGCGCGACAACGGCGTACCGGGCCACCTGCGGGTGACCGCCGGGACCCCGCAGGAGAACGACGCGTTCCTGGAAGCGGTGCGCGTGAGCCTCAAGGACCTCAAGTACCCCAGGGAGAACAGCGCATGAGTCGCGTCGGCCGCGTGGAGCGGGCCACGAAGGAGACCTCCGTACTCGTCGGGATCGACCTCGACGGCACCGGGCAGGTGGAGGTGTCCACCGGGGTCGGCTTCTTCGACCACATGCTCGACCAGCTGGGCCGCCACGGCCTCTTCGACCTCACGGTCAAGACCGACGGCGACCTGCACATCGACGCGCACCACACCATCGAGGACACCGCCCTCGCGCTGGGCGCCGCCTTCCGCCAGGCACTCGGCGACAAGCGGGGCATCGTGCGCTTCGCCAACGCCTCCGTCCCGCTGGACGAGGCGCTCGCCCAGGTCACCGTGGACCTCTCGGGGCGCCCGTACCTGGTGCACAGCGAGCCCGCGGGCATGGCGCCGATGATCGGCACCGAGTACGACACCACCATGACCCGGCACATCCTGGAATCCTTCACGGCCCAGGCGCAGATCGGCCTGCACGTGCACGTCCCCTACGGGCGCAACGCGCACCACATCGTGGAGGCGCAGTTCAAGGCCCTGGCCCGCGCCCTGCGCTACGCCAGCGAGATCGACCCCCGCCAGAGCGGCATCCCCTCCACCAAGGGGGCGCTGTGAGCGCGCTGGCCCTCCTGCTGCTCTTCGTCGGCTTCTTCTTCCTGGGCGGCTTCATCTCCTTCGCCAAGCAGGGCAAGCCCAAGGGCCTCCTGGCCCTCCTCGGCCTCGCCGCCGTGCTCGCGCTCGCCGCGGGCCTGCTGCGCGTGGACTGGTGAGCGCGATGGGGCAGCGCACGGTGGTCGTCTTCGACTACGGCTTCGGCAACGTCCGCTCCGCCGAACGGGCCCTGGCCCGGGTCGGCGCGGACGTCGAGATCACCCGCGACTACGACAAGGCGCTCGCCGCCGACGGACTGCTCGTCCCCGGCGTCGGCGCCTTCGCCGCCTGCATGCGCGGACTGCGCGCCGCGCGCGGCGACTGGATCGTCGAGCGCCGGCTCGCCGGCGGCCGTCCCGTCATGGGCATCTGCGTCGGCATGCAGGTCCTCTTCGCGCGCGGCGTCGAGCACGGCGTGGAGACCGAGGGCCTGGACGAGTGGCCCGGCACGGTCGAGGAGCTGCGCGCCCCGGTCGTCCCGCACATCGGCTGGAACACCGTCGAACACCCCGCCGATTCCCGGCTGTTCGCTGGCACGCCCGCCGACGCCCGCTACTACTTCGTGCACTCCTACGCCGTCACGACGTGGGACCAGGAGTCGTACAACCCCCGTATCAATCCGCCGCTGGTGGCCTGGTCCACCTACGGGGAGCCCTTCGTGGCGGCCGTGGAGAACGGCCCGCTGTGGGCCACCCAGTTCCACCCCGAGAAGTCCGGCGACGCCGGAGCCCAGCTGCTGACCAACTGGATCGAGAGCCTGTGATGCCCGCCCTTGAGCTCCTGCCCGCCGTCGACGTCCGCGACGGCCAGGCCGTCCGCCTCGTGCACGGCGAGTCCGGCACCGAGACCGGCTACGGCGACCCCCTGGAAGCCGCCCTGGCCTGGCAGCGCGCGGGCGCCGAGTGGCTCCATCTCGTCGACCTGGACGCCGCGTTCGGCACCGGCGACAACCGGGAGCAGATCGCCGCCGTCACCGCCGCCATGGACCTCAAGGTCGAGCTTTCCGGGGGCATCCGCGACGACGCCTCCCTCGCCGCCGCCCTGGCCACCGGCTGCACCCGCGTCAACCTCGGCACCGCCGCCCTGGAGAGCCCCGAGTGGGTCGCCAGGGCCATCGCCGAGCACGGCGAGCGCATCGCGGTGGGCCTGGACGTCCGCGGTACGACCCTGCGCGGCCGGGGCTGGACCCGCGACGGCGGCGACCTCTACGAGACCCTCGCCCGCCTGGACGCCGAGGGCTGCGCCCGCTACGTCGTCACCGACATCGCCAAGGACGGCACTCTCCAGGGCCCCAACCTGGAGCTGCTGCGCGAGGTCTGCGCCCGCACCGACCGCCCCGTGGTCGCGTCCGGGGGCGTCTCCTCCCTTGACGATCTGCGCGCACTGGCCACTCTGGTACCGGAGGGTGTCGAAGGCGCCATCGTCGGCAAGGCTCTCTACGCCAAGGCGTTCACCTTGGAGGAGGCCCTGGCGGCCGTGTCCGCGGCAGGGTTGGAGGAGGGCGCGTAGCCATGGCTGAGGTCGAGCGGATCCCCGGGGACCCCTGGGAGGACGAGATGGGCTTCTCCCGGGCGGTGGCCGCCGGCGACCGGGTGTCCGTCTCCGGCGCCATACCCTTCGTACGCGGGGTGCTGCAGGGCGAGGGCGACCCGTACGAGCAGGCCCGCACCGCCTTCGGCAACGCGCTGGCCGCGCTGGGGGAGTTCGGGCTGGGGCCCGCCTCCGTGGTCCGTACCCGGATGTACATCGCGCACGCCCGGGACGTGGAGGCGGCCGGGCGCGCGCACAAGGAACTGTTCGACACCGCACGGCCGGCGGGGACGCTGGTCGTCGTCTCGGGATTCGTCGACTCGCGCATCCTGGTCGAGGTGGAGGTCGAAGCCTACCGAGGAGCACCATGAGCCTGGCCGTACGCGTCATCCCCTGCCTGGACGTCGACGCCGGCCGGGTGGTCAAGGGCGTCAACTTCCGCGAGCTGCGCGACGCCGGCGATCCGGTGGAGCTGGCCCGGCGCTACGACGCGGAGGGCGCCGACGAGCTGACCTTCCTGGACATCACCGCCTCCTCGGGCGATCGCGAGACCACCTACGACGTGGTGCGGCGCACCGCCGAGCAGGTCTTCATCCCGCTGACCGTCGGCGGCGGCGTCCGCAGCGCCGGGGACGTGGACAGGCTGCTGCGCGCCGGGGCCGACAAGGTCGGCGTGAACACCGCCGCCATCGCCCGCCCCGGGCTGATCCGCGAGATCGCCGAGCGCTTCGGCCGCCAGGTGCTGGTGCTCTCCGTCGACGCGCGCCGCTGCCCCGAGGGCGTCTCGACCCCCTCCGGCTACGAGGTCACCACCCACGGCGGCCGGCGCGGCACCGGTCTCGACGCGGTCGAATGGGCGCACCAGGCGGCCGAGTCGGGGGCGGGGGAGATCCTGCTCAACTCCATGGACGCCGACGGCACCAAGGACGGCTTCGACACCGGGCTGATCGCGGCGGTGCGCAAGCACGTCGCCGTGCCCGTCATCGCCTCCGGCGGCGCGGGCACCGCCGCGCACTTCCCGCCGGCGATCGAGGCGGGCGCGGACGCCGTACTGGCCGCCTCCGTCTTCCACTTCGGGGAGCTGCGCATCGCGGACGTGAAGGACGCGCTGCGGGCGGCGGGGCACCCGGTGCGCTGAGGCCGCGCCGCGACAGACGCCGCGGGGCCCGTACCTCCAGGGGTACGGGCCCCGCGGCGTCTGTGCGTCACAGGACGGGGGCGTCCGCCTGCTCGATCCGCTGCGAGCCGCTGAGCGTGCGGTAGGAGCGCGCCCAGGTGGACGTCGCCGCCGGGGACTTCTTGTCCGACAGGACGTAGTAGTCCATCTGCGAGCGCTCGGCGGTGAGGTCCAGCACGCCGTAGCCGTGGGAGTCCATGTCGACCCACTTCACGTGCGGGTTGACGGCCCGTACCGCCTGCGAGGCCACCACCGACAGCGTCTGCGGCGGCACCCCGAGCAGCTCGTCGATGTTGTCCGAGGTCACCGACGTGACGACGAACTCCACCGCGGAGCTGGGTGCGGCGGCCCGCGCCGGGACGTCGTTCGCCCACGCCATGTGGATGTCGCCGGTGAGGAAGACCGTGTTGCGGATGGCGTTCGCGTCGAGGTGGCCGAGCAGCTCGCGGCGGTCGTCGGTGTACCCGTCCCACTGGTCGGTGAGCACCGGCGCGCCCCCGGCCGGGATGCCGAGCAGCTTGGCGAGCGGGCCGAGCAGGGCCGGCGGCAGCCCGTTGAACGACAGCGGCGAGATCATCACCGAGTTGCCGACCAGCTGCCAGGTCGCCTGCGAGGCGGAGAGCCCGGACTTCAGCCAGTCCAGCTGGGCGCGGCCCGTGATCGTGCGCTCCGGGTCGTCGACCGCGCCGCTCGCGGCATCGGCCTGCTGGGAGCGGAAGGAGCGCAGGTCCAGCAGGTGCAGGTCGGCGAGCTTGCCGAAGCGCAGCCGGCGGTAGGTGGTGCCCTCCACGGAGGGGCGCACCGGCATCCACTCGAAGTACGCCTGCCGGCCCGCCGCCGCACGCTGCGCGTAGTCGCCCTCGGTGGCCGGGTCGTGGTTCTGCGCGCCGCCCGACCAGGCGTCGTTGGCGATCTCGTGGTCGTCCCAGATGGCGATCAGCGGGTGGCGCGCGTGCAGGGCCCGCAGGTCCGCGTCTGTCTTGTAGGTGCCGTGCCGGGCGCGGTAGTCGGCGAGGGTGAGGATCTCGTGCGCCGGTACGTGCGGGCGCACCGGACCGCCGGTGGTGGCGTAGGCGCCGGTGGCGTACTCGTAGATGTAGTCGCCCAGGTGCAGCACCGCGTCCAGGTCGCCGCGCGCGGCGAGGTGGCGGTACGAGGCGAAGTAGCCGGCCTCCCAGTTGGCGCAGGACACCACGCCGAAGCGCACGCCGCCCACCGGGGAGCCCAACGCCGGCGCGGTGCGCGTACGGCCGACGGGGGAGGTGGCGGCGCCGGCGGTGAAGCGGTACCAGTAGCGGGTCGCCGCGCGCAGCCCGCGCACGTCCGCCTTCACCGTGTGGTCGCTCGCGGCCCGCGCGGTCACGCTGCCGCGCGCGACGACCTTGGCGAAGGCGGCGTCGCGGGCGACCTCCCAGGTGACGACCGTGTCCGCGCCCAGCCCGGAGCCCGGGACGGCGCCCGGCTCGGGGGTCACCCGGGTCCAGAGCAGCACGCCGTCGGGCAGCGGGTCACCGGAGGCGACGCCGTGCAGGAAGGCGGGGCCGGCGGCCGCGGCGGCCGGGGCGGGGGAGGAGACGGCGGCGAGGGCCGCGGTCGCGGCGGCCGCCTTGATCACCGAGCGGCGGTGGGGGAGTTGGATGGTCACGATCGGAAACGATAAAGGGAGCGGCTGCTTATCGGTAGGGAGAGGTGGCGACTTCTCCGGATCTTCGCCTGCCGCTCACCTTCCCCACCGGACCCGCCCGTGCCCCCGTACGCGCTCCCGGGGCCGCCGGGAGCGCGTACGGTACGGGGGCGGGGTGCCTCAGTAGCTCAGCCCGTGCCCCACCGGATAGAGCACCGACGTGGGCTCGGCCGCCACCGGGATCGCCACCGGCAGCCGGCCGCCCGGGTTCAGCTCGCCGAGCACCGCCTTGACCCCGTGCTCCAGGTTCACCAGCCCGTAGCCGTACGTGGCCAGGAACGCCGGCGCCTGCGGATAGCGGTTGATGTCGTACGGGTTGCGCACCCCCAGCACCACGACCTGCCTGCCGGTCGCCAACAGCGCGTTGACGAGGGCCACTTGCGCCGTACCCGTCTCCGCCTTGCCGGCCGCCAGCAGGTTCGAGGAGACCACGACCAGGTCCGCCGCGCCCGCCGCCGCCACCGCCGCGTCGATCTTCGCCTGCGTGGGCACCGCGCCCGTCTCCAGCGTGGTGGCGCTGTGCCCGCGCGCCGTGAAGGCGCCGGCGAGGCGAGCCACCGTCGTCACGCCCCAGCCGGTGACCAGCACCGAGCGGCTGCCCGCCGCCAGCGGCAGCACGCCGCCGTCGTTCTTCACCAGCGTCGTGGAACGGCTGGTGATCTCCCGGGCGTCTGCCGTGAACGCCGGCTGCCCGACGACCCGGGGCGCGCGGCTCTCGCTGACGTAGGCGTCGTCCCCGTACAGCCCCCGGCGCAGCTTGTGCGCGAGGATGCGTACGACCGACTCGTCCACCCGCGACTCGGCGATCTCACCGGACTCCACCGCGGCGAGCAGCGCGTTGAACGCCAGCGGCAGGTTCGGCGAGAGCACCAGCATGTCCGCGCCGGCCCGGAACGCCGTCAACGCCGCCTTGTCCGGCGGGTACTCGGCACTCGCGCCCTGCATGTCGAGGGCGTCGGTGACGATCAGCCCCTCGAAGCCCAGCTCCTCGCGCAGCAGCCCCGTCAGGATCGGGTACGACATCGTCGCCGGCACCTCGGTGGCGTCCAGCGACGGCACCACGATGTGCGCCGTCATGATCGTGTCGACGCCCGCGGCGATCGCGGCGCGGAACGGCGGCAGGTCGATGTCGTCCAACTGCTGCCGCGTGTGCGTGATGCGCGGCAGCCCGAAGTGGCTGTCGGTGTCGGTGTCGCCGTGGCCGGGGAAGTGCTTGGCGGTGGCCGCGACCCCGCCCCGGTGCAGGCCCCTCACGGCGGCGGCGGTGAGCGCGGCGACCGCCTCGGGCTCCGAGCCGTAGGAGCGGATGCCGATGACCGGGTTGGCGGGGTTGATGTTGACGTCCGCCACGGGCCCGTAGTTGGCGTTGATCCCGCAGGCGCGCAGCTCGGCGCCCATGATCTCGTTGCTGCGGTACGCGCTCGCCGGCGCCCAGGTCGCGCCCAGCGCCATGTTGCCCGGCTGCTCCGTCGCGGGCGGCGTGGGCATCCGGAAGACGAGGCCGCCCTCCTGGTCGGTGGAGATGATCAGCGGGGCGCCGTTGTCGATGCCCTGCGAGACCTTCTGCAGCCCGTTGGAGAGCCGCGCGATCTGCCGGGGGTCGCCCATGTTGTCGTCACCGCGGGAGACGAAGTAGATCACGCCGCCG
Organism: Streptomyces polyrhachis; assembly: GCF_042663125.1. Classification (NCBI taxonomy): domain Bacteria; kingdom Bacillati; phylum Actinomycetota; class Actinomycetes; order Kitasatosporales; family Streptomycetaceae; genus Streptomyces; species Streptomyces polyrhachis. Next base: position 128,077 of record NZ_JBHSZO010000001.1, on the reverse strand, counting down.
GGACGGTACTTGGCGATGATCTCGGCCGGGGTGGACACCCCGAAACGGGACCTGTTCAGCGCGGCGGACGCCTCGCCCACCTCGTGGGCGTCGCGGCCGGCGACCTCTAGGACGAAGAGCTGGCCGATCTTCTGCTCCAGCGTCATGCGGCCGGCGAGCGCGCGGGCGCGCTCCTGGGCCGAGTCGGCGGCGGCGGTGGGGAGTCGGACGCTGCCCATCGCGATGGCGGCGCCCACGGCTCCCGCGAGGGTCTGCCGGCGCGAGGGCTTCCAGGGCTGTGCGGTGGGCTGCGCGGGGGACTGCCCGGCGGGCTGCTTGGAGGGCTGCGTGGAAGACGGGGCCATCTCAACTGCTCCTTAGCGAGTGCGGTTCGATCCGTCGCCCGGCAGGGCGCGACGGGGTGCGTCGGGGGTGGAGACCACCGGCCGGGCACCGCGGATCACGGCGCCCGGCCGGTCGTTCCCGGCAGTGCGGCGTGCGGCCGGTGCGGGTCTGCTCCCCCGGAAGGCCGCCAAGGAGACTTCGGGCGCGGATTCTTCTGGCATTCCGAGTCGGTGTCAATACTTTGTTGACAAAAGGGATGGTGTCGCGGACGGGCGCGTAATTCACGGCCAACCCGCCGCAGTCGCAGGTGAATTAAGGGTCCGACTCGTCCGATGAACGTGAATTCCTACCCGGGCCACCTTGGATCGGCGCGCGGACGGGGAACTCCGTACAAACCCTAGAAGCCCAGCGCCGCCTCGTACGCCGACGCCACCGCGTCCTTGTCGCCCTCCGCCTCCACGCGGGCCGCGTGCTGGCGGCCGTAGGTGAAGAGGAGGAGTTCCGCCGGGTCGCCGGTCAGGGTGATCGTCGGGGTGGCGCGGCGGGCGACCACCGTGCGGCCGTCGGGGCGGCGCAGGACCAGGCCGACGGGGGACCTGCGGGCCAGGAGGCGGGCCATGCGCTCCAGGCGCTTCCAGAGCGTCTCGGCGAGCAGCGGGTCGAGGTCGCGGGGCGCGGTGGCGGGGTCCGCGCGGCGCACGTCCTCGGTGTGGACGAAGAACTCCACCGGGTTGGACGCCTCGTCGACCTGCTTGAGGGCGAACGGGGACCAGGCGGGCGGCCCGGTGCGGATCAGGTCGAGCAGCTCTGTGTACGGACGCTCGGCGAACTCCCGCCGTACCCGCTCCAGTCGGGGCGCCAGCGCCGGAAGCAGGATCCCCGCCGCCTCGCCGCGCCGCTCCCGTACCACCACGTGGGCGGCGAGGTCCCGCGTCGTCCACCCGCCGCACAGGGTCGGGGCGTCGGGGCCGGCCGCCTCCAACACCTCGGCAAGGGCCTTGCGTTCGCGCTTCGCATGCGTCGTCATGCGGTCCAGCGTACGGCGCCCGCCCGCCGCCCAGGGGCATGCGGCGGGCGGGCGGTCGGCGGGCGGGCAGCCCCGGCTAGCTGCTCAGCGGCTTGGTGAGCTTCTTGCCGCCCGGCTTGTCGGTGAGCGTCAGCGCGCAGGAGACCGTGTCCTGGTTCTGGTACTCGTAGGAGACCAGCCGGGGGTAGAGGGCGTAGAAGTAGTAGAGCTCGCCGTCCGGGGTCATCGTGCTCAGCTTCTTGTTCGCGTCCTGCTTGCACAGCTCCAGGGCCTTGTCCTGCAGCTGCTTCTCCGTCTCGAACTCGCCCGTCAGCGTGCGGTTGGAGATCACCTGCCCGTCGTGCGGGGCGCTGCACGAGCGCTTCTCGACCTCCGTCACGCTCGTGTCGATCAGCGGGTGGTCGAAGCAGGTGCCGGGCTTGAGGACGACGTAGGGGATGAAGGGCATCGTGGGGTCGCCGCTGGGCGCCGCCGTGGTCGCGTCCTGCGAGGGGGTCTGCGTCGGGTCCGCCGAGGGGGAGGGGGACTGCGTCGTGCGCGTCGGAGTGGGGGAGGCGGTGGGCTTGTTGTCCGCGTCCGTGCTGTCGTCGGTGCGCGTCAGCAGCACGACGCTGACGACTATCGCCGCCACCAGCAGCGCGCCGATGACGACCGCCGCGGCGATCTTCGGCCCGTTGCCGCCGCCGGGAGGCGGGGGGTACGGGCCGCCGGGCCCCGGTCCGCCGGGGTAGCCGGGGCCGCCCGGGTAGCCGTAGCCGCCGCCGGGAGGGCCGGGGGGCTGGGGCGGGCCGAAGCCGCCGGGGGGTCCGAACCCGCCCCCGGCGGGGGGCTGTTGCGGCGGCGGGTTGTACCCCGGGCCGGAGCCCTGGTGGTACGGCTGGCTGGGCGGCGGTGGATACGACATGCTGGAAGCATGCCCTACCCGTACCGGTGCGGATTCGGGAGTCCCCCTTTCGTTGGCAGAATGTGCCCATGTCCACCACGCGCCCCGTCCCCGCCTCCGGCCTCGACCCCGCCGTCGCCGCCCGCCTCAAGCGCGACCCCCGGGGCCTGGTCCCCGCCGTCGCCCAGCAGTACGACACCGGCGAGGTGCTGATGCTGGCCTGGATGGACGACGAGGCCCTGCACCGCACGCTGACCACCGGCCGGGCCACGTACTGGAGCCGCTCGCGCGGCGAGTACTGGGTGAAGGGCGACACCTCCGGGCACGTGCAGCAGGTGAGGTCCGTGGCGCTGGACTGCGACGGGGACACGCTGCTGGTGAAGGTCGACCAGCGCGGGCCCGCCTGCCACACCGGGACCCGTACCTGCTTCGACGACGGCGCGCTCCCCCTGGCGCGGTCCGCGGACTGAGCGGCTGTCGGGCGGGGTCCGTATGCCCGATAAGGTCGGCCCATGACGACCCCGGACCTTGAGACGTTCCGCGCGCTGGCCAAGGACCGGCGGGTCATCCCCGTCGTGCGCCGCCTCCTCGCCGACGGTGACACGCCCGTCGGGCTGTACCGCAAGCTGGCCGCCGAGCGGCCGGGGACGTTCCTGCTGGAGTCCGCGGAGAACGGCCGCAGTTGGTCGCGCTACTCCTTCGTCGGCGTGCGCAGCGCCGCCACCCTCACCGTGCGCGGGGGCCGGGCGCACTGGCTGGGCACCCCGCCCGTCGGCGTCCCCGCCGGCGGCGACCCGCTGGAGGCGCTGCGCGCCACCGTCGAGGCCCTGCACACCCCCCGCGACCTGCACCACCGCGACAGCGGACTGCCGCCCTTCACCGGCGGGATGACCGGCTACCTCGGCTACGACGTGGTGCGGCGCCTGGAGCGCATCGGCGAGCATGCCACCGACGACCTGCGGCTGCCCGAACTGACGATGCTCCTCACCTCCGACCTCGCGGTGCTCGACCACTGGGACGGCAGCGTCCTGCTCATCGCCAACGCCATCAACCACAACGACCTCGACACCGGCGTGGACGAGGCGTATGCCGACGCGCTGGCCCGGCTGGACGCGATGGAGGCGGACCTGGCGCGGCCGGTCGCGGCGGGCGCCGTGCCGCTGCCGCCGTCGGAGCTGCCCGCGTACGACTCCCCCTGGGGCGGCGCCGACTACCGGGCGGCCGTCGAGGACGTCAAGGAGCGCATCCGCGCCGGGGAGGCGTTCCAGGTCGTCCCCTCGCAGCGCTTCGAGACGCCGTGCGAGGCGAGCGCGCTGGACGTCTACCGGGTGCTGCGGGCCACCAACCCCTCGCCGTACATGTACCTGTTCCGCTTCGAGGACTTCGACGTGGTGGGCTCCAGCCCCGAGGCGCTCGTCAAGGTCGAGGACGGCCGCGCGCTGCTGCACCCCATCGCCGGCACCCGCCCGCGCGGCGCCACCCCCCAGCAGGACGCGGCGCTGGCCGAGGAGCTGCTGGGGGACGCCAAGGAGCGGGCCGAGCACCTGATGCTGGTCGACCTGGGCCGCAACGACCTGGGCCGGGTCTGCGAGCCGGGCAGCGTGGAGGTGGTGGACTTCATGTCCGTCGAGCGCTACAGCCACGTGATGCACATCGTCTCGACCGTCACCGGGCGGGTACGCGGGGACCGCAGCGCCTTCGACGTGCTCACCGCCTGCTTCCCGGCGGGGACGCTCTCGGGCGCCCCCAAGCCGCGCGCGATGCAGATCATCGAGGAGCTGGAGCCCGTCCGCCGCGGCCTGTACGGGGGTTGCGTCGGCTATCTGGACTTCGCGGGCGACGCGGACACCGCCATCGCCATCCGCACCGCCCTGCTGCGGGACGGCACCGCCTACGTCCAGGCCGGGGCCGGAGTCGTCGCCGACTCCGACCCCGCCGCGGAGGACGCGGAGTGCCGCAACAAGGCGGCGGCGGTGCTGCGGGCCGTCAACACGGCCAACCAGCTGGGGCGTTAGGGCTTACCGGCGCTACGCGCGGTACGCCAGCCAGGAGTCCTGCATGCGCTGGACCTGGCCGGCGGTGAACTGGTACATGCACGCGTCGTAGGTGTAGTCCATGAAGTTGTGGATGGGGTCCGCCCCGGCCTTGCGGGCGCAGCTGTCGCGACCCGTGGGGCACTCGTAGGCGGCGCTCTTCTCCGCCGGGGTGTCGGCCACGTAGTCGCCGTTGCCGCTGCAGCCGCCCTGGAAGGTGTGGTAGAGCCCCAGCCAGTGCCCGACCTCGTGGGTTGCCGTGTCGCCCTCGTCGTAGTCGGTGGCCGAACCGCCCGGGAGCGACGCGTCCAGGATGACGACGCCGTCGTCGGAGGGGTTGGAGTTGTAGGAGCTGGGGAAGGTCGCCCAGCCCAGCAGGCCGCCGCCCAGGTTGGCGCTGTAGATGTTCAGCGCGTTCTTACCGCCCTGGCGCAGCGCGGACTTCATCTGCTTCTCCGCGGTCGAGCCCGCACCGACGTTGTACCAGGCGGCGTTGTCGGTCCAGTCGGTGCCGGCGAGGGTGAAGGAGAAGCCGGTGGGGACGTTGCCGCTGCCCTGTCCGCCGAAGGCGGCGTTCAGCACCGACAGCTGGGCGCTGACGTCGGAGGCCGAGAGGTTGCCGGCGGCCCCGCTGTGGATCACGTGGAAGTACACGGGGATGGTGGCGCCGGCCAGCTGGGTGGTGCGGCCGGAGTCGCGCAGCTGCGCCAGCCGCTTGTCGAGCGCCTTGTCCATGGCGGCGGCCCTGGTGGCCGAGAGCTCGTTCGGCTCGTGCGCGTCGTGGCTGCCGGGCGCGGCCTTGCGGGCGAGCGGCGCGCTGTCCACGCAGTCCTCGGCGGCCGGAGCGCTGAGGGAGGCGGCGCCGGTGGAGGCGCCGAGGGGGGTCAGGACCAGCACACCGGCCAGTGCGGTGGCACTGGCAAGTCGCTTGCGCAGGCGGGGGGTTATGCGGGCAAGAGAACGCATCGGTCTCCTCGCGGACATGCGGGCGGTGCGCGGCGGGGGCTCCTCGCCGCGTCGCGCGAGTTTACGAGTCCATGTCAGACCGAGGGAATGGGACAACCGGGCGAATAACGGCATGTTACCGGGAGTTGACGCAGGATTTACCAGCCGGGTGATCAACCATCCTGGAACGGACGGACGTTGACCAGGCCGAAACGACGGAGCGCGGGGCCGGGATCACTCCCGGCCCCGCGCCCGCCACAGCCACCGCCGCCGCGTGCCGGCGCGCTGCTCAGGCCCGCCGCACGCCCGCCGCCAGCTCGCCCGCCAGCGCCCGCACGGCCGCCAGCCCGGCCGCCCTGTCCGCGCCCGCGTCCAGCACCCGCAGGACGAACGCCGAGCCCACGATCACGCCGTCCGCGAAGGCCGCGACCTCCGCCGCCTGGGCCGCGTTCGACACGCCCAGCCCCACGCAGACCGGCAGCCCGGTCGTCGCCCGGGTCCTGGCCACCAGGTCCGCCGCCTGCGCGCCGACCGAGACCCGGGTGCCGGTGACGCCCATCAGCGAGGCCGCGTAGACGAAGCCGGAGCCCGCCGCCGTGATCTTCGCCAGCCGCTCGTCACGGCTGCTCGGCGCCACCACGAACACCGTGGCCAGCCCGTGCTTCTCCGCCGCCGCGCGCCATACCCCGGACTCCTCGACCGGCAGGTCCGGCAGGATGCAGCCCGCCCCGCCCACCGCCGCGAGATCCTCCGCGAAGCGCTCGACGCCGTAGCGGTCGACCGGGTTCCAGTACGTCATGCACAGCACCGGCGCGCCCGTACGCCCGTACACCTCGCCGACCGTGCGCACGACGTCCCTGATCCGCAGGCCGCCGCGCAGCGCGATGTCGTCCGCCGTCTGGATCACCGGGCCGTCCAGCACCGGATCGCTGTGGGGCAGCCCCACCTCGACGACGTCGCAACCGCCCTCCACCATCGCGCAGATGGCGTCGATGCCGCCCTCGACGTCGGGGAAGCCGGCCGGCAGGTAGCCCACCAGCGCCGCCCGGTCCTCGGTCCGCGTGCGGGCCAGCGCCGCGTCCAGCAGGGGGATGTTCCCGCTCACTTGGCCGCCTCCTGGGTCGCGCCGCCGCCGTACAGCCCGAAGTAACGGGCCGCCGTGTCCATGTCCTTGTCGCCGCGCCCGGAGAGGTTGACCACGATCAGCCCCTCCCCGCCCAGCTCGCGCCCGACCTCCAGCGCCCCGGCCAGCGCGTGCGCGCTCTCGATCGCCGGGATGATCCCCTCGGTGCGCGAGAGCAGCCGCAGCGCGTCCATGGCCGCCGCGTCCGTCACCGCGCGGTACTCGGCGCGCCCGGAGTCCTTGAGGTAGGCGTGCTCGGGGCCCACGCCCGGGTAGTCCAGGCCGGCCGAGATGGAGTAGGGCTCGGTGATCTGGCCGTCCTCGTCCTGCAGTACGTAGCTGCGCGAACCGTGCAGGATGCCCGGATCGCCCTCGGAGAGCGTGGCCGCGTGCTCGCCGCTCTCGATCCCGTGGCCCGCGGGCTCGCAGCCCACCAGCCGCACCCCCGGATCGCCGAGGAAGGCGTGGAAGAGGCCGATGGCGTTGGAGCCGCCGCCCACGCACGCCACCGCCGCGTCGGGCAACCGGCCCGCCCGCTCCAGCAGTTGGCGCCGTGCCTCGACGCCGATCACGCGGTGGAAGTCGCGGACCATCGCCGGGAAGGGGTGCGGGCCCGCGACCGTACCGAAGAGGTAGTGGGTGGAGTCGACGTTGGCGACCCAGTCGCGGAACGCCTCGTTGATGGCGTCCTTCAGGGTGCGGCTGCCGGACCGCACCGCCACCACCTCGGCGCCCAGCATCCGCATCCGGGCGACGTTGAGCGCCTGGCGCTCGGTGTCGACCTCGCCCATGTAGATCGTGCAGTCCAGGCCGAAGAGCGCGCAGGCGGTCGCGGTGGCGACGCCGTGCTGGCCGGCGCCGGTCTCGGCGATGACGCGGGTCTTGCCCATCCGCCGGGTGAGGAGCGCCTGGCCCAGCACGTTGTTGATCTTGTGGGAGCCGGTGTGGTTGAGGTCCTCGCGCTTGAGGAACATCCGCACGCCGCCGGCCTGGCGGGCGAAGCGCGGCACCTCGGTGAGGGCGGAGGGGCGCCCGGTGTAGTTGACGAGCAGGTCGGTCAGCTCGGCGGCGAAGGACGGGTCGTCCTTGGCCTTGTCGTACTCGACGGCGACCTCGTCCACGGCGGCGACGAGCGCCTCCGGGATGAACTTGCCGCCGTACGCGCCGAAGTAACCGCTCGGACCGGGGACCTGCCCGGCCGGATCGGGAACGAAGAAGTCGGACATCCGACGAACTCCTGGGGAAGATGGCTTGGTTGGGGACACCGTAAGCGGGGTCGCCGGACCGGGCCGCGATTCACCACGCGACCCCCGTCCTAACCCCGCACGCCCCCACGCCATCGGCACCCGTTGATCTGCCCCGGCTCCGCCCCGATGTGGTAGCGCACCCGCCGACCGCGCACCCGGCGCGCGGGCGCGCGGCAGCCGCGGGGCTTGCAGCCCCGTGCCAGTCGCGCGCCGATCGCCATCCCCCGTCAGCTCCTGCCGTGCCGCAGCGCCGGATGCGCGCCCGCGGCGACCAGGTCGGCGACCGCCGCGCGCGGGTCCTTGCCGGTGACCAGCGACTCGCCGACCAGCACCGCGTCGGCGCCCTCGTTGGCGTAGGCGATCAGGTCGTGCGGGCCGCGCACCCCGGACTCGGCGACCTTCACGATCCCGGCCGGGATCTCCGGGGCCACCCGGTCGAAGGTGGAGCGGTCGACCCGCAGGGTCCGCAGGTTCCGCGCGTTCACCCCGATGATCTTCGCACCGGCGGCGACCGCCCGCTCGACCTCGTCCTCGTCGTGCACCTCGACCAGCGGGGTCAGCCCGATGGACTCGGCCCGCTCGACCAGGGAGACCAGCGCCTCCTGCTCCAGCGCCGCGACGATCAGCAGCACCAGGTCCGCGCCGTACGCCCGCGCCTCCCAGAGCTGGTAGGCGGTGACGATGAAGTCCTTGCGCAGGATCGGGACGTCCACCTTGGCCCGGACGGCCTCCAGGTCGGCCAGCGAACCGCCGAAGCGGCGCTGCTCGGTGAGCACGGAGATGACCGCCGCGCCGCCCGCCTCGTAGTCCGCGGCCAGAGCCGCCGGGTCGGCGATCGCGGCCAGCGCGCCCTTGGAGGGGCTGGAGCGCTTCACCTCGCAGACCACCCGCACCGAGTCGCCCTTCAGCGCCGCGACGCCGTCACGGGCGGAGGGGGCGCGCGCGGCGCGCTCCTTCAGCTCCTCCAGGCTCACCCGCGCCTGCCGCTCGGCGAGGTCCTCGCGGACTCCGTCGATGATCTCGTCGAGCACACTCACGCGAGGGGCCTCCTTGATGGCGGTGTGGGGCATCTGTGATGGTATCCGGGCCGGGCCGCAAGCCCCGCATCCGGTGGGCGCCGATCCCGGCCGGTGGACACGGGCCGTACCCCTCACGGGCCCCGCCCCGGCCTTCAGGGGGCGAGGAACCGGCCGAAGGGCAGGTTCCGTACGAGCGTGAAGGCGGCGGCGAGTCCCGTCAGCGCGTAGCCGTTCACCCGCCCCCACGGCAGCGACAGCCCCCGGCCCCGGACGGCGGCCAGCAGCCAGCAGGACAGGACAAGGGCCACCACCGTGAAGACGCCCAGCGCCAGGACGTTCGACGCCGCCGCCGCGGCGAGGTCGCCGTGGGCCAGCGCGTGCGCAGCGCGCAGCCCGCCGCAGCCCGGGCAGTACCACCCCGTCAGGCGCAGCAGCGGGCAGACGGGGTAGTGGCCGGGCTCGCCCGGATCGACCGCGCGGACATAGCCGAAAGCCGCGGCCACGAGGGCCGCGGCCGCCACGGGTCCCGCCAGCCGGCGGGCGAGGTCGCTGTACACGCCGCGATTCTCCCGCCGCGGGGGCGGGAGCGCATCCGTTGTCCGTACGGGCGTGGTGGGCGCGGGTCGGACCCGCGCCCGGTCGGCCCGCCGTTCAGCCGGCCATGCGGTGCGGGGCGGGCTCTTCCTTGCCCATGCCGGCCGCCTTCATCGCGGCGCCGACGAGGCCGCCCACGAGGGTCAGGGCGATGCCGGCCCAGAAGCCGATGGGCTGGGCTACGACCATGAAGTAGCCGGCGACCATGAAGCCGACGAAGGCAATGATCACGCCGGTCCACGCCGCCGGGGTGTGGCCGTGGTCCGCGCCGTGGCCGTTGTTGGCCGCCATGAGTGCTCCTTGCCGGTCTACGAGAAGGGTGGGTCCGTCGAAGGGCGCTGCGGCGGTGTGAAGATCGGACCGCAGAACGCCCGATCCATTGTCCCCGACGCGGCCGGCGCCCTGTTCCCGGGGGTCAGTTCGCGGCCGTGGGGTCCTCGCCGCGGTCGAGCGCCTTCCACAGCTCCTCGGGCCGCTCGGGGTCCGCGGGCGCAGCCGCGCGACGCGGCGCCGGCACCCCGGAGCGCTCGTAACGCCCGGACATCGCAGGCCAGTTGGCGCCGTGGCGCAGAGCGAGGAGTCCGGCGGCGAGGAGCAGCAGGCCGCCCGCGGCGGCGACCCACGGCCAGGCGGTCGATGTGAGGTTCTCCACAGCGGCGCCCGTCAGCCCGGAGACCCCGGCGGCCTTCTCCCGCAGCGCGGCCCGCGCACCGCCGCCCGCGAGGGAGGCGGCGGCGACCCCGGCGCCGGAGAGCGCCAGCAGCGCGGCGACGAGCCGGCGGCCCGTACCGCGGACGGCGAAGACGGCGACCAGGGCGGCCAGTCCCACCACCGCCAGCGCCGAGGGCAGCCCGGTCACGTCCCGCCCGCCGACGCCGATCTGCACGGTCCCCGACCCGACGGCCGCGGCGGCGCGCCCCTCGGCCCACGTCCGCCCCGACGACGCCAGCACGGCCGCGGCACCCAGCGCGCCAGCGGCCAGGGCCGCGGCGAGGGACGTACGACCGCCGGACGCGGCGGGGCCGGAGGAAGGGGAGGTCTGCTGCTCGGTCACCGGCCCAGTGTGCCCCAACGGCGCGGAAGCCGGCCGGGGGGTGCCGGGAAAGAGCCGCCCCCGCGCGTGACGGGTGCGGCGCCGCGTCGTTGAGTCCCACGTGAGTGCCAAGAACAGTGGTGGGAAACGGGCCGCCCGCGAGCGGATGGCCGAGCAGCGGGAGCACCAGCGGGCGGCGGAGAAGCGCAGACGCACCGTGCTCGCGGTGCTCAGCGTGCTCGGTGTGCTGGTGGTCGCGGGCGGCATCGCGGTGCTCGTCAACAACAACGGGGACGAGGGCAGCGAATCGGACGGGCCGCTGGTCTACCCCAAGCACACCGCCGGCAAGGACCGGCTCGCCATCATCGACGGCAGGAGCGCCGCCCCCGTGACGCTCACCGTCTACGAGGACTTCCGCTGCCCGGCGTGCCAGGCGTTCGAGAAGACGTACAGCAAGACCATCCACGAACTGGTGGACAGCGGTCAGCTGAAGGCCGAGTACCGCCTGGTCACCCTCATCGACAACAACCTGAAGGGCCACGGCTCGCTCAACGCCGCCAACGCCGCCGCCTGCTCCGCCGGCAGCGACGACTTCCGCGCCTACCACGACGTGCTCTACGCCAACCAGCCGCCGGAGAGCACGGACGACTACGGGGACAAGGACAAGCTGAAGGAACTGGCGAAGAAGGTCCCGGGGCTGGACACCAAGGACTTCGCCGACTGCGTCGACGACGGCCGGTACAACCCCTGGGTCGTGAAGTCGGACAAGGCCTTCATGACCTCGGGCCACGACTCCACCCCGACCGTGCTGCTCGACGGCAAGAGCATCTTCGGCCAGGGCCTGGACCTCACCCCGGAGAAGCTGAAGCAGCAGGTCGCGGCCGCCGCGAAGGGCTAGCGCCGCTGTCCGTCACCGCCGTTCCCGCCCCGCCCGGGCCGCCCGGGCGGGGCGGTGGCGTTATCCACACGTTGCCCGGTGGGTTGCCACAGCCCCCTCCCGGCGCGATACCGTCGGAGCGCCATGGACATCGCTTACATCCCCAGTCCCGACAACGGCGTGTGGCATCTCGGTGCCGTACCCCTGCGCGGCTACGCCTTCTGCATCCTCGCCGGCATCTTCGTCGCCATCTGGGTCGGCGGACGCCGCTGGGAGGCGCGCGGCGGCAACAAGACCACCGTGACGGACATCGCCATCTGGGCGGTCCCCTTCGGTCTGGTCGGCGGCCGGCTCTACCACGTCATCACGACGTACGAGCCGTACTTCGGCAAGGACGGCCACTGGGTCGACGCCTTCAAGATCTGGGAGGGCGGCCTCGGCATCTGGGGGGCGATCGCCTTCGGCGCGGTCGGTGCCTGGATCGGCTGCCGGCTGCGCGGCATCCCGCTGCCGGCCTACGCCGACGCGGTGGCGCCGGGCATCGCCTTCGCCCAGGCCATCGGCCGCTGGGGCAACTGGTTCAACCAGGAGCTCTACGGCCGCGAGACCACGCTCCCCTGGGCGCTGAAGATCACCCGCGCCGACGGCGACCGCATCCCGGGCCTCTACCACCCGACGTTCCTGTACGAGTCGCTGTGGTGCGTCGGCGTCGGACTGCTCGTCATCTGGGCGGACCGCCGCTTCACCATGGGCCACGGCCGCGCCTTCGCCCTGTACGTGGCGGCGTACTGCGCGGGCCGGGGCTGGATCGAGTACCTGCGGATCGACGAGGCCCACGAGCCCTTCCTGGGCATCCGCCTCAACGTCTGGACGTCGATCGTCGTCTTCGTCGCGGCGGTGGTCTACATCGTCGTCTCCGCGAAGAAGCGCCCGGGACCGGACGTGGACGTGGAGCCGGGCCGTACGGACGCCGAGAAGGCCGCGAGCGGGGATGGCGGCGAGGCGAAGGACGCGAAGGACGCCGACGACGAGGCCCCCTCGGGCAACATCTCGGGCCACGCCTTCTTCGACGGCGCCTCCGACGGCATCTCCGACGACACCCCTGGCAGTGCCTCCGGTGACACCTCCGACGGCGCCTCCGATGGCACCTCCGATGGCACCTCCGATGACAAGGCCGCGGCTGCCGAGGCGGACGCCTCCGCCAAGAAGTAGACCCGCGGACAGGAGCCCGCCCGAGCGATCGGGCGGGCTCCTTCCCTGTCCGCGAGCCCCGGTAAGTACGGCCTTCCTTGCTTGTCGATCTTCCCGGGGCACGCGTACCGTCGAGGAACCCGTCACCCTCGGAGAGGAGCCCGGCCGGATGATCACCGACCAGCGGCCCGCGGAATCGCACGGCCACACCCACCGCGACGTCAACGGCGGCTGGCTGCGCCCCGCCGTCTTCGGCGCGATGGACGGCCTCGTCTCCAACCTGGCCCTCGTCACCGGCATCGCCGGCAGCTCCGTCGCCACGCAGACCATCGTCGTCACCGGACTCGCGGGCCTGGCCGCCGGCGCCTTCTCCATGGCCGCCGGCGAGTACACCTCCGTCGCCTCCCAGCGCGAGCTGGTCCAGGCCGAGCTGGACGTGGAGCGCCTGGAGCTGCGCCGCAACCCGCACGACGAGCAGCGCGAGCTGGCCGACCTGTACGTCGCGCGGGGGGTGGACCGCGCCCTGGCGGCCGAGGTCGCCGCCCAGCTGATGCGCGACCCCGAGCAGGCGCTGGAGATACACGCCCGCGAGGAGCTGGGCGTCGACCCCCACGACCTGCCCTCGCCCACGGTGGCGGCCCTGTCGTCCTTCGCCTCCTTCGCGCTGGGCGCCCTGCTGCCCGTGCTGCCGTTCCTGCTGGGCGCCACCGCGCTGTGGCCCGCCGTGCTGACGGCCCTGGCGGGGCTCTTCGCCTGCGGGGCGGTGGTCTCGCGGGTGACGGCGCGCAGCTGGTGGTTCGGCGGCCTGCGCCAGCTCGTCCTGGGCGGTGCGGCGGCGGCCGTCACCTACGGGCTGGGCGGGCTCTTCGGGGCCGCTGTCGGCTGAGGACCGGGGGAGCGGCGGCCGGTTTTTTCTGTTGTTGCCGCCGCGTTTCGCGATGGTCATCAGCGGGCATGTGACGGAGGCGCGCCGGGCAACGCCGCCCGTGCTCTGCGCTGCACATACGACGTGAAAAGCGTGCCGTCGGACATACCCCGGCCGCCCCGCCGACCGTCCGCATACTGGACCGTAACTTCCACTTTTCGAGAAGCGGGCCATCATGTAGCCTGCACGAAATTTTGCCGACCCAAGACAGCAGAGGGCCAACGTCGTCCCTCGGCACGCGTCCCCAAGCTCATCGAGCGGGGAGACCCCAGGCCAAGACGACGACGGGAGAGCCGATGCGCTCAGCATTCACGGCGGCCCACCCTGCCAAGCAGGGGCTGTACGACCCCCGAGCGGAGCACGACGCCTGCGGCGTGGGCTTCGTGGCCACCCTGAGCGGCGAGGCGAGCCACCGGCTCGTCGAGCAGGCCCTCACCGTGCTGCGCAACCTGGAGCACCGGGGCGCCACCGGCTCGGACCCCGAGGTGGGCGACGGCGCCGGCATCCTGCTGCAGGTCCCGCACGCCTTCTTCGACGAGGTCACCGACTTCCCGCTGCCCGAGGCCGGCGCCTACGCGGTCGGCACCGCCTTCCTGCCCGCCGACCCCGAAGCCGCCGAGGCCGCGGTGGCCCGTATCGACGCCCTCGCCGCCGAGGAGGGGCTGACCGTCCTGGGCTGGCGCGAGGTGCCCGTCGCCCCGCAGCTGCTGGGCGCCGGGGCGCGCGAGACGATGCCGGCGTTCCGGCAGCTGTTCGTTGCAGACGGGCACAGCGTTTCAGACCCCGCCGGTGCGCGCGGCATCGCCCTGGACCGCAAGGTGTACGTGCTGCGCAAGCGCGCCGAGCGCGAGGCCGAGGTGTACTTCCCCTCGCTCTCCGCGCGCACCCTCGTCTACAAGGGCATGCTGACCACCGGCCAGCTGGAGCCCTTCTTCCCCGACCTCTCCGACCGGCGCTTCGCCACCGCCATCGCGGTCGTCCACTCGCGCTTCTCCACCAACACCTTCCCCTCCTGGCCGCTCGCGCACCCCTACCGCTTCGTCGCCCACAACGGCGAGATCAACACCGTCATGGGCAACCGCAACTGGATGCGCGCCCGCGAGTCCCAGCTCGCCGGCGACCTCTTCGGCGCCGACATCGAGCGCGTCTTCCCCATCTGCACCCCCGACGCCTCCGACACCGCCTCCTTCGACGAGGTGCTGGAGCTGCTGCACCTGGGCGGGCGCTCACTGCCGCACGCGATGCTGATGATGATCCCCGAGGCGTGGGAGAACCACCCCTCGATGGAGCCCGACCGCCGCGCCTTCTACCAGTACCACTCCACGATGATGGAGCCCTGGGACGGGCCGGCCGGCGTCGCCTTCACCGACGGCACCCTCGTCGGCGCCGTCCTGGACCGCAACGGGCTGCGCCCCGGCCGCTACTGGGTCACCGACGACGGCCTGGTCGTGCTGGCCTCCGAGGTCGGCGTGCTGGACATCGAGCCGGACCGCGTCGTACGCAAGGGACGGCTGCAGCCGGGGCGGATGTTCCTGGTCGACACCGCCCAGCACCGCATCGTCGAGGACGACGAGATCAAGGCGGAACTGGCCGCCGAGCAGCCCTACGGGGACTGGCTGGAGGCCGGCCTGATCGAGCTGGGCGACCTGCCCGAGCGCGAGCACATCGTGCACACCCACGCCTCCGTCACCCGCCGCCAGCAGACCTTCGGCTACACCGAGGAGGAGCTGCGGGTCATCCTCGCCCCGATGGCCAAGTCCGGGGCGGAGCCGATCGGTTCGATGGGTACGGACACGCCCGTCGCGGCGCTCTCCGAGCGGCCCCGGCTGCTCTTCGACTACTTCACCCAGCTCTTCGCGCAGGTCACCAACCCGCCGCTGGACGCCATCCGCGAGGAGCTCGTCACCTCGCTGGTCTCCTCGCTCGGCCCGCAGGGCAACCTGCTGGACCCCGGCGCCGCCTCCTGCCGCAGCGTCACCCTGCCCTTCCCGGTGATCGACAACGACGAGCTGGCCAAGCTCATCCACATCAACGCCGACGGCGACATGCCCGGCTTCACCTCCGTCACCCTCTCCGGCCTCTACCGGGTCGCCGGCGGGGGAGAGGCCCTCGCCGAGCGCATCGCGGCGGTCTGCGCCGAGGCCGACGCCGCCATTGAGGGCGGCGCCCGCCTCATCGTGCTCTCCGACCGGCACTCCGACGCCGAGCACGCCCCCATCCCCTCGCTGCTGCTCACCTCCGCCGTCCACCACCACCTGATCCGCACCAAGCAGCGCACCCAGGTGGGGCTGCTGGTCGAGGCCGGCGACGTGCGCGAGGTGCACCACGTGGCGCTCCTCATCGGCTACGGCGCCGCGGCCGTCAACCCGTACCTGGCGATGGAGTCGGTGGAGGACCTGGTGCGCGCCGGGACCTTCTTCCGCGACAGCCCCGACCTGAGCGCCGAGGACGCCATCGGCAACCTCATCCGCGCGCTCGGCAAGGGTGTGCTGAAGGTGATGTCCAAGATGGGCATCTCCACCGTCGCCTCCTACCGGGGCGCGCAGGTCTTCGAAGCGGTCGGCCTGGACGAGGAGTTCACCGACACCTACTTCCACGGCACCGCCACCAAGATCTCCGGCGTGGGCATCGACGTGATCGCCCGCGAGGTCGCCGCCCGCCACGCGAAGGCGTACCCCGCCTCGGGGATCGCCCCCGCGCACCGCGACCTGGACATCGGCGGCGAGTACCAGTGGCGCCGCGAGGGCGAGCCGCACCTCTTCGACCCCGACACCGTCTTCCGGCTGCAGCACTCCACCCGCACCCGCCGCTACGACATCTTCAAGCAGTACACGCAGCGCGTCGACGAGCAGTCCGAGCGCCTCATGACGCTGCGCGGCCTCTTCGCACTGGCTTCCGGGCGCGAGCCGGTGCCGCTGGAGGAGGTCGAGCCGGTCTCCGAGATCGTCAAGCGCTTCTCCACCGGCGCCATGTCCTACGGCTCCATCTCCCGCGAGGCCCACGAGACCCTCGCCATCGCCATGAACCGGCTGGGCGCGAAGTCCAACACCGGCGAGGGCGGCGAGGACCCCGACCGCCTCTACGACCCCGCGCGCCGCTCGGCGATCAAGCAGGTCGCCTCCGGGCGCTTCGGCGTGACGAGCGAGTACCTGGTCAACGCCGACGACATCCAGATCAAGATGGCCCAGGGCGCCAAGCCCGGCGAGGGCGGCCAGCTGCCCGGCCCGAAGGTCTACCCGTGGGTGGCGAAGACCCGCCACTCCACCCCGGGCGTCGGGCTGATCTCGCCGCCGCCGCACCACGACATCTACTCCATCGAGGATCTCGCCCAGCTGATCCACGACCTGAAGAACGCCAACCCCGCCGCCCGCATCCACGTCAAGCTGGTCTCCGAGGTCGGGGTGGGCACCATCGCCGCCGGCGTCTCCAAGTGCCACGCGGACGTGGTGCTCATCTCCGGCCACGACGGCGGTACGGGCGCCGCCCCGCTGACCTCCCTCAAGCACGCGGGCGGCGCCTGGGAGCTGGGGCTCGCCGAGACCCAGCAGACGCTGCTGCTCAACGGGCTGCGCGACCGGATCGTCGTGCAGACCGACGGCCAGCTCAAGACCGGCCGCGACGTGGTGATCGCCGCCCTGCTGGGCGCCGAGGAGTACGGCTTCGCCACCGCGCCGCTGGTCGTCTCCGGCTGCGTCATGATGCGCGTCTGCCACCTCGACACCTGCCCCGTCGGCATCGCCACCCAGAACCCGGTGCTGCGCGAACGCTTCACCGGCAAGGCCGAGTTCGTGGTGAACTTCTTCGAGTTCATCGCCCAGGAGGTCCGCGAACTCCTCGCCGGGCTGGGCTTCCGCAGCCTGCGCGAGGCCGTCGGCCACGCCGAGGTCCTCGACACCTCCCGCGCGGTGGACCACTGGAAGGCCCAGGGTCTGGACCTGGCCCCGCTGCTGCACGTACCGGAGCTGCCCGACGGCGCCGTGCGCCACCAGCTGACCGCCCAGGACCACGGCCTGGAGAAGGCCCTCGACAACGAGCTGATCAGGCTCGCCGCCGACGCCCTGTCCGCACCCTCCGCCGAGGAGGCCCAGCCGGTACGGGCCCGCGTCCCCATCCGCAACATCAACCGCACCGTCGGCACCATGCTCGGCCACGAGGTGACCCGCAAGTTCGGCGGCGGCGGACTGCCCGACGACACCATCGACTTCACCTTCACCGGCTCCGCCGGCCAGTCCTTCGGCGCCTTCCTCCCGCGCGGCATCACCCTGCGCCTGGAGGGCGACGCCAACGACTACGTCGCCAAGGGCCTCTCCGGCGGGCGCGTCGTCGTACGCCCCGACCGGCGCGCCGACCACCTCGCCGAGTACAGCGTCATCGCCGGCAACACCCTCGCCTACGGGGCCACCGGCGGCGAGCTGTTCGTACGCGGACGCTCCGGCGAGCGGTTCTGCGTACGCAACTCCGGGGCACTGGTCGTCGCCGAGGGCACCGGCGACCACGCCTGCGAGTACATGACCGGCGGCACCGCCGTCATCCTCGGCCCCACCGGCCGCAACATCGCCGCCGGCATGTCCGGCGGCACCGCCTACGTCATCGACCTCGACCCCGCCGACGTCAACGCCGGCAACGCCGACGCCGTCGACACCCTCGACGGCACCGACCGCGAGCGGCTGCACGACGCGGTGCGCCGCCACCACGAGGAGACCGGCTCCACCGTCGCCGCCGCCCTCCTCGCCGACTGGCCCGCCGCCGCGGCCCGCTTCACCAAGATCGTCCCCACCACGTACAAGAGAGTGCTCGCCGCCAAGGACGCCGCCGAGCGGGCCGGTCTCAGCGAGACCGAGACCCACGAGAAGATGATGGAGGCGGCGAGCCATGGCTGACCCGAAGGGCTTTCTCACCACCGGCCGCGAGAGCGCGGCCAGCCGGCCCGTCGCCGAGCGCGTCGGGGACTGGCGCGAGGTGTACGTGCCCGGCTCGCTGCTGCCGGTCATCAGCAAGCAGGCCGGCCGCTGCATGGACTGCGGCATCCCCTTCTGCCACAACGGCTGCCCGCTGGGCAACCTGATCCCCGAGTGGAACGACTACGCCTACCGGGAGGACTGGCGGGCCGCCGCCGAACGGCTGCACGCCACCAACAACTTCCCCGAGTTCACCGGCCGGCTGTGCCCCGCGCCCTGCGAGAGCGCCTGCGTGCTGGGCATCAGCCAGCCCGCGGTGACCATCAAGAACGTCGAGGTCACCATCATCGACAAGGCGTGGGACGCCAACGACGTACGCCCCCAGCCGCCCGAGCGCCTCTCCGGCAAGACCGTCGCCGTCATCGGCTCCGGACCCGCCGGACTGGCCGCCGCCCAGCAGCTCACCCGCGCCGGGCACACTGTCGCCGTCTACGAGCGCGCCGACCGCGTCGGCGGGCTGCTGCGCTACGGCATCCCCGAGTTCAAGATGGAGAAGCGGCACATCAACCGCCGCATCGAGCAGATGCGCGCCGAGGGCACCAAGTTCCGTACCGGCGTCGAGGTCGGCCGCGACATCGACGCGGCGAAGCTGCGCCGGCGCTACGACGCGGTCGTCATCGCCGCAGGCGCCACCACCGCCCGCGACCTGCCCGTCCCCGGGCGGGAGTTGGGCGGCATCCACCAGGCGATGGAGTACCTGCCGCTGGCCAACAAGGTGCAGGAGGGCGACCTCGTCGCATCGCCGATCAGCGCCGAGGGCAGGCACGTCGTCGTCATCGGCGGCGGCGACACCGGCGCCGACTGCGTGGGCACCGCCCACCGCCAGGGCGCCGCCTCCGTCACCCAGCTGGAGATCATGCCGCGCCCCTCCGAGGAGCGCCCCGAGCACCAGCCCTGGCCGACCTTCCCGATGACGTACAAGGTCACCTCGGCGCACGAGGAGGGCGGCGAGCGGGTCTACGCCGTCTCCACCACCCGCTTCGAGGGCGACGCGGACGGCAACGTGGCCTTCCTGCACCTGGTGGAGGTGGAGCTGAGGGAGGGCCGCTTCACGCCGGTCGAGGGCAGCGAGCGCAAGATCCCCGCCCAACTGGTCACCCTGGCCATGGGGTTCACCGGCATCGACCGGGAGAACGGCCTGGTGGAGCAGTTCGGGCTGGAGCTGGACGAGCGCGGCAACGTCGCCCGCGGCGCGGACTTCGCCACCAACGTCCCCGGCGTCTTCGTCGCCGGCGACGCCGGGCGCGGGCAGTCGCTGATCGTCTGGGCCATCGCCGAGGGCCGCTCGGCGGCGCGGGCGGTGGACCGCTATCTGACGGGTGCCTCGGAGCTGCCGGCGCCGATCCGGCCGACGGACCGCTCGCTGACGGTCTGACGCTTTGACCGACTCCGGCGGGCCGGGTCCCTCTCTTCGAGAAGGGGCCCGGCCCGTCGCCGTTCCTACGCCGTGAGGCTCGCGGTCCGTACCACCGTCGCGGCCACCAGGAGCACCAGCACCAGCGCCGGACCCGCGATGTGCAGCCAGGTGCGGTGCTTCTGGGGCGCGTAGGCGAAGAACCAGGCGGTGGCGCCGCCGGCGAGGAGGCCGCCGAGGTGGCCCTGCCAGGAGGTGAAGCCGACGGAGACCACCAGCCAGACCAGCGTGATCAGCAGTATCGAGGTCTCGGGACGGCCCAGGCGCCGGGTCAGCAGGTAGAACGCGGCGATCAGACCGAAAAGCGCCCCCGAGGCACCGACTGCAGCCTGATCGGGCGAGATCACGTACGCCAGCACCGAGCCGCCGAGCGCGGAGATCAGATACAGCGCGAGATAGCGGGCGCGACCCAGTTCCTTCTCGACCTCGGGGCCCAGCGCCCACAACAGCAGCATGTTCATCAGCAGATGCCCCGGCCCCACGCCGTTACCCGGCAGCTGATGCAGGAACGCGCCGGTGAGTAGGCGGTACCACTCGCCGCCTGCGATACCCGCGTCCGGGTAGACGTACAGCGCGCCGCCCGACATCTCGATGGCGCCGCCCCAGACGCTGAACCGCCCGACGAACTCGTCGCCGCCGAGCAACTCCATCCCGTACAGCAGGACGTTGAGGGCGATCAGCGTGTAGGTCACCACCGGCGTGAAGTCCCGCCGTATCGTCCCGCCGAACGCCGTCCGCGCGTGCCGCACCCCCTTGTTGCCCTCGCTCACGCACTCCGGGCACTGGTAGCCCACCGCCGCGTCGCGCATGCAGTCCGGGCAGATCCGGCGCTCGCAGCGCGTGCAGCGGACATGGGTCTCCACGCCGGGATGGCGGTAGCAGACGGAAGCCTCCGCCTGGCCGTCCCCGGGCGTGGGCGTGCTGCTGGCTTCCATCTCGCACCGGCTCCTTCGTCTGCTGGCACACGCGGGCAGGGGGAAGGATACGCGGCGCGCCGCACACCCCTCGAAGGAGTCCGGGGCGCTACGGCAGCGGGGAGATCCGCACCCGGGGCGCGGGGGAGCCGGACAGCTCCAGCACCCACACCTCGTTCGCGCCCTCGCGCAGCACCGGACCGGGGACGTAGAGCCGCGTCTGCGGGCCCGCCGACCAGTAGCGGCCCAGGCACAAGCCGTTGACCCAGACGAACCCCCGCGCCCCGTCGGGGAGTTCGAGCACCGCGTCCCCCGCGCCGGCCACGGTGACCGTACCCGCGTAGAAACCCGCCGCGGCCTCCCCGCCGGGCGCCGCCAGCGGCAGCTTCGCCACCGCCGCCGCGTCGTCGAAGGCGTCCAGGCGCAGCGGCCTGGCACGCACCCCGTGCACGTACTGCCGCTCGTGCAGCAGGCCGGTGGTGACGCCCTTGGGCTCACCCAGGCGCGGGCCGTAGTTGACCCGGCCCAGCGACTCCACCCACAGCTCCACCTCGGCCGGCCCCTCGACCTGACCGATCACCGCCTCCTCCGTCAGCAGCGTCGCCCGCGGCACCCCGTCCACGCAGGCCAGCGCCACATCGCGCAGGCCGCTCACCCGCAGCTCGTACGCCTGGCGCGGGCCCGGCACCGACCAGCTGTAGCGGGCCAGCCCCCGGTCCACGTCCAGCTCCTCCAGCGTCGGCGGCACACCCCCCGTGCGCTCCTCGCCGCCGAGCACCTCCAGTACCTCCGCCAGCGGCGCCCACCGCGCCAGCACCGTCTGCGCCTCCTCGGCCAGCGCGGGCGGCGGGGGAGGGACGTCCGGCAGCGGGCCGTCCGCGTACGGGGCCAGCACCTCGCGGAACGCCCAGAACTTCGGCGTCGGGCGGCCGAACTCGTCGATGGGGGCGTCGTAGTCGTAGGACGTGATGTCCGGCTCCAGCGCGCCCAGATGCTGGGGCCCACCGCGGTTGGCGCCCGACCAGCCCGCGAAGTTCGTCCCCCCGTGCGCCATGTAGAGGTTGACGGAGGCACCGCAGTCGAGGATCTCGCGCAGCGCCTCCGTGGCGCTCTGCGTGTCCCGTACGACCTCGGGGTCACCCCAGTGCGAGAACCAGCCGCACCAGAACTCCATGCACATCAGCGGACCGGCCGGCTGGTGGCGGCGCAGCGTCGCGAACGCCTCGCGGGCCCCGGAGCCGAAGTTCGCCGTCGCCAGCAGCCCGGGGACCGAACCGCCGGTGAGCATGTGGTCCTCGGGGCCGTCGGAGGTGAACAGCGGCGCCGTGATACCGCGCCGCAGCAGCCCGTCGGCGAGATGGCGCAGGTACACCGCGTCGGAGCCGTAGGAGCCGTACTCGTTCTCCACCTGCACCATGATGACCGGGCCGCCGCGGTCGACCTGCCGCTCGACGACCTGGGGGAGGAGCACGTCGAACCAGGCGTCCACCGCGGCCAGGTACTGCGCGTCGCGGCTGCGGACCCGCCGGCCCAGCGGACCGGTCAGCCAGTGCGGCAGCCCGCCGTTCTCCCACTCCGCGCAGATGTACGGCCCCGGGCGCACGATCGCCAGCAGCCCCTGCGCCTGCGCGGCGTCCAGGAAGCGGCCCAGCGCGCCCACGTCGTGCCACTCTCCCGGGCGCGGCTCGTGGAGATTCCACGGCACGTACGTCTCCACGCAGTTCAGGCCCATCGCACGGAGCATCCGCAGCCGGTGCGGCCAGTACTCCTCCGGCACCCGGAAGTAGTGCAGGGCGCCGGAGAGCAGCCGCACCGGGCGCCCGTCCAGGACGAACGCCTCGTCGGTGATCGCGAATTCAGCCACTCTTGCTCCGCAGTCTCGTGCTCGTCGTGCTCATCGTGCCCGCCGTACCCATCGTGCCCATCGTGCCTGCCGTGCCCCACGGCCTGCCCGGGACCCTGACCAGGCCGCCCTGTGATCGCCTACTCTCACCGGGAAGCGGCGGCGGGGTCCATGGACAAAGACGGCCCCCGATTGGACGTAAAACACGAGGAGGGCGGACGCGGTGACCTACCACACATGGATGCGCTACTTCTCACCCGGGCCCGTGCACCTGCGCCTCGGACTGGTCTGCCTGGGCGTGGGGCTCCAGCACGGCACCCTGCCGGCGGTCGGCCCGCGCACCCTGGACCACCACGTCGCCGTGGTGGTCAGCTCCGGCAGCGGCTGGTACCGCACCCCCGACGGCCGGAGCCACACCGTCCGCGCCCCCGCACTGCTGTGGCTCCTGCCGGGCGTCGTCCACCACTACGGCGCCGACCCGCACAGCGGCTGGGACGAGGCGTTCGTCGACTTCACCGGCTCCGCCGTCGCCGCCTACACCGAACTGGGCCTCATCGACCCCGAACGGCCCGTACTGCCCCTCGCCGACACCGTCGCCCCGCGGGCGGCCGTCTCACGCATCGCCCGCGCCGCCCGCCACGGCAACCCGCTGCTGGAGGTCGAGACCGCCGCCGGCGTCCACGAACTGCTCGTGGCACTGCGCCGGGCCCGCGCCGACACCGCCTCCGACGGCGACCCCGTCCTGACCGCGCTGGCCCGCGACGCCTTCCAACCGCTGTCCGTGGCCGAGCACGCCGCCCGCCACCACATGACCACCGCCGAACTACGCGGCGCCGTCCGCCGCGCGGCGGGCTGCAGCCCCAAGGACTACCTGCTGCGCATCCGCCTCTCCCGCGCCAAGGAACTCCTCGCCGCGACGGAGCTGCCGGTGGCGGCGGTGGCCCGCCGGGTCGGCTACGACGACCCCGCCTACTTCTCCCGCCTCTTCACCCGCCGCGTCGGCACCGCCCCCGTCCGCTTCCGCGAACAGCAGGGCCGCACCGTTCCGGGCGGCTGGAGCGACACCGTCCCACCTCCCGACGACCCGCCCCTCATCACCCGCGACCCCTGAGGGACGCCCGCGACGGGGACCGCCCGGCAGCCGCTAGCGCCTCTTCGCCGAGTCCGCCGCCGAGTCCGCCGGCTCCCCGGCCCCGCCCGCGGCCGCCACCCGCGCGGCCCCGCCCGCCCGCGGCCGGCGCGCCACCGCCACCCCCGCCAGACACAGCACACCACCCAGCAGCGTCACCACCCCCGGCACCTCGTCCAGCGCCAGCCACGACATCACCACCACCAGCGCCGGCACCGCGTACGTCGTCGCGCCCAACTTCCCCGCGGTCGTCCGCGCCAGCGCGTACGCCCACGTCGTGAACGCCAGCGCGGTGGGGAACAGGCCCAGATACACCATGTTGAGCGTCGCCGACAGCGGCGCCCCACCCACCTCACCCGCCAACTGCCCGGCGAACGGCAGGCACATCACCGCCCCCACCGCACAGCTGTACGCCGTGACCTGCAGCGGCGAGGCATACCGCAGCGCCGGCTTCTGCGCGACGACCCCCGCCGCGTACGTCGCCGCGGCCACCAGGCAGAGCACCACCCCCAGCACCGAGGAGTGCCCCTCCCCGGCCATCGACAGCCCCACCACCACCGCGCCCACGAAGGACACCGCCATCCCCGCCCACAGCATCGGTGGGAAGCCCTCCTTCAGCACCCACCCGGCGAGCAGCGCGACCAGGATCGGCCCGACGTTCACCACCAGCGCCGCCGTGCCCGCGTCCACCAGCTGCTCGCCCCAGTTCAACGCCACCGCGTACAGCGCGAACCACAGCACACCCGATATCGCGATACCCGGCCACGCACCCCGCGCCGGCAGCCCCTCCCGCCGCACCAGCACCAGCAGCCCCAGCACCAGCGCACCCACCACCAGCCGCCCCAGCGCCAGCGCCCCCGGGCTGTAGTGAACAGCCGCGTCGCGGATCGACACGAACGCCGACGCCCACAGCACCACCGTCACCGACACGGCCGCCAAAGCCGCCCTGCCGAAACCCCGCCCACCCGATACGTCCACCATGCGGGCCACCCTAAGTCCCGGCTCTGACAACCCCCACCGCTTTGTTACGGTGACCCGGTGAGCGAATACCCGGCGGCCCCCGACGGCCTCGACGAGGACGGCGCACGGGCCGAGTTGATCCGCCTGCGCGACAGCATCGACAACATCGACGCCGCCGTGATCCACATGCTCGCCGAACGCTTCAAGTGCACCCAGCAGGTCGGCCGCCTCAAGGCCGCCCACCGCCTGCCCGCCGCCGACCCCGCCCGCGAGGGCCGCCAGATCGAGCGGCTGCGCGAACTCGCCGCGAAGGCCAAACTCGACCCCGCCTTCGCCGAGAAGTTCCTCACCTTCATCATCGCCGAAGTGATCAGACACCACGAGACGATCGCCGCGGACGCCGCGGACGCCGAGGACACAGCCTCCGTCAACGGCGCCCGCACCCGCTGAACGCCCACCCCGCGCCCGTACCCACCCGCCCCCCGCACCTCCCCTCCCCACCCGCCGGGGCATGAGGCAGCATGTCCCCATGCCCGCACTGACGCGCGACGAAGCGCAGACCCGAGCCCAGCTCCTCGACGTCCAGCACTACGCCATCGACCTGGACCTCACCCGCGGCGAGGAGGTCTTCGGCTCCACCACCGTGATCCGCTTCACCGCCCACCAGGACGCCGCCACCTTCGTCGAGCTGAAGCCGGCCACCCTGCACCGCGCGACCCTCGACGGCACCGCACTCGACCCCGCGGCCCTGGACGGCAACCGTCTCGCCCTCACCCTCACCGCCGGCGCACACGAACTGCGCGTCGAAGCCGACATGCGCTACTCCCACACCGGCGAGGGCATGCACCGCTTCACCGACCCCGCCGACGGCGAGACCTACCTCTACACTCAGCTCTTCCTCGACGACGTCCAGCGCGTCTTCGCCGCCTTCGACCAGCCCGACCTCAAGGCGGTCTTCGACGTCACCGTCACCGCCCCCCAGGAGTGGACCGTCCTGGGCAACGGCCGAGCCACCGCCACCGCCCCCGGCCGCTGGACCCTCGCCACCACCCCGCCCCTGTCCACCTACCTCGTCGCCGTCGCCGCCGGCCCCTGGCACTCCGTGGTACGCGAACACGCCGGCCTCCCCTTCGGCCTGCACTGCCGCCGCTCCCTCGCCGAGCACCTCGACCGCGACACCGACGAACTGTTCGCCCTCACCACCGACTGCTACGACCGCTACCACGCCAAGTTCACCGAGCCCTACCCCTTCGACTCCTACGACCAGGCGTTCGTCCCCGAGTTCAACGCCGGCGCCATGGAGAACCCCGGACTCGTCACCTTCCGCGACGAGTTCGTCTACCGCTCCGCCGTCACCGACACCGAACGCCAGGTCCGCGCCATGGTCATCGCCCACGAGATGGCCCACATGTGGTTCGGCGACCTCGTCACCCTCCAGTGGTGGGACGACATCTGGCTCAACGAGTCCTTCGCCGAGTACATGGGCTACCAGACCCTCACCGAGTGCACCCGCTTCACCGACACCTGGACCGACTTCGCCATCGCCCGCAAGGGCTGGGGCTACGACGCCGACCAACGCCCCTCCACCCACCCCGTCGCCCCCGACAACGTCCCCGACGGCGCCGCCGCCCTCCTCAACTTCGACGGCATCTCCTACGCCAAGGGCGCCAGCGCCCTACGCCAACTCGTCGCCTGGCTCGGCGAGAAGGACTTCCTCGCCGGCGTCAACGACCACTTCGCCCGCCACAGGTTCGCCAACGCCACCCTCGCCGACTTCATCGACTCCATGGCCCGCGCCTCCGACCGCGACGTCACCGCCTGGGCCCAGGCGTGGCTCCGTACGACCGGAGTCGACACCCTCACCCCCGAGATCCAGAGCACCGACGACTCCTGGAGCCTCCACATCCGCCACGACGGCAGCCGCCCCCACCACATCTCCGTCGCCGCCTACGACCACGGCCCCGACGGACTGGTCCTGCGGGAGCGCTTCACCCAGGACGTCCCCGGACCGGACACCCCCACCACCCACCCCGGCCCCCGCCCCGACCTGCTCCTCCTCAACGACGGCGACCTCACCTACGCCAAGGTCCGCCTCGACGAGACCTCACTGCAGACCGCACTGCGCCGCCTCTCCGACATCCCCGACGCCCTCAACCGGGCCGTCGTCTGGAACACCCTGCGCGACATGGTCCGCGACGGCGAACTGGCGCCCCCCGCCTACCTCGAAGCAGTGGGCGCACACCTCCCCGAGGAGAGCGACCTCGCCGTCATCCAGGGCGTCCTCACCTTCGCCCGCACCCAGATCGCCGACCGCTACCTCCCGGCCGACGAACGACCCGCCGCCCTCGCCCTCCTCACCACCACCGCCCGCGCCCTCCTCCACTCCACGGACGGCGGCGACAACCCCGGACTGCGCCTCACCGCCGTACGCGCCCTCATCGACTCCGCCACCCAGCCCGACGAGCTGACCGCCTGGCTGACCGCCGGCACCGTCCCCGGCGGACCCGAACTCGACCCCGAACTGCGCTGGCGCACCCTGCTGCGCCTCGCCGTCCTCGGCGCCGCCACCGACGAGCAGATCACCGCCGAACTCGCCGCCGACCCCAGCGCCACCGGCCAGGAGGGCGCCGCCCGCTGCCGCGCCGCCCTCCCCACCCCCCAGGCCAAGGAAGCCGCCTGGAACGCCATGTTCGACGCGGACGACGCCCTGTCCAACTACCTCTTCACCGCCACCGCCCAGGGCTTCTGGCAGCCCGAGCACCAGCACCTCACCGCCGCCTACGTACCGCGCTACTACACCGACGCCGCCACCCTCGCCGAACGCCGCGGCCCCGCCATGGCCGAAGCCGCCGGCCGCCACGCCTTCCCCCTCCCGCACGTCGACCACGCCACCCTCGACCTGGGCGACACCACCCTGCGCGACACCACCCCCACCCCCGCCCTGCACCGCAAACTCGCCGACCAGCTCGACGACCTGCGCCGCGCACTGCGCGTACGGGACACGAAGGACTGACAACCCCCCGCCACCCCATCCGAACGAGGCCCCGCGCAGCTCAGCGCGGGGCCTCACCCTTCGCCCACCCATCCCACGTACGGGCGAACTCCACCCGACACCCGCATAGTTCACGTAAAGCCGAAGTAGCGTAACGATCCCGACCCCCCCAAGGAGAGCCGCATGCCCGCAACCGATCCCGGGGCGCCCACCAGCAACGCCCTCGCCGGCGGCCCCGCAGGACCGCGCGCACTACGGCCCCTCACCGACACCGCCCTCGACGCCCTCACCGTCGGCGCCACCGCCCGCGGCGGACCCCTCCCCGCCGGCGGACCCGACGCCGTGGCCAAGCAGCTACGCGAAGAAGCCGGCGACCTGCTCCCCTACCGCGGCGAAGGCGCCCACACCGCCCTGCGCACCCTCACCACCGCCCTCGCCGCCGGCGCCGCCGACCCCGCCGAACCCCACTGCGCCGCCCACCTGCACACCCCGCCCCTCGCCGTCGCCGCCGCCGCCGAACTCGCCGTCGCCGCCCTCAACCCCTCACTCGACTCCTGGGACCAGGCCCCCGCCGCCACCGCCCTCGAAACCCTCCTCGCCCACACCCTCGCCCGCGAGATCTACCCCCCCGCCCCCGGCGACACCACCACCCCCGACGCCCTGTTCACCACCGGCGGCACCGAGTCCAACCAACTCGCCCTCCTCCTCGCCCGCGAACACCACGGCCCCCGCCTGCGCATCCTCTGCGGCGCCAACGCCCACCACAGCATCGCCCGCGCCGCCTGGCTCCTCGGCCTGCCCCAACCCACCACCCTGCCCACCCCCCAAGGCATCCTCGACCCCGCCCGCCTCGCCGCCGCCCTCCACCGCGCCCTCGCCCCCACCCTCGTCGTCGCCACCGCCGGCACCACCGACACCGGCGCCATCGACCCCCTCCCCGCCCTCGCCGCCCTCACCACCACCCACGGCGCCCGCCTCCACATCGACGCCGCCCACGCCGGCCTCCTGCGCCTCGCCCCCCGCCTGCGCCACCTCGTCGACGGCCTCCAGCACGCCCACACCGTCACCCTCGACCTGCACAAACTCGGCTGGCAGCCCGCCGCCGCCGGCCTCCTGGCCCTGCGCGACCACACCGACGCCGCCCCCCTCACCTGGCAGGCCGACTACCTCAACGCCCCCGACGACACCGACGCCGGCCTCCCCGACCTCCTCGGCCGCTCCCTGCGCACCACCCGCCGCCCCGACGCCTTCAAAATCGCCGTCACCCTCAAAGCACTCGGCCGCACCGGCCTCGCCGAACTCATCGAAGCCGTCCTCGGCGCCGCCCACCACCTCGCCACCCTCATCGACGACGAACCCGCACTCGAACTCCACGCCACCCCCACCCTCACCACCGTCCTCTTCCGCCCCACCGACGCCACCGACGACGACGTCGCCGCCCTGCGCCGCGACCTCCTCACCCAGGGCCGCGCCGTCCTCGGCCGCGCCCGCGCCGACGGCCGCCTCTGGCTCAAAGCCACCCTCCTCAACCCCCACGTCACCCCCGGCGACCTCGCCGACATCCCCGCCCTCGTACGAGACGCCCACCACGCCCGCGCCACCAAGACCCCCGCCCCCCGCACCGAGGACCACACCACCCGGGAAGACAGCACCGTCAAGGAAGGCAGGCCAGCCCGATGACCCCGCCCCACCAGCAGCCCCTCGACCTCATCGGCATCGGAATCGGCCCCTTCAACCTCTCCCTCGCCGCCCTCGCCCACCCCGTCCAGAACCTCACCACCGCCTTCTACGACCGCCGCCCCCACTTCAGCTGGCACCCCGGCCTCATGATCGAAGGCAGCACCCTCCAAGTCCCCTTCCTCGCCGACCTCGTCACCCTCACCGACCCCACCAGCCCCTGGACCTACCTCAACTACCTACGCGAACACGACCGCCTCTACCCCTTCTACTTCGCCGAACAACTCCACACCCACCGCGCCGAATACGACGCCTACTGCCGCTGGGTCAGCGAAAACCTCCCCCACCTCCACTTCGGCCACCAAGCCGACGCCATCCGCTGGAACCCCCAACTCGCCGCCTTCGAAATCGACTTCACCCAAGTCGACGAAAACGGCCACGCCCAGGCCCTCGCCCGCCTCACCGCCCGCAACCTCGTCCTGGGCATCGGCACCGAACCCTGGATCCCCGAACCCCTGCGCCCCCTCACCGAAACCCCCGCCGTCCCCGTCATCCACTCAGCCGACTACCTCACCCACCGCGACCACCTCCTCACCCTCGACCACCTCACCGTCATCGGCTCCGGCCAGTCCGGCGCCGAGATCTTCCTCGACCTCCTCCGCGCCCGCCCCACCGGCGCCGAACGCCTCCACTGGCTCACCCGCACCCCCGCGTTCGCCCCCATGGAATACAGCAAACTCGGCCTCGAACACTTCACCCCCGACTACACCCGCTACTTCCACGCCCTGCCCCAACACGTCCGCGACACCCTCCTCCCCGGCCAGTGGCAGCTCTACAAGGGCATCGACCACGACACCATCGCCGCCATCCACGCCGAACTCCACCACCGCACCCTCGGCGGCACCTGGCCCGACACCGTCCTCACCCCCGGCGTCACCGTCCGCACCGCCGGCCGCCTCGGCAACGCCCAGATCGAACTCCACCTCGAACACCAGCAGCAGTCACACCGCGAACGACTCGTCACCAGCGCCGTCATCCTCGCCACCGGCTACCGCGAACGCCCCCTCGCCCGCACCCTCGGCCCCCTCGCCGACCACCTCACCCACGACACCGCCGGCCGCCCCCGCATCGACGAACACCACCGGCTCGTCCTCGACACCGACATCCCCGGCGCCCTCTACGTCCAAAACGCCGAACGCCACACCCACGGCGTCGGCACCCCCGACCTCGGACTCGCCGCCCACCGCAGCGCCCGCATCCTCAACCACCTCACCGGCCACGAGCACTACCGCCTGCCCCGCCGCACCGCCTTCACCACCTTCGGCCTCCAACACCCCCCGAAAACCCGCCCCCTCCTCCCCGCACCACGCACCGACACCCAAGCCGCCGCCCAACCCCCCGCAGCAACAACACCCGCTGATCTGCGACAGCCCTGAATCACCGGCAACCCTGGATCACCCCCACCGAATGCTCAAAAGAGCACCCCCGTGCACGTTTTACTGTTTGTCAACATCCCTTCACACAAAGGACGTTGGACAGTAGCCCGCCAACAGTTCACTACCCGCCGGTAAGTCATAGAGTCGACACCATGCGCCGAGCGAAGATCGTATGCACCCTGGGCCCCGCCACCGACTCATACGACCAGATCAAGGCACTGGTCGAAGCCGGCATGGACGTAGCCCGACTCAACCTCAGCCACGGCACCCACGCCGAACACGAAGAACGCTACGCGCGCGTACGCAAAGCCTCCGACGAAACAGGCCGCAGCGTCGGCATCCTCGCCGACCTCCAAGGCCCCAAAATCCGCCTCGGCACCTTCCACGAAGGCCCCGTACTCCTCGAACGAGGCGACGAGTTCACCATCACCGTCGACGAAACCCACGGCGACCGCACCGGCTGCTCCACCACCTACACCGGCCTCGCCACCGACGTCACCACCGGCGAACGCATCCTCGTCGACGACGGCCGCGTCACCCTCGAAGTCACCCACATCGACGGCCCCCGCGTCCACACCATGGTCATCGAAGGCGGCATGGTCTCCGACCACAAAGGACTCAACCTCCCCGGCGTCGCCGTCTCCGTCCCCGCCCTCTCCGAAAAAGACCGCGAAGACCTCCGCTGGGCCCTGCGCACCGGAGTCGACACCATCGCCCTCTCCTTCGTACGCAACGCCGACGACATCCGCGACGTCCACCGCATCATGGACGAGGAGAAGCGCCGCCTCCCCGTCATCGCCAAAATCGAAAAACCCCAGGCCGTCGACAACCTCGAAGCCATCGTCGACGCCTTCGACGGAATCATGGTCGCCCGCGGCGACCTCGGCGTCGAAATGCCCCTCGAAACAGTCCCCGTCGTCCAAAAACGCGCCATCAAACTCGCCAAACGCAACGCCAAACCCGTCATCGTCGCCACCCAGATGCTCGAATCCATGATCGACGCATCCCGCCCCACCCGCGCCGAAGCCTCCGACGTCGCCAACGCCGTCATGGACGGCACCGACGCCGTCATGCTCTCCGGCGAAACCAGCGTCGGCAAATACCCCGTACAAACCGTCAAAACCATGAGCCGCATCGTCTCCGCCGCCGAAGAGGACATGCTCGCCAAGGGACTCCCACCCCTCACCGAACGCAACAAACCCCGCACCCAGGGCGGCGCCATGGCCCGAGCCGCCGCCGAAATCGGCGACTTCCTCAACGCCACCCACCTCGTCGCCTTCACCCACTCCGGCGACACCGTCCGCCGCCTCAGCCGCTACCGCTCACCCATCCCCGTCCTCGCCTTCACCCCCGTCCCCGCCACCCGCTCCCAACTCAACCTCACCTGGGGCGTCGAGACCTTCCTCGGACCCATGGTCCAGAGCACCGACGAAATGGTCGCCCAGGTCGACGAGGAACTCCTGCGCATCGGCCGCTGCCGCAAGGGCGAAACCGTCATCATCATCGCCGGCTCCCCACCCGGCGTCCCCGGCGCCACCAACCTCGTCCGCGTCCACCACATCGGCGAAACCGAAACCCGCGGCTGACACCCCGGCCCGACGGCACGCAAACGGGCCGCGGTGTTCGTACAGGACAGTCGTACGAACACCGCGGCCCCACCCCCACCGCCACCCTCGGCTAGCCTGAGCGGTAATGAACCGCCTCCGCACCCCCCACGGCGACCACCACCTCGCCCGCCACCCCGCCGACCCCCGCGACCCCCACCGCGCCTGGGACGCCGCCGACGAATACCTCCTGAACTACCTCGCCGGCGACACCCCCGCCGACCTCACCGCGAAGGCCGAGGAACACATCCCACCCGGCCCCGCCCTCACCGCACTGCGCGAGGGCCGCGACCCCGGCCGCATCACCATCCTCGGCGACCACTGGGGCGCCCTCACCACCGCACTCGCCCCCCACCACCCCGTCCAGATCACCGACTCCCACCTCACCCAGCAGGCCACCCGCGCCAACCTCGCCCGCAACGGCCTCCCGGTGCAGGACGTCACCCTCCTCACCACCCAGGACACCCCACCCCCGCGCACGGACCTCCTGCTGTTCCGCGTCCCCAAGAGCCTCGCGCTCCTCGAAGAGCAACTCCACCGCCTCGCCCCCACCTTGGCACCCGGAGCCACGGTCATCGGCGCGGGCATGGTGAAGGAGATCCACACCTCCACCCTCACCCTGCTCGGCGACCTCGTCGGCCCCACCCGCACCACCCTCGCGGCCAAGAAGGCCCGCCTCATCCTCACCACACCGGACCAGACCCTCCACCGCCCCCCCAACCCCTGGCCCCACACCTACACCCTGCCCCCCGCCACCCCCGGCCCCCTCGCCGACCACCCCGTCACCAACCACGCCGGCATCTTCTGCGCCGACCGCCTCGACCTCGGCACCCGACTCCTCCTGGCCCACCTCCCCACCCGTACGGGCCCCGTGGACGTCATCGACCTCGGCTGCGGCAACGGCATCCTCGGTACCGCGGCGGCAGCCGCCAACCCCCGGGCCCACGTGACCTTCACCGACGAGTCGCACCAGGCCATCGCCTCCGCGAAAGCCACCTGGCAGGCCAACACCCCCGAGGCGCAAGCCGACTTCCACGTCACCGACGCCCTCACCGACATCCCCACCGCATCAGCGGACGTGGTCCTCAACAACCCCCCGTTCCACAGCCACCAGGCCACAACGGACCGCACAGCACTGCGCATGTTCCAGGACGCCCACCGGGTCCTACGCCAGGGCGGCGAACTCCGCGTGGTGGGAAACCGCCACCTCGGCTACCACGAACACCTCAAGCGCATCTTCGGCAACTGCACGGTGATCGCGTCAAACGCGAAGTTCGTGGTCCTGAAGGCGGCCAAGCGGTAGCGACGGCTCAGTACTTGGGCCCCACGTGCGCATCCATGAGAGCAACGGAGGCACGCTTGGCGACGGAGATGTTCTGCGCCGCACGTCGTTGGTTCGCGGACTTCCACTCCACGCCGACCCGGTCCAGGGCGTCCGTGAAGAGGCGCAGGATGTCGCGCGAGGTATTGGTGAAGAAGTACCTCGGGTACTCGTAGCGCTTCCGCTCGCCCGCGATGGTGCGCACGGTCCAGTTGGTGATCCGACTGCCGTCGGAGTGGATCAACCCCCGGATGAACTCCCACGGGTACTCATCGATGATCCGCTGCTGCCAGGGCTCCAGCCGGATCGGACGCTCGTGCTTCTTTCCCTCGCCGTGCTGGGGGAACAGGCACCACAGGTGCTTCGAGTAGATTTTGACGTTGTAGCACCCGATGCGCCGTACGCGGCAGACGGAGTTGTCGGGGAGTACAGCGCGCATGGCGCTTTCGCACTCGTCCATCAGACCGGGCCACGTGTTGCTGCACGTGATCATGAGGCTGGGGGTGCGGTGACTGGGGGGCTGGATGATGTGGCCGTCACCCAGATAGAGACCCAGAAGGTACGCGTAGCTGGGGTGGTCAAGGTCTGCCCCGTGGCAGAAGGGGCAGACGGATTCCTTCCGGCCCGGCAGGGTTCCTCGTCTGCGCCGATCCTCATGCAGCCAGTAGCTGACCGTCCCGACGGGAACGTTCAGGTGTCTGGCTGCTTCTACGTTCTTGGAACCACTGCGGATCATGGCAAGAGCTTGATCGCGAACCGAGTCGCCGTGGAGTCGCACTCGACAACCGTCTGTCACGGAGGGTGCTTGTTGGTCACATTACGCGATATTCACGCGATCGAGCTATGTGTGCCGGGTGCGGGATTCGAACCCGCACGCCCTTTCGGACAAATGTGTTTGAGACATTCGCGTATGCCATTCCGCCAACCCGGCCAGGTTGCCACCGTCAGTGTACCGGCTCACGGCATTGCGCCGCCGGTGGGTAGGCTCATGGAGACCTACCTGCCCTGGCCCCAAGGAGCGCACGCCGTGAGCCGCCCCGTCGACGCATCTGATGAGATCACCCCCGAGGCCGTCGTCGCCTCCGAGAGCGAGGCGCTTGTCGCGCCGGAGGTGACCCGGGTGGTCATCGCCGAGGACGAGGCGCTGATCCGGCTGGATCTGAAGGAGATGCTGGAGGAGGAGGGGTACGTCGTCGTCGGTGAGGCCGGTGACGGCGAGACGGCGGTGAAGCTGGCGGAGGAGCATCGTCCGGATCTGGTGATCCTGGATGTGAAGATGCCGGTGCTGGACGGGATCTCGGCCGCGGAGCGGATCTGCGGGGAGTCGATCGCGCCCGTTCTGATGCTGACGGCCTTCTCCCAGCGTGAGCTGGTCGAGCGGGCGCGGGACGCGGGTGCGATGGCGTATCTGGTGAAGCCGTTCAGCAAGAGTGACGTGGTGCCGGCGATCGAGATGGCGGTGTCGCGGTACGCGCAGTTGAAGCTGCTGGAGCAGGAGGTCGAGGATCTCACGCAGCGGTTGGAGACGCGCAAGCTGGTGGACCGGGCGAAGAGTGTGCTGCAGACGCGGTACGGGTTGACGGAGCCGGCGGCGTTCCGGTGGATTCAGAAGACGTCGATGGATCGGCGGTTGTCGATGCGTGAGGTGGCCGAGGCGGTCATCGAGGATGACGAGGAGAAGCAGGCGAAGAAGGCGGCGGGGACGTCCTGAGGTCCGGATTCCTGCAACGTGCCGCGGCCCCCGTACCCCCTCACCAGGGGGTACGGGGGCCGCGGTGTCGATCTTGGAGGGGTGTCAGTCCTCGCCGAGGTAGGCCTTGCGGACCTCGTCGTCGTGCAGGAGGTCCTGGCCGGTGCCGGAGAGGACGATCTTGCCGACCTCCATGACGTGTCCCTGGTCGGCCAGGGAGAGCGCGGCCTGGGCGTTCTGCTCGACGAGCAGGATGGTGGTGCCCTGGGACTTGAGTTCGGCGATGGTCGCCATGATCTTCTGCGTCATGATCGGGGAGAGGCCCATGGAGGGTTCGTCGAGCATGAGCAGTTTGGGGCGGGACATGAGGGCGCGGCCCATGGCGAGCATCTGCTGTTCGCCGCCGGAGAGGGTGCCGGAGGCCTGCTTCCTGCGTTCTCCGAGGATGGGGAAGAGGTCGTAGGCGCGCTGGATGTCCTGTTGGATGCCGTCCTTGTCGTCGCGGAGGTACGCGCCGAGTTGGAGGTTCTCCTCGATGGTGAGGCGCGGGAAGAGGCGCCGGCCTTCGGGGGAGTGGGCTATGCCCATGGCGACGATCTTGTGCGCGGGGACTTCGGCGAGGGGCTTGCCCTCGAAGAAGATCTTGCCGCCGGAGGGCTTGAGGAGGCCGGAGAGGGTGCGCAGGGTGGTGGTCTTGCCGGCGCCGTTGGTGCCGATGAGGGTGACGACCTGGCCGGCTTCGACGCTGAACGAGATGCCCTTGACGGCTTCGATCTTGCCGTAGGAGACGCGCAGGTCCTCGACCTGGAGCAGTGCGGTCACCGGTCCTCCTTGGTGCTGGTGGTGCTGTCGGAGACGGTGCCGTGGGCGGCGTCCTCGGCGGCCTGGACCTCGGCTGCCTCCTCGGCTCCGGGGTCGCCTTCGAAGGGGGTGCCGAGGTAGGCGGCGACGACGCGTTCGTCGCTCTGTACGGTCTCGGCGGTGCCTTCGACGAGCTTCTCGCCCTGGACGAGGACGGCGACGCGGTCGCAGAGGTTGAAGATGAACCGCATGTCGTGCTCGATGACGAGGACGGCGATGCCCTGGTCGCGGATGGCGAAGACCAGTTCCTGGGTGGCCTGGGTCTCCTGGGGGTTCATGCCGGCGGTGGGCTCGTCCAGGAGGAGGAGTCCGGGTTCGCTGGCGAGCGCGCGGGCGATCTCCAGCTTGCGCTGTTCGCCGTAGGGGAGGTTGCGGGCCAGGTGGTCGCGCTTGTGGGCGAGGCCGGTGAACTCGAGGAGTTCCATGGCGCGCTTCTCGGAGGCGATTTCGGCCCTTTTGAAGCCGGGGGTGCGCAGGAGGGCGGAGAAGAGGCCTTCCTTGGTGCGGGTGTGGCGGCCGACGAGGACGTTTTCCAGGACGGTCATGTTGGCGAAGAGCCGGATGTTCTGGAAGGTACGGGCCATGCCGGCGTCGGTGACCTTGTGCGGCGTGGGGGGCAGCACCTTGTCGCGGAACTTCACGGTGCCCTCGGTGGGCACGTAGAGCCCGGTGAGGCAGTTGAAGAAGGTGGTCTTGCCGGCGCCGTTGGGGCCGATGAGGCCGACGATCTCGCCTTGGTTGACGGTGAAGTCGACGCCCTTGACGGCGGTGAGGCCGCCGAAGCGCATGGTGACGCCGCTGGCTTGGAGGAGCGGGTTCCCGGTGCGCTGGGCGGGGATGAGCGTGTTGGTGGTCATGTGTTACGCCTCCACCTTCGTCAGCGCGGTGGCGTCCTTGGGGACGTCGGTCTGACCGGTGTCGTGGAACTCGAGTTGCTTGCGTCGGTCGGCGACGAGTCCTTCGGGGCGGATGCGCATGAGGAGGACGAGTGCCAGGCCGAAGATGAGCAGCTGCCAGTCGTTGAGGAAGGTCAGCTTGGCTGGGATGAGGAAGAGCAGTGAGGCGCCGATGATGGGGCCGCTGACCGTTCCCATGCCGCCGAGGATGACGGCGGCGAGGAGGAAGGCGGAGTTGGGCGGCACCGTGTTGGCGAAGAGGTACTGCTCGGGTGTGACGGTGGTGGTGACGTGTGCCTGGACGGTGCCGGCGAGTCCGGCGAGTCCGGCGCCGAGGGCGAAGGCGAGGAGCTTGAGCCGGAAGGTGTTGATGCCCATGGCGGTGGCTGCGGTCTCGTCCTCGCGGATGGCGACCCAGGCGCGTCCGATGCGGGATTCGCTGGCGCGTCGGAAGACGAGGACGACGATGAGGGTGACGAGGAGCATCAGCAGGAAGTAGCTGCCGAAGCGGTTGATGGTGGCGAAGCCTAGGTCGTGTGCTTCGCCGAAGTTCCAGCCGAACAGGTCGAGTTCGGGGATGTTGGAGATGCCGGCGGAGCCGTTGGTGACGTTGGGGCCGGAGGTGCCGTTGAGGTTCTGCATGGCGAGGCGGAAGATCTCGCCGAAGCCGAGGGTGACGATGGCGAGGTAGTCGCCGCGTAGCCGCAGGGTGGGGGCGCCGATGAGGACGCCGAAGAGGAGCGAGACCGCGGCGCCGGTGAGCATCGCGGCCCAGAAGGGGAAGCGGAAGCCGAGGCTGGAGGCGGCGGAGCCGGAGACCAGGGCGGCGGTGTAGGCGCCGACGCCGAGGAAGGCGACGTAGCCGAGGTCGAGGAGGCCGGCGAGGCCGACGACGACGTTGAGGCCGAGTGCGACCGTCGCGAAGATGAGGATGTTGGTGGCGACGGAGGTGTAGGCGTCGTTCTCCTGGGTGAAGGGGAACGCTGCGGCGGCGACGAAGGCGGCGGTGAAGGTGACGTTGCGGTGCTTGAGCGTCAGGGTCTTCAGGCGTCCGATGAGGCCGGCGCGGCCCAGGCCGATGAAGGCGAGGGAGGTGAGGATGAGGTAGCCGACGAAGTCCTCGGCGCCTTCGGTGTCGATGCCGTAGGTGAAGACGTACAGGCCGACGGCGAAGGCGGCGATGATGCCGGTGATCTCGATCCAGGTGGAGGTCTCTTCGTTCGCCTTGACGGTGCGGGCGATGTGTCCGAGGCGCAGTGCGTTCTTGAGGACGAGGAAGAGGAGGGCGCCGGCGCCGATGGCGGCGGCGGTGAGGAGGTCCGTCGCGGTGTAGGACTGCCAGTCCTCGGGGACGAGGATGACCGCGATGAGGGTGACGAGCGCGGTGCCCTTGCCGATGGCGGCCCAGTCCCAGGCGGTGGCGCTGGTGCGGTCGACGGGCAGCCCGAGCGCGCCTGCCAGGGCGAGGAGGGCGCCGACGCCGGAGGCGAAGCCGCCCGGGTCGAGGTTCGCGAGGCCGCCGAATTCGACGGCGATGGCGATGAGGGTGAACCAGACGGCGCCGAAGGTGCCGAGTGCCACGTAGAGGGTGGCGTTCTCGGCGCTGGCGGGTGCCAGCCAGCGGGTGCCGGGGATGCCGAGGCAGGCGGCGGCGTAGAGCAGGGTGAGCAGGGCGCCGGCGAGGGCGACGAGCTGCAGGCCGGCGGGGCTGCCGTAGTAGGTGAGGTCGCCGGGGAACTCGGAGGTCCAGGTCCACGGCAGGAAGGTGCCGACCGCGGTGGCGAGGGCGCCGACTGCGGTGAGTGCGGCGGCGCCCTTGGCGGGCATCGGGATGACCGGGGCGGTCTCGTGGTTGTGGTCAGTTGCCATGGTGCATCACGCCCGATCCGCGACTCGTTCGCCGAGCAGACCCTGGGGTCGGAACAGCAGCACGAGGATGAGAAGGGAGAAGGCCCATACGTCCTTCCAGCCGCTGCCGAACTGCTGCATGCCGGGGATCTGGTCGATGTAGCCGGTGGCGAGGGCTTCGCAGAGGCCGAGGACGATGCCGCCGAGCATGGCGCCGTAGATGTTGCCGATGCCGCCGAGGACGGCCGCGGTGAACGCCTTGAGGCCCATGAGGAAGCCCATGCGGTAGCCGATCTGGCCGTTCTTGAGGGCGTAGGCGGCTGCGGCGATGGCGGCGAACGCGGCACCGATGGCGAAGGCCATGACGATGATGCGGTCGGTGTTGATGCCCATGAGCTTCGCGGTGTCGGGGTCCTGCGAGGTGGCCTGCATACCGCGGCCGGTGCGGGTCTTGGTGACGAACCAGCCGAGGGCGATCATGCACAGGGGGGCGGCGATGAGGACGAAGATGTCGCCGCGCTGGATGGTGGCGCCGAGGAGGTCGAAGGCTTTGCCCTCGAACTGGGGGAAGGTGATGTCCTTCTTGGCCTCGGGATAGCGCATCCAGATGAGGTACTGCAGGGCCAGGGAGAGACCGATGGCTGTGATCAGTGGTGCGAGTTTGGGCGCGTTGCGCAGGGGGCGGTAGGCGAACCGCTCCACGGCGACGCCGACCCCGGTCGCGCAGATGACGCCGAAGAGGATCATCAGGGGGAGTGCCACTGCGAGTGACGTGCCGTCGGGCAGGACGTATGCGTAGATCGTGAAGGCTCCGAAGCCACCGATCATGAATATCTCGCCGTGGGCGAAGTTGATGAGCTGGACAATGCCGTAGACCATCGTGTACCCGATCGCGATCAAACCGTACAACGCGCCGAGGATGAGTCCATTGGCCAGCTGCTGCGGCAGTTCGTTCACCGCGCGGCCTCCGTGGGGGTGGGACGGAAAAGGTGTTGTTACAAGTCCGCGCGAGGGCGCTCGTGGCGCCCTCGCGCGGCCGTTCACTGCGGTGCTGTCAGTGCGGTGTGTCCGACGTGGTTACTCGTCGAACTTGCCGGACTTGACGTCCTTCCATTCGGTGCCCTCGACCTTGTAGACGGTCAGAGCCTTGTTGGTGGTGTCGCCGAACTCGTCGAAGGAGACCTGGCCGGTGACGCCGGCGAAGGAGACGCTCGACATGGCCTTGATGACCTGCTCGCGGGCGTCGGTGGGGACCTCGCCGTCCTTCACGACGGCCTTGACGGCCTGGATGATGGCCCAGGCGGAGTCGTAGGAGTAGCCGCCGTAGGCCTCGTAGGCGTCCTTGTAGCCCGCGGCCTCGTAGTCCTTGACGAACTGCTTGGCGGTGTCGATCTTGGCGACGGGCTCGCCGACGGAGGTCGCCAGGTCGCCGGCGGCCTTCTTGTTGAGCTTGATGAAGTCGCCGGAGAAGATGCCGTCGCCGCCCATGAGCGGGATGTTGACGCCGGCGTCCTTGAGCTGCTGGCTGAAGGGGCCGGCTGCCGGGTACTCACCGCCGTAGTAGACCGCGTCGGCCTTGGCGGCCTTCACCTTGGTGACGATGGAGTTGAAGTCGCGGTCGTCGGGGTTGACGTGGTCGGTGCCCACGATCTTGCCGCCGAGCGTCGTGTACTCCTTGGAGAAGGTCTCCGCGAGGCCCTTGCCGTAGGTCTTCTGGTCGTCCACGACGTAGACGTTCTTCACACCGGCGTCCTGGAAGAGGTAGCGCGCGGCGAAGGGGCCCTGGATGGCGTCGGTGGTGGCGGTGCGGAAGTACGACTCGAAGGGGCGCTTCTTGTCGCCGGTCGCCCAGCCCTCGCCCTGCGAGAGCGCGGGGTTGGTGTTGGCCGGGGAGACCTGGACCAGCTTGGCGGAGTTGAAGACGCCCTGCATGGACTGGGCGACGCTGGAGTTCAGCGGGCCGACGACGCCCAGGACGTCCTTGTTGGCGACGAGCTTGGTGGCGTTCTGCTGGCCCTCGTTGGGGGCGGCCTTGTCGTCGAACGCCTCGATCTTGAACTCGACGCCGGGGACCTCGTTGTTCTTGTTCGCGGTCTTCGCGGCGAGTTCGGCGGAGTTGCGGATGCCGAGGCCCAGGGCGGAGAGGTCGCCGGTGAGCGGGGCGTCGACGCCGATGACGACGGTGACCTTCTTGCCGTCGGTGCCCTTGCCCTTGCCGTCGTCGTCGCGCGATCCGCAAGCGGTGAGGGTGAGTGCTCCCGTGGTGACCACGGCGGTGAGAATCAGTACGGAACGGTGACGCACGATCAATCCTTTCCCCTGGAACGGCGCCGGCTGTCTGCGGCGCCGTTTCGCCGACCGGGTGATTGCTCGGTGTTGTGAACGGCAGTTCGCCCGGCTGCGGTGACTGGCCGTGACTCTAGGCGTGTGAGAGCTGATGAGGCAGAGGGGTGGCCCATGATGTGACTGTCTTGTTATGGCGGTTGGCGATTGTGTACGCCCTCGACGGGATAAATCGGTCGAATCGAGACACTCCGCCTTGTCCGCATAGTGAGAATGTCCAGTTCCGCTCAGGGGTATGCGCCCAGGACACCTCTTACTGATCGCACAGGGCGTGCAGCCCGGCGGAGAGATCGCGGGCGTAGTGGCCGCCGGGGATCCAGGACTGCTCCTCCCTCCCGCGTTCGTTACTCAGGGTGACGTTGATGAAGGGGAGGCCGCCGTCGAGGGGGAGCCCGGAGCAGTCCGCGACGCTCATCCGCAGGGTGAGCGTCCGGGTTCGTCCGGCGGTGAATCCGGTGGGCAGGGAGGGCTCGGCGGTGATCTTCAGCTGCGGGAAGTCGGCGGCGAGGCGCTCGATGCGTACCTGCGGTCCCTTGATAACGGTGACGGCGATCCGCATAGCGAAATCCCGTGCGGGATCGGCGGGTTGACTGGTCAGGCCCAGGTAGCGGAACTGCGTCGACTGGAACGGCCAGGGTGGCGCGGGAGGCGGCAGGGGCTCGGGGCGGCTGGCGGCGTACTGCCCGGCGAAGGCGGCGAGCAGCGCCAGCACGAGCGCCGCGAGGAGCGTGCGGCGGCGGCGCGGGGGGAGCGCGGACCAGCGTGCGCCGAGCCGGTCGCCGAAACGCGGGGTGTCCGATCCGATCACTTCCGGTAACGGCTGGATGCCGGATCCGGGGGTCGGCCCGGGGCCGGGGGGCGCGCTCACCACGGCCGCTCGGCCGGGCGCGCGGTGGTGTGCGGCGGCGCGGGGCGCGTACGTACGCGATGACCAAG
Source organism: Streptomyces polyrhachis (assembly GCF_042663125.1). NCBI lineage: Bacteria > Bacillati > Actinomycetota > Actinomycetes > Kitasatosporales > Streptomycetaceae > Streptomyces > Streptomyces polyrhachis. Next base: position 86,034 of record NZ_JBHSZO010000001.1, on the reverse strand, counting down.
GCCCATACGGAAACGCTAGGTCGGACGCCGGGCCCCCGGCAAGGGGCCCGACGCGGTCCGCATGCTGGGATCAACCGGTGGTCGACGCCCTGTCAACGTGTTGTCAAGCCGCGGACGGGGGGTTGGGGACGTTGCTGTCCTGCGCCTCGCGCAGCAGGCACGTCAGGCGCGCCGTGCAGACGCGGCGGCCTCGCTCGTCGGTGATGACGATCTCGTACGTGGCGGTGCTGCGGCCCCGGTGCAGCGGAGTGGCCACGCCCGTGACCAGGCCGGAGACGGCGGCGCGGTGGTGGGTGCAGTTGAGGTCGACGCCGACGGGCAGTTTGGCCGCGCCGCCGTGCAGCATCGCGCCGACCGAGCCGAGGGTCTCGGCGAGGACGGCGGAGGCGCCGCCGTGCAGCAGTCCGTAGGGCTGGGTGTTGCCCTCCACCGGCATGGTGGCCACGACCCGCCCGGGGGAGGCTTCCAGGATCTCGATGCCCATCCGCTCGCCGAGCCGGCCGGCGGAGAAGAGCTTCTCCAGGTCCAGGCCCGCCCCGGCGAACTCGTCGAGGACTTCCTGCGGGAACTTGGGTGCGGCCATCTGCGGCGGCTCCGATCGGTGGTGCGGTGGATGACGTGTGCAGTGTGCACGTTATCGGCGGACGGCCGCAGTGACGGCGGTCTCCCCGGGGGTGCGCACACCGGGGGTGCGCACACCGGGGGTGCGCGCGTGCGCCGACCGGTCCGCGTTGTCAGTGGGGCATGGCAGGATCGGTTCCGTGGCTGACAACGCATCGAAAACCTCGCAGACAGGCCGGCCCCGGCTGCTCCTCCTGGACGGGCACTCGCTCGCCTACCGGGCGTTCTTCGCGCTGCCCGCGGAGAACTTCTCCACCTCCACCGGGCAGACCACCAACGCGGTCTACGGCTTCCTGTCGATGCTGGCCAACACCCTGCGCGACGAGCGGCCCACGCACCTGGCGGTGGCCTTCGACGTCTCGCGCACGACCTGGCGCTCCCGGGAGTTCGAGGCGTACAAGGCGAACCGCTCCGCCTCGCCCGAGGAGTTCAAGGGCCAGGTCGGTCTGATCGGGGAGGTGCTGGACGCGATGGGGGTGCCGCGCTTCGCCGTTGACGGCTTCGAGGCCGACGACGTCATCGCCACGCTGGCCACCCAGGCCGAGGCGCAGGGCTTCGACGTCCTGATCGTCACGGGCGACCGCGACTCCTTCCAGCTGGTCTCACCGCACACCACGGTGCTCTATCCGACCAAGGGCGTCTCGGAGCTGACGCGCTTCACGCCGGAGAAGGTCCAGGAGAAGTACGGCCTGACGCCCGCGCAGTACCCGGACTTCGCGGCGCTGCGCGGCGACCCCTCGGACAACCTCCCCGGGATCCCGGGCGTGGGGGAGAAGACCGCCACCAAGTGGATCACCCAGTTCGGCTCCTTCGCGGAGCTGGCCGAGCGGGCCGGCGAGGTCAAGGGGAAGGTGGGCCAGAGTCTGCGCGACCACCTGGAGGCGGTGAAGCTCAACCGCCGCCTCACGGAGCTGGTGCGCGACGTGGAGTTGGACGCGGGCCCGGCCGAGCTGACCCGGCGGGCGTACGACCGTGAGGCGCTCGGTGCGGTCATGGACGCGCTGGAGTTCCGCCACCAGAACTTCCGCGACCGCCTGCTGGCCGTCGACCCGGGCGGCGAGGAGGCCGAGGAGGCGCCGGCCGCCCCTGGTGTGGAGGTGGCGGGCACGCTGATCGGTGCGGGCGAGCTGGCGCCCTGGCTGGCGGAGCACGGCGCGGGCGCCCTGGGTATCGCCACCGTCGACAGCTGGAAGCTGGGCGCGGGCTCGGTCGGCGAGATCGCGCTGGCCGCCGCCGGGGAGGGCGGGGGAGCGGCCGCCTGGTTCGATCCGGCGCAGCTGGACGAGGCCGACGAGCGGGCCTTCGCCGCCTGGCTGGCCGACGCGGGGGCGCCCAAGACCGTCCACGACGCGCGGACGCTGCAGCGGGTCTTCGCCGAGCACGGCTGGCGCGCCCTGGGCATCACCATGGACACCGCGCTGGCCGCGTACCTCGTCAAGCCGGGCCGCCGCGGCTTCGCCCTCGAACAACTGGCCGTGGAGTATCTCGGCCGTGAGTTGGAGCCCGCCGCCGAGGACGGCCAACTGGCCTTCGGGGCCGAGGACTCCGACGACCCCGACGGCACCGCCGAGGCGGAGGCGCTGATGCGCCAGGCGCGTGCGGTGCTCGACCTGGGCGAGGCGTTCACGCCGCGGCTGGCGGAGGTCGGCGCGCTGGAGCTGCTGCGCGGGATGGAGCTGCCGCTCTCCGCGCTGCTGGCCCGCATGGAGCGCACGGGCATCGCGGCCGACGGCGCCCATCTGCGCTCGCTGGAGGAGCAGTTCGCCGGCGCGGTGCAGCAGGCGGTGGCCGAGGCGCACGAGGCGGCGGGGCACGAGTTCAACCTCGGCTCGCCCAAGCAGCTGCAGGAGGTCCTCTTCGGGGAGCTGGCGCTGCCGAAGACCAAGAAGACCAAGACGGGTTACACCACCGACGCCGACGCGCTGGCCTGGCTCGCCACGCAGACCGACAACGAGCTGCCGGTGATCATGCTGCGGCACCGGGAGCAGTCCAAGCTGCGCTCCACGGTCGAGGGGCTGATCAAGACGGTGGCGCCCGACGGGCGCATCCACACCACGTTCAGCCAGATCGTCGCCGCCACCGGCCGCCTGTCCTCCACCGACCCCAATCTGCAGAACGTCCCGGTGCGCACGGACGAGGGCCGCGCGATCCGCCGCGGCTTCGTCGTCGGCGAGGGCTTCGAGTCGCTGCTGACCGCCGACTACAGCCAGATCGAGCTGCGCGTGATGGCGCACCTGTCGCAGGACGCCGGGCTGCTGGAGGCGTTCACCTCCGGTGAGGACCTGCACGACACGGTCGCCTCGCAGGTCTTCGGCGTGCCGAGCGCCGAGGTCGACGCCGAGATGCGCCGCAAGATCAAGGCCATGTCGTACGGGCTGGCCTACGGCCTCTCCGCCTTCGGCCTGGCCGCGCAGTTGAACATCGAGGCGTCCGAGGCGCGCAAGCTGATGGACACCTACTTCGAGCGCTTCGGCGGCGTGCGCGACTATCTGCACCGGGTCGTGGAGGAGGCGCGCGCCACCGGCTACACCGAGACGATGCTCGGCCGCCGGCGCTATCTGCCCGACCTCAACAGCGACAACCGCCAGCGGCGCGAGATGGCCGAGCGGATGGCGCTCAACGCCCCCATCCAGGGCACCGCGGCCGACATCGTGAAGCTGGCGATGCTGCGGGTGGACGAGGCGCTGCGGGCGCGGGAGCTGCGCACCCGGATGCTGCTGCAGGTGCACGACGAGATCGTGCTGGAGGTCGCGCCCGGCGAGCGTGCGGAGGTGGAGGAGCTGGTGCGCCGCGAGATGGCCTCGGCGGTGGAGCTGCGCGCGCCGCTGGACGTCTCAGTGGGGGTGGGTAGGGACTGGGAGTCGGCGGCGCACTGAGTCCCGTACGGGCGGCGCGCCGATCACGGCGGAGGGGTGGCGCACGCCGGCCGGAGCACCAGTCGGCACACCCGGGCGGTGCACGCCGGATGAACGGCAACCGCCCGGCGGCCGAAGCGCGTCGTACACGGCAGGTGACTGCTAGATCCTCCCCGGCAGTTGGGTTAGGGTCACCGGGATCGCGGCGCTCGCCCAGTGCCGCGAAGGGGTACAACGGGAGGGTCGACGCATCATGGCGGCGCAATTCGGACGGCGACTGCGTAGGGGAGCGGCGACGACGGCGGTCGCCGCCGCGGCGATGGCCGCGCTCACCGCCTCCCAGGCACCGGAGACCTTCCTGGCGGTCGCCGACGGCCGGCCCGGCGACAGCAAGCCGGAGGACATCGCGCTGGAGGACCTGGAGGACACCGCCACCGGCGGGTCCCCCTACTACACGGACCTCCCGCCGCTCGCCGTGCCGGACAGCCCCACCACCTCCCCCGGCGCCCAGGGCGCCTACGAGGCGGGCATCCCGGCCACCGTGCTGCAGGCGTACAAGAAGGCCGAGGCGCAGCTGCGCCGCGCCAAGCCGCGCTGCAACCTGAAGTGGCAGCTCCTCGCCGCGATCGGCAAGGTCGAGTCGGGCCACGCCCGCGGCGGCGCGGTCGACGTCTACGGCACGACCCGCAGCCCCATCCTCGGCCCGGTCCTGGACGGCGGCGACTACGCGAACATAAAGGACACCGACGGCGGCCGCTACGACGGCGACGCCCGCTACGACCGCGCGGTCGGCCCGATGCAGTTCATCCCCGGCACCTGGAGCTCCTGGGGCGCCGACGCCAACGGCGACGGCAAGCGCGACCCCAACAACATCTTCGACGCCGCGCTGGCCGCCGCCCGCTACCTCTGCGCGCACGACCGCGACCTGGCCACCGTGCAGGGCCGGGAACAGGCCATTCTCAGCTACAACCCCTCGCGGGAGTATCTGAGCACCGTCCTGTACTGGTACGACTACTACCGCACCGGCGCCCACTCCGTCCCCAACGGGACGGGCCCGCTGCCCGGCCCCCGCAGCGACGACCCGCCGGCCGACGCGGGCGAGCGCCGCGGCGGCGGTGGCGGCGGCGGTGGCGACCCGCCGGCGCCCGCCCCCACCCCGCCGTCGAGCACGCCCCCCGGGACCGTCCCGCCCTCGCCGACGCCCCCGCCCGCCGACCCGGCGCTGAGCGTGGCCCGGCTGCTCGACAACGGCACCGGCGCCCTGACCGCCGTCCAGGGGCGGACCTTCGGCGAGCGGGTGAGCGTCAAGGCCGCCACCAACGCCGGCTCCGGCGTCGCCGCGGTCAAGGTCCGCTTCACGATCACCGGTTCGACCGGCGCCCGCTTCTCCGGCGGCGCGAGCGAGGCGGTCGTCACCACCGGCGGCGACGGTACGGCCACCGCGCCCGACATCCTCGCCGGTGAGACGACCGGCGCCTTCACGGTGCACGCCGCGCTCGCCACCCGCGCCACAGTCGGCGTCGACTTCGCCGCCTCCGTCACGGCCCGTACCGCTGACGCGCTCACCCGGGTCGACGGCGGCGGCGCGCTGAGCGCCGCGGAGTCCACCGCCTTCGCCGACGGCCTACGCTTCAAGGCCACCGACGGGGACACCGCCGTCGCCGATACGGCGGTCACCGCGACGATCGTCGCCTCCGCGGACCCTCCGGACGCCGTCACGGCGGGCCCGTACTTCAAGGCCGCCGACGGCAGCGCGGTGCGCTCCCGCGAGCTGCGCACGGACGCCGCCGGCCAGGTGTCGGTCCCGCAGCTCTACGCGGACGGCACCACGGGCACCTTCGCGCTCCAGCTCAAGGCGGCCGGCGGCAAGACGGTCTATCTGACGCTGACGGTCACCGCGGCGCCGACCACGGAGCCGACGCCCACGCCGGACCCGACGACCGATCCGACCACGGACCCGAGCCCGGCGCCGACAAGCGACCCGACCACGGCGCCGACGCTCGCGCCGATCGCGGAGCCGACCCCTGCGGCGACCGACACGGCGACCGCGTCGCCGACGCCGTAGCGGACGCACGCAACGGACGGGGCCCCGGCGGACATCCGCCGGGGCCCCGTCCGTCCCCTCAACGCCCGCTCTCGCGCCGGGCGTTCACCCGCCGGGTCGCCGGCGCCGCGCGGGGGTCCTCCGGCCAGGGATGGCGCGGATAGCGGCCGCGCAGCTCGGCCCGTACCGCCGGATAGCCCCGCGCCCAGAAGGACGCCAGATCCGAGGTCACCGCCGCCGGGCGCCCGGCGGGGGAGAGCAGGTGGATCAGCAGCGGCACCCCGGCCACCGTCGGCGTCCGCGCCAGCCCGAACAACTCCTGCAGCTTCACCGCCAGCACCGGCTGCTCGGGCCCGTAGTCGATGCGCACCCGCGAGCCGCTGGGCACCTCCAGCCGCTCCGGCGCCAACTCCTCCAGCCGCGCCGCCTCCCCGCCCGCCCAGGGCAGCAGCGCGGTCAGCACCTGTCGTACGTCCGTACGGGCCACGCCCCGCCCCAGCCACTCTCCGGCGCCCGCCAGCAGCGCCGCGTCCGAGACGTCCGGCCACGGCGCGCCCAGCGTGCGGTGCAGGAAGTCCAGCCGCCGGCGCAGCGCGAGGGCCTCCGGCGACCAGCGCAGCAGCCCCAGCCCCTCGCGGCGCAGCGCCGCCAGCTCCACCTCCCGTACGGCCGCCGGGTCCGGGGCGGGCAGCGGGCGCTCCGCCAGCTCGACCGCGCCCAGCCGGGTGACGCGGCGCGCGGTGACGGCCGCGCGGGCGCTGTCCCAGCGGATGTCGTCGTCGGTCCGCAGCAGCGCGGCCGCCGCGGCGCGGGCGGTGCCCTCGTCGATGGGCGCGGCGAGATGGATCCGGGCGGCGGCCTTCCCGACGGGCCGGTCGGCGACGGCGACGGCCAGCCACTCGGGGGCCGCCGGTGTGCTGCGGTCGGCGCTCCCGGCGGCGCTGCGGCCGGCGCCGCTCCCGGCGGCCTTCTCGGCGCCGGTCCCCGACACCATCAGATAGCCGTGCCCGCCGCGGCTGCGCGCGATCCGCTCGGGGAAGGCCAGCGCGGCGATCAGACCGGCGGCGGCGTCACGCGGGAGGGAGCGGGCAGGCGGGGCGGGGGAGTTGTCGGTGGTGCCGCCTACCCTTGGGCGGGTGTGGGGGCCGGACGGGCTCGCGCCTCTTGCATCCCCTGCACCTCCTGCCCCCAGCGCCCCCTCCAGCCGCCGCGCCTCCGTGCGCCACCTCGCCGCGTACGCGTCCGAGTCCGTGCGGGCCCGGCGCCAGGCCGCCGCCAGATCGTCGCCGTAGGAGCGCGGCGGCTCCTCGCTCAGCAGCGCCACCACCTCCGCCGCCGTGCGCGCGCCGACCTCCGCCGCACCGTCCAGCAGGGCCCGCGCCAGCCGGGGATGCACGCCCAGACCGGCCATCCGCCGACCGCGCTGTGTCACCCGGCCCTCCCCGTCCACCGCGCCGATCGCCCGCAGCGCCGCCCCGGCCGCCGCCATCGCCCCTGCAGGCGGCGCGTCCAGCAGCGCCAGCCCCGCCGCCTGGGGATCACCCCAGCAGGCCGCCTGCAGGGCGAACGCCGTCAGATCGGCCACCGCGATCTCCGGCGAGGGGAAACGCGCCAGCCTGCCGTCCTCCGCCTCCGTCCAGCAGCGGTACGCCCACCCCGGCGCCTCGCGCCCCGCCCGCCCCGCGCGCTGGCGGGCGGCGGCCCGCGAGGCCCGTACGGTCGTCAGCGCCGACAGCCCCCGCGCATGGTCCACCCGCGGCTCGCGGGCCAGCCCCGCGTCCACCACGACCCGCACCCCGGGCACCGTCAGGCTCGACTCCGCCACCGAGGTGGCCAGTACGACCCGCCGGCCCGCCCCGTCCCCGGCGAGCACCGCGTCCTGCACCTGCGCCGACGCCCGCCCGTGCACCTGCAGCACCTCCGCCGGCGCCCCGGCGAGCAGCCGCGCCACCCGCGCGATCTCCCCGGCCCCCGGCAGGAAGCACAGCACGTCCCCTGCCCGCTCCGACAGCGCGCGGCGCACCACCCCCGCGACGTGCTCCAGCAGCGCCGGATCCACCGACATCCCGTGCGGCGGCCGTACGGGCCGAAGCGGCGGCGCGTGCACCACCTCCACCGGATACGACACCCCCGCCGCCGCCACCACCGGCGCCTCCAGCAGCCGCGCCCAGCCCTGCGCGTCGGTGGTGGCGGAGGCGGCGACCAGTTGCAGCTCCGGCCGCAGCGCCGCCCGTACGTCCAGCAGGAACGCCACCGCCGTGTCCGCGTCCAGATGCCGCTCGTGGCACTCGTCCAGGACCACCGCGTCCACCCCGGCCAGCTCCGGATCGCGCTGCAGGCGCCGCAGCAGCACACCCGTCGTCACGACCTCCACCCGCGTACCGGCGCCCACCTGCCGCTCGCCGCGCACCGTGAAGCCGACCCGCTGCCCCACCGGCTCGCCCAGCAGCCACGCCATCCGCCGCGCGGCGGCCCGTACCGCGATGCGCCGCGGCTCGGCGACGAGCACCCGCCGCGCGGGGCCCTCCCCGGTCAGCCCCGCCAGCTCCAGCGGCACCAGCGTCGTCTTGCCCGTCCCCGGCGGCGCGCACAGCACCGCCGCCCCGCCCGACTCCAGCGCCGCGCGCAGCTCCGGCAGCGCGGTGCGTACGGGCAGGCTCTCCAGGGCTTCACGGCGCAGCGTCACGGGGCCAGTCTCCCCGGTGGCGGACGCCGGGCGCCCACCCGCCCGTACGGCCGAGGGCTCAGCGCTCGCAGACGAAGATCGCCGTGCCGGGGATCAGGTGCCCCCGCAGCGGGGACCACCCTCCCCACTCCTGGTTGTTCCACGCCGGCCACTCCGGCTCCACCAGGTCCACCAGCCGGAAACCGCCCGCCACCACGTCCCGCACCCGGTCGCCGACCGTGCGGTGGTGCTCCACGTAGACCGCCTCGCCCGCCTCGTCCTGCTCCACGTACGGCGTGCGGTCGAAGTAGGAGGCCGACACCGACAGGCCCTCCGGACCCGGCTCGTCCGGAAAGGCCCAGCGGATCGGATGCGTGACGGAGAAGACGAAACGACCGCCCGGCCGCAGCACCCGGCGCACCTCCCGCAGCACCGCCACCGGATCGGCGACGAAGGGCAGCGCCCCGTACGCCGAGCAGGCCAGGTCGAAGGAGCCGTCGGCGAAGGGCAGCGCCGAGGCGTCCGCCTCCACCAGGGGGAGGGCGGGGGAGTCGGGCACGGAGGCGGCGATGCGCAGCGCGTGCTGCAACTGGCGGTGGGAGAGGTCCAGCGCGACCGGCCGCGCGCCCTGGCCGGCCAGCCAGCGCGCGCACTGCGCCGCGCCCGCGCCGATCTCCAGTACGTCGCGCCCCGCGACCGGGCCGAGCAGCCCCGCCTGCTCCTCGTCCAGGCCCTCCGGCCCCCAGACGAAGCGGTCGTCGCCGAGGAAGGCGCCGTGCTCGCTCTGGTACTCGTCGGCGTGGCGGTCCCACCAGCCGCGGTTGGCGCCGCGGCTCTCCGTGTCGGTGGCGCGGCGCCGCACGGCCTGGGCGGCCTCGTCGACGTCGTAGGGGTCGCCCGGGTCGTCGAGTTCGGGGGCCTGGTTCATCACGGATACCGTCGCAACCTTCCGGATCAGCGGTCGGCCGGCTCTGATTTCGGACCGGTCGGTTCTGGCAACTCATGGTCATTCACGGCCATTCGCGCCGGAAATGCACCCTGCTGCCCCAGGTGCACCTCTTCGCGCATTGACCCTGCCCGGCTGCCCCCGTATGCTACAAGTTGCGCTGCGGGCCTGCGCTCCTCAGACAGAGCAGGTCGCGCTCGCATCAGTTGTATGTCCCCTCGGTTCTCGAGGCGCTCCGCAGGAGTCTTCGCAGGCTCCCGTGTAGGGCGCCGTCAAGGCTGTCCGGCTTCAGTGGTGCGGTTAACGGGCTCTCGGCGTAGCAGTACCTACGACTCACTGTCCGTACCGGAGCCCTTACCCACATGACGAGCAGCACCGAGACCACCGCCACCACCCCGCAGGTAGCGGTCAACGACATCGGTAACGAGGAAGCCTTCCTCGCCGCGATCGACGAGACGATCAAGTACTTCAACGACGGCGACATCGTCGACGGCGTCATCGTGAAGGTCGACCGGGACGAGGTCCTGCTCGACATCGGTTACAAGACCGAAGGTGTGATCCCGAGCCGCGAGCTCTCGATCAAGCACGACGTCGACCCGAACGAGGTCGTCAAGGTCGGCGACGAGATCGAGGCCCTGGTTCTCCAGAAGGAGGACAAGGAAGGCCGTCTCATCCTGTCCAAGAAGCGCGCTCAGTACGAGCGGGCCTGGGGCACGATCGAGAAGATCAAGGAAGAGGACGGCATCGTCACCGGTACCGTCATCGAGGTCGTCAAGGGTGGTCTCATCCTCGACATCGGCCTCCGTGGCTTCCTGCCGGCCTCCCTCGTCGAGATGCGCCGCGTCCGCGACCTCCAGCCCTACGTGGGCAAGGAGCTCGAGGCCAAGATCATCGAGCTGGACAAGAACCGCAACAACGTGGTCCTGTCCCGCCGTGCCTGGCTTGAGCAGACCCAGTCCGAGGTCCGCCAGACGTTCCTCACCACCCTCCAGAAGGGTCAGGTGCGCTCCGGCGTCGTCTCCTCGATCGTCAACTTCGGTGCCTTCGTGGACCTGGGCGGCGTCGACGGTCTGGTCCACGTCTCCGAGCTGTCCTGGAAGCACATCGACCACCCCTCCGAGGTCGTCGAGGTCGGCCAGGAGGTCACGGTCGAGGTCCTGGACGTCGACATGGACCGCGAGCGTGTCTCCCTGTCGCTGAAGGCGACGCAGGAGGACCCGTGGCAGCAGTTCGCCCGCACGCACCAGATCGGTCAGGTCGTCCCGGGTAAGGTCACCAAGCTGGTTCCGTTCGGTGCGTTCGTCCGCGTGGACGAGGGCATCGAGGGCCTGGTCCACATCTCCGAGCTGGCCGAGCGCCACGTGGAGATCCCGGAGCAGGTCGTCCAGGTCAACGACGAGATCTTCGTCAAGGTCATCGACATCGACCTTGAGCGCCGCCGCATCAGCCTCTCGCTGAAGCAGGCCAACGAGGCCTTCGGTGCCGAGCCGATGGAGGTCGAGTTCGACCCGACCCTGTACGGCATGGCCGCCACGTACGACGACCAGGGCAACTACATCTACCCCGAGGGCTTCGACCCGGAGACCAACGAGTGGATGGACGGCTTCGACAAGCAGCGCGAGGAGTGGGAGGGCCAGTACGCCGTGGCCCAGACCCGCTTCGAGCAGCACCAGGCTCAGGTCGTCAAGTCCCGTGAGGCCGACGCCCAGGCCGCGGCCGAGGGCGGCGACGCCGCTCCGGTCGCGTCCGGTGGCGGCGGCGGTGGCTCGTACTCCTCCGAGACCGCCGAGGACTCCGGCGCCCTGGCTTCCGACGAGGCGCTCGCCGCGCTCCGTGAGAAGCTGGCCGGCGGCCAGAGCTGACCTTCGAGGTCACCGTCGCACTGCGGCACGTGGTTGGGCCCGTCCCCTTCGGGGGGCGGGCCCGCCCGCTTTTCCCGCCCGCTTTTCCGGGGGTGCGCGGGTGGGTTCGCCCTGCGCGTAAGGGCGGCGGGAATCACCGCGCGGGTGCGGAAGTTGACTAGCTACATGGGTATGTACGAATGGGACCCCAGCGGGCTCGCCGCGGTCGAGGCCATCACGGACCACGACTCGGCCGGCCTGGTCATGCTGTATCACTTCGACGGATTCATCGACGCCGGGGAGACCGGCGAACAACTCGTCGAGCGGCTGCTGGACGCGATGCCGCACGAGGTCGTGGCGCGCTTCGACCACGACCGGCTGGTCGACTACCGGGCGCGCCGGCCGCTGATGACGTTCAAGGGCGACCACTGGGCCGCGTACGACGCCCCGGTCATCGAACTGCACCTGGTGCGCGACGCCACCGGAGCGCCGTTCCTGCTGCTGTCCGGGCCGGAGCCGGACGTGGAGTGGGAGGCGTTCGCCACCGCCGTGCGCGAGATCGTCGAGCGGCTGGGCGTCCGCCTCTCCGTGAACTTCCACGGCATCCCGATGGGCGTGCCGCACAGCCGTCCCGTCGGCATCACCCCGCACGGCAACCGCGTCGAGCTGATCCCGGGCCACACCGCCTACTTCGACGAGGCGACCGTCCCGGGCAGCGCGGAGGCGCTCGTCGAGTACCGCCTCGCGGAGGCCGGCCACGACGTGCTCGGTGTCGCCGCGCACGTCCCGCACTACCTCGCCCGGTCCACCTACCCCGACTCGGCGCTGACCGTGCTGGAGGCGATCACCGCGGCCACCGGGCTGGTGCTGCCCTCGGTGGCGCACGCACTGCGTACCGAGGCGCTGCGGGTGCGCCACGAGATCGACCGGCAGGTGGCCGAGGGCGACGACGAGCTGGTGGGCCTGGTCCGCGGGCTGGAGCACCAGTACGACGCGGCGTCCGGCGGCGAGAGCCGGGGCAATCTGATCGCCGAGTCGGCGGAGCTGCCGTCGGCCGAGGAGCTGGGGCGCCAGTTGGAGCGCTTCCTCGCCGAGCGCGAGGGGGAGGGCGAGGCGGGCTGAGGGCGCTGCGGGGGCTGCGCGGATGGGCTGATCGGCGCTGGCATCCCGTCGCGTAGGGTGCTGGCATGCTCAAGGTCGGACTCACCGGCGGTATCGGCGCCGGCAAGAGCGAGGTGTCGCGGCTCCTCGCCTCCTACGGCGCGATCGTCATCGACGCCGACCGGATCGCCCGCGAGGTGGTCGCCGTCGGCACACCCGGACTCGCCGCCGTCGTCGCCGAGTTCGGGCCGGAGGTGCTGGCCCCGGACGGCGGTCTGGACCGGCCCCGGCTCGGCGCGCTCGTCTTCGCGGACGAGGCGCGCCGGCGCGCGCTGAACGCGATCGTGCACCCGCTGGTCGGCGCGCGCGCGGCGGAGCTGGAGGCCGCGGCCGGCCCCGAGGCGATCACCGTGCACGATGTGCCGCTGCTCGCGGAGAACGGCCTCGCCCCGCTCTACGACACGGTGGTCGTGGTGGACGCCGGCACCGGAACGCGGCTGCGGCGGCTGGTGGAGCTGCGCGGGATGACGCAGGACGAGGCGCGGGCGCGGATGGCGGCGCAGGCGACGCGCGAGGAGCGGCTGGCGGTGGCCGGCCACGTGATCCCCAACGACGGGCCGCTGGCGGAGCTGGAGCCCCGGGTGCGCGAGCTGTGGGCGCAGCTGCGAGCCGAGGCCGCGCGCCTGGCCGGAGATCGCCTGTCCGGGGGGTGAGCGTCCCCGCTAGGGTGGCCGCGTTCGATTACGCGTGCGGCCACTGAGGGGGAAATCGTAGATGAGATACGGAAGTTGGGCCCGACTGCTCAAGGGCGCGATAGTACTTGCCGGCATCGCGGCGCTGGCGTTCCTGCCCACGGCGGCGACCGCCACGCCCGGCTCGGGGGTGACGGCCGCGGAGCTGGCCAGGGGCACCTCGGCGGACAGCCTCGACATACGGACCAAGGGCCCCACGGACGTGGTCTTCCGCACGGTCACCATCGCCCCCGGCGGCTCCACGGGCTGGCACTACCACCCCGGCAAGGTCCTGGCGGTGGTGAAGGAGGGCACCCTGACCCGCACCAAGGCCAAGGGCTGCACGGTGGAGGTCTCCGGCCCCGGCGACACGGTCCTGGAGACGGGCGGCCCCAGGGACATCCACATCGGCCGCAACCTCGGCCCGGAACCGGTCGTCCTCTACCTCACCTACCTGATCCCGAAGAACGCCCCCCTCGCGGTGGACGCCGACAACCCGGGCTGCCCCTGACGCCCGGCGGCGCCGGTCGGGCCCGGTGCGCGGGGTCAGGGGGTGCGGTGGCCCGGTATCAGACGGGGGGACAGGGGGCGGCGGGGCTGGGGCACGGTGGGCTCGGGGTCGGCTTCGTCCGGATCCAGGGCGTCGAGCCCCAGCTCCCGTTCGGCCGACTCCAGTTCGGCGAGCACCTGGTGGTAGTCCATAGCCGCGAACGCTACAGGGTGCCTCTGACAGCCTTCCCCGAGCAGGGGGTTTTCCCGCCATCGGGCGCCCCGGCGGGCGAGGTGGGGCCAATCCGTTCGCCATCCGCGGGCTGTCCGTGCGAGGCTGGGCCCGTATCGCCGAGAGAGTTGGGGCCCGTATATGACCGCAGAAGACGCAGCGAGCAGCGAGGACACGGCGCAGACGCCGCCCGCCGAGGCTGCCGAGACCGTTGAGGACCAGGAGGACGCGGTCAAGCGACGCTTCCGCGAGGCCCTGGCGCGCAAGCAGCAGGGCAAGGGCGGCAAGGGCGGCCGCGGCCCCGGGCAGGACGGCTCGAAGGTCCACGGCGGGCGCGGGCCGGCCGGCAGCAAGCGGGAGTTCCGCCGCAAGAGCGGCTGAGGCGGGGCGCCGGCGTGCCACGTGCCGTGGCCGTTCAGCGCTCCCCACCGGCGTCCCGGGGGTCCTCCCCGGGACGCTTCGTTCTTCCGTCCCCGTCCGCAGGCGGGTCCGCCGGTGCGTAGGGCGGGATGTCGGGGCCGGGCTGGTAGTGCGGCCCCTGGCGGATGTGGCGGCGGATCAGCAGCAGGTCCACGGCGGTGAGCGCCGCCAGCGCGGCCGTCCCCGCCGCCCAGCCGGGGCGCTCGGTGAGCGCGAAGCCCACTGTGAGCGCGATCATCAGCGCCGTCCCCCACAGCGCCAGCCAGAAGCGCATCCGCAGCGGACTGCGCGCGTGGATCGGTTCGTCGCCGGTACGGGGCATGCCGCTCAACTCCCTCCCTCCAGGGTGCGCCCTACCGGCGCGTAGCCCAAACCGGCCGCCGCACGCTAACGTGCCTGCCCGTGAGCGAAACGAACCCCAGCCCCGCATACCCCGGTCAGTACGGCCCCGGCGCCACGGTCGAGATGGAGCCCCGCGGCGCGGGGAGCGTCCGCACCGCCTACGCCCCCGACCCCGACGGCGACCCCGACCCCGGCGAGATCGTCTGGACGTGGGTGCCGTACGAGGAGAACGACGGCCGCGGCAAGGACCGCCCGGTGCTGGTGGTGGCCCGCGAGGGCGCCGGCACGCTGCTGGCCGTCCAGCTGTCCTCCAAGCGGCACGACGAGGACCGCGAGTGGGTGGCGCTGGGCTCGGGTCCCTGGGACCGCTCGGGGCGCGACTCCTGGGTGGACCTCGACCGCGTGCTGCGCGTGCATCCCGCGGGGATGCGCCGCGAGGCGTGCGCGCTGGACCGCCAGCGCTTCCACCTCGTCGTCCACCGGCTGCGGTTGCGCTACGGCTGGTCCTGAGTCGTGGCGGGCGGGCGCCCGCCCACGATCGTCACCGCCGTCGACGCCGCCCGGCAGCCCGCCCGCGCCGCCTCCCGGGGCTTTGCGCCGGTCAGCCGGGCCGCGAGGAAGGCGCCGGTGAAGGCGTCGCCCGCCCCCGTGGTGTCCACGACCCGCGCCGCCACCGCCGGGACCCGCGCGGTCGGCCTCCCGTCCTGGGCGACCAGCGCGCCGTGCGCGCCGAGCGTCACCACCGCCGTGCCGTGGATACGGCTCAACTCCTCGGCCGCCTCCCGTACGTGGACGCGGCCCGTGAGCAGAAGCGCCTCGGAGGCGTTCGGCAGCAGCAGGTCGGCGCCGCGCACGGCGGCCAGGAACGGGCCCACCCCCAGCACGCGGATGAAGCCCGCCGAGGCGGGGTCCACGCTCACCGTCGCGCCCTGCGCGTGGGCCGACTCCCTGACCAGCGCGGCGAGTTCCCGCCCCGGTGCGGTGAAGTGGAGGTAGCCGGAGAGGTGCACGTGCCGCACCCCCGCCAGCAGCGCCGCGTCCCAGTCCGCCGGGCCCAGTGCGAAGGAGGCGCCGCTGTCGGTGAGGAAGGTCCGCTCGCCCGCCTCGGCGCCGTCCACCAGCGCGATCACCACCCCGGTGGGCAGCTCCGGGTCGATCCGCAGCCACGGCTCCACGCCCGCCCGGCGCAGCGCCGCCTCGTGCCAGGCGGCCGAGTCCCGGCCCGCGCGGGCGAGCAGCCGCACCGGTACGGGGCCGCAACGCGCCGCCCAGGCGGCCACGTTGGCGCCGGCGCCGCCCGGCAGCGTACGGATGCGGGCCGCGGTGTCCGTACCGGCGGCCAGGGGGCCGGTGTGGCGGGCGACGAGGTCCGTGACGACGTCGCCGACGACCAGCAGGCCCCCGTCGGCTACAGGCACCCGGCGATCTCCGCCGCCGCCCGGACGTTCCCGCGCACCGCCGCCAGGTTCGCCTCCAGCGACGCGCCCGCCGTGTGCTCGGTGAGGTAGGCCAGCAGGAACGGCGTCACCGCCTGCCCCGACACCCCCTCGCGCCCGGCCGCCGCGAGCCCGGCCGCCAGCACCCGGTCGTGCAGGGCCGGGTCCAACTGCGCTGCCTCCGCGACCGGGTTGGCGACCACCACCGCCGACGCCACGCCCAGCTCCTCCTGTGCCCGCAGCACCGCCGCGGCCTGCGCGGGGCCGTCCACCGTCCAGTCCACCGGATGGCCCGAGGAGCGCAGGTAGAAGCCGGGGAACTCCCGCGTCCCGTAGCCCAGGACCGTCACGCCGAGCGTCTCCAGCCGCTGCAGCGTCGCGCCCACGTCCAGGATCGACTTCACCCCCGCGCACACCACCGCGATCGGGGTGCGCGCCAGCAGCGCCAGGTCCGCCGACTCGTCCTGCGTGCTCGTCCAGTCGCGGTGGACCCCGCCGAGGCCGCCGGTGGCGAAGACCCGGATGCCGGCGCGGGCGGCGAGGTGCGCGGTGGCGGAGACGGTCGTGGCGCCCGAGGCGCCCAGCGCGCACGCCGCGGCGAGGTCGCGGGCGCCCAGCTTGCGCATCGCCCCGTCCTGGGCGACCCGGTCCAGCTCCGCCTTGCCGAGCCCCACGTGCGCGACGCCGTCGATGACCGCGACGGTGGCCGGGACCGCGCCCGACTCCCGTACCAGGGACTCCAGTTCGACGGCGACGGCCGCGTTGCGCGGCCGGGGCAGGCCGTGCGCGATGATCGTCGACTCCAGGGCGACGACCGGGCGCCCCGCGTCCAGGGCGTCGTGCACGTCGGGCGAAACCCGCATGGCAAGCTCCCGCTGCTCAGTCCTCGTACGAGGCCAGGTACTCCGGTGGTACCGCGTCCACCAGCCATACCCCGTTGGCGCTGCGCCGGAACTCCCGGCCCGCCGCGTGCAGTTCGCCCGCCGCCACCCGCAGCACCACCGGCCGCCCGCGCCGCGCGCCGACCCGCCGGGCCGTCTCCACCTCGGCCGACAGGTGCACGGCGTGGCGGCGCATCGGGCGCAGGCCCTCGGACCGGATCGCACCCAGGGCGGCGCTCACCGTGCCGTGGTACAGCACCGGCGGCGGCACCGCCGCCTCGTACCCCAGGTCCACGGGGATGCTGTGGCCCTGGCTGGCGCGGATCAGGCGGCCGTCGTCGGAGAAGGCGAAGCGCCGCTTGTCGTTGCCCGCGACGACCGCCTCCAACTCCGCCCGCGTGACGCCCGCGTCGTGCCGCGCCAGCGCCGCCAGCAGCTCGTCCACCGCCACCCAGCCCGCCTCGTCCAGCCGCAGCCCGTAGCGGCCCGGGTCGTGGCGCAGGCAGTGGGAGAGGCGCTTGGAGGTGCGGATCAGTTTCTTCTCGTCCATCGTGCTGCGAGCGTACGGGCGCGGGTGCGCGCGGGGCAGTGGTTTTCCGCCGGATTCCGCCGTGGTCCCAGGCTGCGGGATCAGGCCACGGTGAAGTCCTCGAACTCCGCGACCCCGCGCCGCGTTCCGGCGGCCGTCATGAAGACGCCCACGTCCGCTGCCGCCCCGCCGCCCGGCACGGTGGCCGAGCCGACCTGCTGCCAGCGCGCGCCGTCCGCCGAGCAACTGCCGGTGTACGTGTCGCCGTTGCGGGTGAGGCGCAGCAGTACCGGCGGCCGCAAGGCGCCCGCCGGCCTGTTCGCGTCCAGCGTCCCGTCGCCGTCGGTGTCCCACGAGAGCACGCAGCCGTGCTCGGGCGTCACCGCCAGGTTGAGGAAGCCGGGAGCGCCCTGCACCGCCAGGTCCGAGCGTACGATCAGTCCGGCGCGCGCCCACGGCCCCGTGGCCTCCTGGCCCGTGACGCGCACGGTCGCGGTGGCGCCGTCGGCCAGGGCGTCCGCGCGATAGACCGCACCGAACTGACTGGTCCGCCCCCAGAGATCGGCGCCCCCGCCCTCGATCGCCAGCCGGGCGCCCGAGGCGCCGAAGACCGCCTGGTTGAAGTCGGCCGTACGGTACGGGGCCGCCACCCCCGGCGCCGCGACCAGCCGCACGGCGGCGACGGCGCTCCCCGCCCGCCCCGCCGCGGTGAACTCCGCGCGCACCGGCAGCCGCAGCACCGGCTCGGAGGCGTCGTGGAGGGGGAGCCGCCAGCGCGCGGTGAGCGAGCGGCCGGGCGCCAACCCGTCGGCGTACAGCGGTGTCAGCGCCTCGGCCCGCACTCCCGGCGGAAGCGGCAGCCGCAGCCCCACCGTGCGGGCGGCGGCGAAGCCGTTGCGGTTGGTCAGCGTGGCCGTGAGCGTGACGGATGAGTCCGCGCCCCGGGAGACGGCGGCGCTCAGCAGGACCTGGTGCGGGTCGCGGGCCAGGGCGTGGGCCAACTCCCCGGCCAGCAGCGTGATGTCGCCCTGCGGCTCGGTCGGATAGCCGCCGCCCGTCTGCCGCGCCCAGCCGTCCTCGTGCGCGAACCAGTCGATCTCCCGCGGCGCGCGGCCCTCGGCCAGCGCGGCGTCCAGCTCCGCGAGGTAGCGCGCCCAGCGGCCGTGGTAGAAGTCGCCGAGCAGCCCCTGCCAGTCGCGGTTGGCGTAGTCGTGCAGGCCCGCCTCGCTGCCGGAGCGCGGCCCCCAGGTCGTCAGCAGGGAACGGCAGTCGTACTCCAGCCGGGCGGCCTCGCGGGAGTCCGCCGCCCAGGAGCGGGCCTGGGCCAGATGGCGGCCGAGCAGGTGCTGGGGGTCGGTGGCGACGATCCGGTCCGAGCGGCGGATCAACTCCAGCCACAGCGCCGACAGTTCACCCAGGCGGGCCCGGTCTCCGTCCTCGTACGCCGCCCGCAGCTGCGGCAGCAGCAGCCGGCTGCGGTTGGCGAGGACCTGGCGCGCCACGTCCATCAGGTCGTAGCGGTAGGCCGAGCTGGCGCGCAACCGCGGCGCCACCGCCAGCAGTTCGGTCAGGGCGCGGTCGAAGGCCGTGGTGTCGTAGCGCTCCCGGCGCGGACTCCAGGCGGCGGCGGCCGCGGCGGTGAGCGCGGGGCGGGCGCAGAAGAGGCTGTCGGCCGACTCGCTGAAGGAGTCGGTGCGCCGGGTGCCGTACGCGGTGGTGCGCAGCACCTCCCAGGCCGCGGCGGCGTGCTCGTCGGGGGCGCCGTAGCGGGAGAGGGCGTACGAGCGGAACCAGGCCGCCGGATCGATCTCCCCCTGTGTCCAGGCGAGCTGGGTGAGCAGGGCGAGCGCCACCGGGTTGTTGTCGGCGGCCTCCGGCAGCACCGCCACCCCGGCCAGCGCGCTGCCTGCCTTGTCGCGCCAGCGGGGGAACAGCTCCAGCCAGTCGGGGGTGTTGGCGCCCATCGCGCTGTGGCCGCCGAAGTTCCAGATGGAACCGAAGGCGTACGGGGTGCCCAGCCAGTCGGCCTCGCGGTCCACGACGGTGGGGAAGCGGTCGGAGAGGCCGTCGAGGATCAGCATCCGGGTGCGGTCCACGGCCTGCAGGATCTCCCGGCGCGGATTGTGCTGCCAGCCCAGGACCGCCCACAGCGCCTCGGGGCGCGCGGTGCGCAGCGCAGCCTCGACGGCCCGCGCGGCCTCGCCGACGGGGACGTCGCCGGGCCGTCCGCCCTCGTGCAGCAGGTCCATCTTGTACAGCCCGGCCGAGCGGTCGGAGCCCAGCAGTTCGTGCTGGCGGCGGTAGAAGGAGGCGGCGACGCGGGCGAAGTGGGGATCGCGCGGATCGAGCCAGCCGGGGCGCTGGAAGCCGACCCAGCCGCCCTGCGGTACGACCCGCGCGCCCGGGTTGCGGACGGCGAAGTCCTCGGGGACGGTGCCGAAGTAGCCGGGCAGGACGGGCGTCATGCCGAGCTCGCGCAGCCGGTGGGTGATCCTGCGGCCCAGTTCGGCGCGGGCGGCGAGCAGGCGGGCGGAGACGGGGCCGCCGAAGGCGGACATGTTCTGCAGCACCCACCAGGGCTGGTGGGCCGGCGCCGGGATCCAGGCGCGGGCCTCGGCGTCGGAGTAGCCGAACTCGCCCAGGACGGCGTGGTAGAGGGCGTCGGTGCCGACGTGGACCAGCACCTCGTTGACGCCGTGCAGGGCCAGGACGTCCAGGGCGCGTTCCCACTGGGCCCAGGTGCGGTAGGCGCCGGTGTAGCCCTCGACGGTGTCGTTGCCGGCGAAGCGGTGGGGGACCAGGGCCCGGCCGGCGAGGGGGGCGGCGGGGGCGGGAAGCCGCGGGGGGAGGGCGAGTTGCTCGCCGTTCCAGGAGATGTCGGCGCGGGCCGTCTGCCGCAGGTACGTGCCGACGGCCGCGACCATGACCGCCGGCGTCGTACCCCCGACCGCCAGCCCCCCGGGAACCGCCCGCACGGTCCAGCGGTCGCCGCCGGAGTCCGCGGGCAGCGCGTGCAGCCGGATCTGGGTGTGGTGGCCGGGCAGCAGCCGGGCCAGGGCCTCGGCCGCGGGTGCGGTGTCCATACCGTCCATGTCGTCGATGCCGTCGCTGCCGTCCGCCCTGTCCGCCGCGCCGCCGCCGGGTCCGTCGTGCGCTGCGGCGGGTTCGAGGCCGGAGGTGGTGAATGCGCCGAGCGCTCCGACGGAGGTGAGGAAACGTCGGCGGTCCAGCGGGCTCATACGGCGACTCCTGAGTGATCCGAGCGGCTCCGACCGTCCGGACGACTCCGGACAGGTCCACCCCTCTCTACTCGTCCGCCAACTCCAGCAACTTGAGCACCGTGTTCCAGTTCCGGGCGGTGGCGGTGATCGCGAGCTTGCGGTTGGCGAACTTCGCCGCGAGCTTCGAGGTGCCCAGGCCGTTCGGGCACCAGACGTAGACGACCCGGTCGCCCATGGCATAGCGGTCCGGCTCGTAGAGCGCGGGATCGTCCTGCTGGAACCAGGTGCCGTGCGGCTCGGCGGAGAGGAACACCGCCAGGAAGCGCGCGGGTTCGGCCGGGCCTTCCGGGAGCGGGTTGTCCCTGACCAGCCGCGCTATCTCGTCACGGGTGCGCACGACCACCGGGATCCGCAGCCCGAACTCCTCCTCGATCGCCGCCGCGACCGCCACCGCGGTCTTCTCCGGAACCGTGCCGGGATCGTCGAAGACGATGTTCCCGCTGGCCACGTAGGTGGTGACGTTCCCGTAGCCCCGCTCGGTGAGGACCTCGCGCAGGCGGGCCATGGGGATCTTGTTATGGCCACTGATATTGATCCCGCGCAGCAGGGCGATCTGCTTGCTCACTCCCACGTCCTCCCTGGAGGCGGTCATTCCGTCAGCTGGTGCGCGGCATCCTGCCACGAGTCAGCAGGGCAAGGACAGCCACGGGTACGAGCAGGCAGGCGCCCAGCGCGTTGAGCCAGCCGTATCCGGCCTGCGCGACCACCACGCCGGCCAGCGCGCCGCCCGCCCCGGCGAGGGAGCTCATCGACAGGTCCGCCAGCCCCTGCACGCCCGCCCGGGCCTCCTGCGGCACCGAGTCGGTGAGCAGCGCGGAGCCCGCCACCAGCCCGGCCGACCAGCCCAGGCCCAGCAGGAACAGGGCGGCGGCGCTCTGCACGTGGTCGCCGCGCGCGGTGCCGGCGAGCAGCGCGGCCAGTGACAGCAGCACGACGGACAGCCCGATCACGGATATTCGCCCCACCGGGGCCGCGCCCGGGGCCGGCGGCCCGCCGGGGGAGCGGTCGGCCAGCCAGCCCATCACCGGCGAGAAGGCGTACATCCCGAGGATGTGGCTGCTGAAGACCAGCCCGATCAACTCGATGTCGGCGCCGTGGTGGACGAGGTCGAGCGGCGTCATCACCATGATCGCGACCATGGCGGTGTGCGAGACCGCGATGGTCAGCAGGGCGAGGCGCGCCATCGGCGAGACCCGCACGGCCGCCACCGAGGCGCGCAGGGAGCGGCTCTCCGGCCGCCCGGAGTCCTGGGGGCCGAGCAGCGCCCGCGCGGTGAGCAGCGGGTCGGGCCGCAGGGCCACCGCGACCACGACCGCCACCACCAGGAACACCCCGGCGGCCCAGACGAACGGCCCGGCCGCCGCCGGTATGCGGCCGTCGGCGAGCCCGGTGACGCTGCGCCCGGCCGGCCCGGCGATGTTCGGGCCGAGCACCGCGCCCACCGTCGTCGCCCAGACCACCGTGGCGATGGCGCGCCCCCGGTGCCGCGGCTCGGCGAGGTCGGCGGCGGCGAACCGGGCCTGCAGATTGGCGGAGGACCCCGCGCCGAAGGCGGCCATGCCGAGCAGCAGCAGCGGGAAGCTCCCCACGACCGCGGCCAGCACCACCAGCGCGGCCCCCGCCGCACCGATCAGATACGCCAGCACCAGCCCCGCCCGCCGCCCGCGCCGGGACATCAGCGAGGCGAGCGGCAGCGCGAGCACCGCGGTGCCGGCGACGCTGGAGGTCGCGGCCAGCCCCGAGAGGGCCTCGGAGCCCGAGGTCTCCTGGGCGAGCAGCGCGCTCAGCGCGATCCCGATGGCCACCCCCAGCCCGCCGAGCACCTGGGTCAGCACCAGCACCGCGGTCGTCCGGCGGCGGATACGGGGCAGCTCGGCCGCGGAGGGCGCGGCTGCCTGGGCGCGGGTCGATTCGGTCGTCGTCACGTGCGCAGTCTCCCAGAACGTGCGTTCGGCAGAAGCCCTCCCAAGAGCCCCCCTTGCTCACTCCTCCGCCCCCCGCCTGCTCCGACACCCCCTGCCCGCGCTCCGGAAAGGGGCCCTAGAACAGCGGCTCCGGCAGCACCCCCTCCAGCGCCAGCAGCCGGCGCTTCGTCTCCAGCCCGCCCCCGAAACCGCCGAGCCCGCCGTCGCTCTCCACCACCCGGTGGCAGGCGACCACCACCGGCAGCGGATTGGCCCCCATCGCCCGCCCCACGGCCTGCGAGGCGCCCGGCTCGCCCACCCGCTCCGCCAACTCCCCGTATCCCGCCACCGCGCCGAAGGGCACGGTGGCGTCCAGCTCCCGCAGCACCCGGCGGTTGAACCCCGTGCACAACGACCAGTCCAGGGGCAGCTCGAATATCCGCCGCCTCCCGGCGAAGTACTCCTCCAGCTGCCGCACCGCCTCGGCCAGGACCGCTCCGGCCCCCGGAGAGGGGTCGGCGGCCTGCTCCTCGGGCCGCGCCCCGAGCCGGGCGGCGAGCCGCTCCAGCAGCGGTGGGGCCGCCTCCCGGTCCGTGTGGAAGGCCACCTGCGCCAGCCCCGCGGGCGTCGCGGCGAGCAGCAGCGGGCCGATCGGGCTGTCCGTCACGCACCAGGCGAACGTCGAGTGATTCATGTCTCGCAGCCTAGACACCCCCACTGACACTCCTCGCACTCCAACGGTCACCGCTGGTCAAAGGGGGTACCGATTCCATATCGACGTAGTCGGACAAAGGTCGGAACTGGTCGCTCCGCTCGGCGCGCACCACTAGCATTGCTTCTCGCAATGCCACGAATGATCAAATAAGTCAAGTACCCCGAGTAGCGGGTCGGCCACCGCGGGTTCCCCGCCCAGGTCCGAGCCCCGAGGAGTCCCCCTCATGCAAGATGCGGTGCCGGTCGACGGCTTTACGTACGATCTGCTCACCCCTGTGGTCGCCTACTGCATGGCAGTCCTCGGCAGTGCGCTCGGCCTGCGCTGCACCATGCGCGCGCTGGCGGTGGAGCCCTCGCGCAGGCTCGGCTGGCTGGCGCTCGGCGCGGTGGCCATCGGGACGGGCATCTTCACCATGCACTTCATCGCGATGATGGGCTTCACCGCGCGGGACGTGCAGATCAACTACGACCTGCTGATCACCCTCGCCAGCCTCGTCATCGCCGTCGTGGTCGTCGGCATCGGCGTGTTCATCGTCGGCTACCGGGGCCGCACCCCCCTCGCCCTCACGGGCGCCGGCATGATCACGGGCCTCGGTGTGGCCTGCATGCACTACACGGGCATGGCCGGCATGCGGATGGACGGCGCCCGGCAGATGTACTCCGCCCCCGTCGTCACCCTCTCGGTGATCATCGCCGTGGTCGCCGCGACGGCCGCGCTGTGGCTGGCCATGACGGTGAAGACCTTCGGCGTCGCGATCGGCGCGGCCCTGATCATGGGCGTCGCCGTCTGCGGCATGCACTACACCGCGATGGAGGCCCTCAGCGTGCACCTGACGCACGCCGCGGGCGAGCTGACCGGCCGCACCCCGGCCGAGATCCTGACGCCCATCCTCATCGGCCCGGTGCTGCTGCTGGTCTTCGTGGGGCTCTTCGTCGGCATGGACCCGCTGGAGCGCGAGTGGCGCCACCGCGATGAGGAGGACGCCCTGCTCGCCGCCGAGACGCCGGAGGCCGGGAACTTCGAGCCGTCCATGTTCGACCGGCGCGACTGACACCCGTACCTGCCGCGGACGAGGAGGGGCAGCGCCCTCCCCGTCCGCGGACGAAAGAACTCAGTCCTCCGTGCGGCTCGCGTAGCCCGCGGCGACGAGCGCCCTCTCCACCACGTCCGGCTTGTTGGTGATGATGCCGTCCGCGCCCCAGCCCGCGAGCCGCACCGCCCGCGCCGGGTCGTCCACGGTCCAGGTGTACGCCTCCAGCCGCCGGCCGTGCGGCCCGGTCAGCGCGTGCACGGCGGCGTAGTACTCCGGGGACACCGTGGTGTGCGTGGAGTTGATCTGGTCGGCGAAGGCCGCGTACTCCGGCAGGTCGGCGATCGCCGGAGTGCCCAGGAAGGCCGTCTTCACCCCGGGCCGCAGCGCGTGCACCGTCTT
This sequence comes from Streptomyces polyrhachis, assembly GCF_042663125.1. Lineage (NCBI taxonomy): Bacteria > Bacillati > Actinomycetota > Actinomycetes > Kitasatosporales > Streptomycetaceae > Streptomyces > Streptomyces polyrhachis. The sequence continues at coordinate 61,569 of NZ_JBHSZO010000001.1, read as the reverse complement.
GACGGAGTCGGCCCCGAAGGACTGCACGACCAGCTTCTTCTCCACGTGGGTGCGGTCCAGCCAGCCCAGCCGGTCCAGCTCCTCGACGGTGTCCTCCGCCAGGTTCGGGTGGTACTCGGGGCGCTTGATCTCCAGCACCAGGCGCTGGTCGTTCTCCTCCACCCGGTTCATGTACTGCTCCATGCTCGGCACCTTCTGCCCCGCCCACTGCGGGCCCTTCCAGCTGCCCGCGTCCAGGGTGGAGATCTCCTCCCAGGTGAAGTCCCAGACGTTCCAGGGGGCGCGGTCGGGGAACTTCTGCTCCACGTCCGTGGTCCGCGCCAGCGTCGGGTCGTGCAGGATGACGAGCGTGCCGTCCTTGGCGCGCTGCACGTCGTTCTCCACCCAGGTGATGCCCAGGTCACGTGCCGCGTCGATGGCGGCGAGCGTGTTCTCGGGCACGTAGGCGGAGGCGCCGCGGTGGGCGACGGTCACGACGCCGCGCGGCTGCTCGGCGGCGCTCGCGGCAGCCGTCGCCGAGACGGTGGCCAGCAGGGCTGCGGCCAGCCCCAGTGCGGTGGTGGCAAGGCGTGTGGTGGCGCGGGAGTGCATCCGGTCTCCTTGCTGCTCGGATCACCCGGGCCGCTCGTGGACGGGCGGCCGCGGACGGGCATCTGTCGAGAGTGGCAGCCGGGGCCCACGGGAGTACAGATGCGGGATGGCCGCAATACCAACAGCGAGTCGGCGCGGGTGAAGACCGCCGGCGTACGGATCCCGGTGCCGCTGTCAGTGCCTCGCCGTACGGTGGATCCATGCGGCCCGTACCCCAGATCGAACGCAGCATGGCGACCCCCTTCGAGGTCGTCAGCCCCTTCCAGCCCAGCGGTGACCAGCCCGCCGCCATCAACGAGCTGGAGCAGCGCCTGAAGGACGGCGAGAAGGACGTCGTCCTGCTCGGCGCGACCGGCACCGGAAAGTCGGCGACGACGGCCTGGCTCATCGAGCGGATGCAGCGGCCGACCCTGGTGATGGCGCCGAACAAGACCCTGGCCGCCCAGCTGGCCAACGAGTTCCGCGAGCTGCTCCCCCACAACGCCGTCGAGTACTTCGTCTCGTACTACGACTACTACCAGCCCGAGGCGTACGTCCCGCAGACGGACACCTTCATCGAGAAGGACTCCTCTATCAACGAGGAGGTCGAGCGGCTGCGCCACTCCGCCACCAACTCGCTGCTCACCCGCCGCGACGTGATCGTCGTCGCCTCCGTCTCCTGCATCTACGGCCTGGGCACCCCGCAGGAGTACGTGGACCGGATGGTCCCGCTCAAGGTCGGCGAGGAGATCGACCGCGACGCGCTGCTGCGCCGTTTCGTCGACATCCAGTACGCGCGCAACGACCAGGCGTTCACCCGCGGCACCTTCCGGGTGCGCGGCGACACCATCGAGATCTTCCCGGTCTACGAGGAGCTGGCCGTCCGGATCGAGATGTTCGGCGACGAGATCGAGGCCCTCTCCACCCTGCACCCGCTCACCGGCGAGGTGATCAGCACCGAGCAGCAGACGTACGTCTTCCCCGCCTCGCACTACATCGCCGGCCCGGAGCGGCTGCGCAAGGCGGTCACCGGCATCGAGAAGGAGCTGGTGGAGCGGCTCGGCTCGCTGGAGAAGGAGGGCAAGCTGCTGGAGGCGCAGCGGCTGCGCATGCGCACCACCTACGACCTGGAGATGCTCCAGCAGATCGGCACCTGCTCGGGTGTGGAGAACTACTCGCTGCACATGGACGACCGCGAGCCGGGCACCCCGCCGTACACGCTGCTCGACTACTTCCCCGACGACTTCCTGCTCGTGCTGGACGAGTCGCACGTCACGGTCCCGCAGATCGGTGCCATGTACGAGGGGGACGCCTCCCGCAAGCGCACCCTCGTGGAGCACGGCTTCCGCCTCCCCTCCGCCCTGGACAACAGGCCGCTGCGCTGGGAGGAGTTCCAAAAGCGCATCGGCCAGACGGTCTACCTCTCCGCCACCCCGGGGGCCTACGAGCTGTCGCGCGGCGACGGCGTGGTCGAGCAGATCATCCGGCCGACCGGGCTGATCGACCCGGAGGTCGTGGTCAAGCCCACCGAGGGCCAGATCGACGACCTGGTGCACGAGATCCGCGAGCGCGCCGAGCGCGACGAGCGGGTGCTGGTCACCACGCTGACCAAGAAGATGGCCGAGGACCTCACGGACTACTTCGTCGAGTTGGGCATCCGGGTGCGCTATCTGCACAGCGACGTCGACACCCTGCGCCGCATCGAGCTGCTGCGCGAGCTGCGCGCCGGGGAGTACGACGTGCTGATCGGCATCAACCTCCTGCGGGAGGGCCTGGACCTGCCGGAGGTCTCGCTGGTCGCGATCCTCGACGCGGACAAGGAGGGCTTCCTGCGCTCGGGCACCTCGCTGATCCAGACCATCGGCCGCGCCGCGCGCAATGTCTCCGGCCAGGTCCACATGTACGCCGACCGCATCACGCCCGGTATGGCCAAGGCCATCGACGAGACCAACCGGCGCCGGGAGAAGCAGATCGCGTACAACACGGAGCGCGGGATCGACCCGCAGCCGCTGCGCAAGAAGATCAACGACATCGTCGCGCAGATCGCCCGCGAGGAGGTCGACACCGAGCAACTGCTCGGCACGGGCTACCGCTCCTCCCGTCCCGCCCCGGCCAAGAAGGACGGCGGCAGCACACCGGGGAGCGGGCGCAAAGCGGCGAAGGCGGCGAAGCGCGGCGGGCCGACGGACACCCCGGTCGCCGATCTCACGCGCCAGATCGAGGACATGACGGACCGGATGCGCGCCGCGGCGGCGGAGCTGCAGTTCGAGACGGCGGCGCGGTTGCGCGACGAGGTGCACGAGATGAAGAAGGAGCTGCGGCAGATGCGGGAGGGCGGCTTGGGCTGAGGGCGGCTTGGGCTGAGGGCGGCCCGGGCTGAGGGCGGCCCGGGCTGAGGGCGGCCCGGGCTGAGGGCGGCCCGGCGCCCGCCAACGGCCACCGCGACCGCCCGTGTTGCAGGAACGCCACAAAGCCGGGCACCCCCGCGACCGCCCGCGGCGCCGCGGCCTAGGGTGGCTTCACACAGCCGGGCCGCGGGCCCGAGCGAATCGAGGAGGGGACTGGCGTGAGCGTCAACTTGTCCAAGGGACAGGCGATCAGCCTGGAGAAGTCCGGCGGCGGCAGCCTGTCCGCCGTGCGTATGGGGCTCGGCTGGCAGGCGGCCCCGCGTCGCGGCCTGTTCGGCTCGCGCACCCGGGAGATCGACCTCGACGCCTCGGCGGTGCTCTTCGCCGACAAGCAGCCCGTCGACGTGGTCTTCTTCCGCCACCTCGTCAGCGACGACGGCTCCGTGCGCCACACCGGTGACAACCTGGTGGGCGGCGCGGGCCAGGGCGGCGACGACGAGTCGATCCTGGTGGACCTGCAGCGGGTCCCCGTGCACATCGACCAGATCGTCTTCACCGTGAACTCCTTCACGGGCCAGACCTTCGCCGAGGTGCAGAACGCCTTCTGCCGGCTGGTCGACGAGACCAACGGCCAGGAGCTGGCCCGCTACACGCTGACCGGCGGCGGCAACGCCACCGCGCAGGTCATGGCCAAGGTCACGCGCTCCGGCGCCGGCTGGACCATGACCGCGATCGGCGCCCCGGCCAGCGGGCGGACGTTCCAGGACCTGATGCCGTCGATCCTGCCGCACCTGTAGGCGGCCGCACCTCCCCGTGCCCCGGTCCGCCCGGGGCGCGGGGAGTTGAGCACGGGCGCGGGCACCGGCCGGGGCATGGGCCCCGTACGACCGGTGCGCCCGCGCCGTACACGCAGGTCTTCACGGACAGGGGAGGGGCCGTATGGCGGCCGAGTTGGTTCCCGGGCAGAACCATCCGCTGCCCGGTGCGCGGCTGGAGATCCGGCTGAGCGCGGGCGAGCCGGTGATCGCCGGCGCCACCCTCACCGACGAGCACGGACGCGTTCCGCGCCCCGAGTGGGTGGGCCATCCCGGCGCGCCCGTGCTGCCGGGGCTGGAGCTGCCCCGCCAGGCCGCCGCCGAGCACCGGCTGGCGGTCGACCTGGGCGCCCTCCCCGAGGCCGTCCGCCGGGTCAACATCCTGCTCGCGCTGCCCACCGGCACCGGCCGTGCGGAGCGCTTCGGCGCGCTGTCCGCCCCGCACGCCGCGATCACCACCCTGGACGGCACCCGGATCGCCGGCTTCACGGTCACCGGCCTGGACGCGGAGTCGGCGGTCTTCGCCCTGGAGCTGTACGAGCGCCAGGGCGCCTGGAAGGTCCGCGCGGCCGGCCAGGGCTACGCCGGCGGCCTCGCCGCGATGCTCGCCGACCAGGGCCTGCCCGACGCGGCCGGTCTCGCCGCCCGGATCAACGCCGCGGTGAGCGAAGGGCTGGCCCGCGCGGTCGCCGCGGCGCCCCCGCCGACCGTCCCCGCCTCCCGGACCCCCGCCGGCGGCGTCGACTACCGCCACCCCACCCGGCGCCCCGCATCCCCCGGGGCCGGACCGGACACCCCGGCCCCGCCGCCCGACCCGGGATCCGGACCGGGCGTCGACTACCGCCACCCCGTCCGCAGTGCCCCCGCCGCCGGGCAGCCGACCCCCGCCGGCCGCCCGCCCGCCCCCGTCGCAGGCGACGCCGCCGGCTGGTCGTTGGAGGAGCGGCTCTACAACCAGGTCTGGGGCATGTTCGAGGACCTGACCCGCAGCGTCGCCGCCTACCGCAGCGCCGTCGACTTCGCCGACTCCCGGCTCGAACGCGAGCTGGAGGACGTCCTCGCCGACCCCCGCAGCCGCATCGGCACCGCCGCCGACGCCGCCCGCGAGGCGGCCGACGCCCGCCACGGCGCGCTGGTCGGCCAGGCCCGCGCCGCCCTCGACCGCGACCTCGCCCAGCTCATCGCGGAGTCGGCGGTCGTCGAGCCCGCGCTGCCGCCCCCGTACGCCCGCTGGGACAGCGCCTGCTGGCACTCCTACCAGGTCCCCGCCCAGGCGCCCATGGCGCTGCGCCTGGGCGACCTCTCCCTGGAGGAGAGCGGCCCCCTGCGCATCCCGATGCTGATGCGGCTGCCGCTGCAGCGCGGCCTGTGGATCGACACCGGGAGCGCCGGCGCCCTCGGACCGGCCGACGCCGACCAGGTGCGCCACGACGGCGTCGGCCTCGCCGTCTCCCTCGCCGCCCGGCTGCTCGCCGCGTATCCGGCGGACGCCTTCGCCGTCCACGTCATCGACCCGGACGGCGCGGCGGCCGCCGGACTCGCGCCCCTGCGCGACGCCGGCCTGCTCGCCGCGCCGCCCGCGGCCGGGGCGGCCGGGGTGCGCGCCGTACTGGAGGAGCTGACCCAGCGGGTCGACCTGGTGCAGATGGCGATCCGCAGCGGCGCCACCGACGCGCTGCCGCCGGGCACGGACGCAGCCGACCGGCTGCTGATCGTCCACGACTTCCCGCACGGCTTCGACGAGCGGGCGGTCACGCAACTGCGCTACCTCGCCGACGAGGGCGCCCAGGCCGGCGTCCATCTGATGCTGGTCGCCGACCGCGCGGAGGCCGAAGCCTACGGCCCCCTCCTGGACCCGCTCTGGCGCGGACTGCTGCGGGTCACCCCGCTGCCCGAGGACCATCTGGCCGACCCGTGGATCGGCCACGCCTGGACGTACGAGCCGCCGACCGCGGCGGACCGCGGCGAAACGCTCGCGCGGGTGCTGGCCCGGGTGGCGCAGGCCCGCAGGTCGCGGCCGTACTGACGCGGGGCGCGAGCGACGCGCGACCGATTCCTTGGTGATTGTTTTACCTTTCCTTGGGGATTCCTATAGAGTCGGCGGTCCGGGGGCTCATCCCCCTTCCGTGATCCCGAGTGGTGGGGGCAGGTGGCACCGGCGAGGCTGGTGTCCCTGAAGTCCCTGGAGGAATTGGTGGACGTTTCGCTGACCATGTGGGTCGTGACCGTGGTCGGTCTCTGCGCCCTGATCGCCGTCGACTTCTTCATCGGCCGCAAGCCGCACGAGGTCTCCACCAAGGAGGCCGGCATCTGGACCGTCGTCTGGATCGTGCTGGCCGTGCTCTTCGGCCTCGGCCTGCTCGTCTGGGGCGACGCCCGGGCGTCCGGCGAGTTCTTCGCCGGCTACATCACCGAGAAGTCGCTGAGCGTCGACAACCTCTTCGTCTTCGTGCTGATCATGGGCAAGTTCGCGGTGCCCGCGATCTACCAGCAGCGGGTGCTGATGGTCGGCGTGCTGATCGCGCTGGTGCTGCGCGCGATCTTCATCGCGGCCGGCGCGGCCGTCATCGAGAACTTCTCCTGGGTCTTCTACATCTTCGGCGCCTTCCTGATCTGGACCGCCTGGAAGCTGATCCAGGAGGCCCGCGCCGAGGAGGAGGACGAGGAGTACGAGGAGAGCAAGCTGATCAAGGCGATCGAGAACCGCTTCCCGGTCGCCGACCGCTACCACGGCACCAAGCTCGTCATCCGGGAGAACGGCAGGCGCCTCCTGACGCCGATGCTGATCGTGATGCTCGCGATCGGTACGACGGACGTCCTCTTCGCCCTGGACTCCATCCCGGCGATCTTCGGCCTCACCCAGGACCCGTACATCGTCTTCACGGCCAACGCCTTCGCCCTGATGGGCCTGCGCCAGCTGTACTTCCTCATCGGCGGCCTGCTGAAGAAGCTGGTGCACCTCAGCTACGGCCTGTCGATCATCCTCGGCTTCATCGGGGTCAAGCTGGTGCTGCACGCGCTGCACGAGTCGGGCGTCGACGTCCCGGAGATCTCCATCCCGGTCTCCCTGGGCGTGATCTGCGGCGTGCTGATCATCACGACGATCACCAGTCTGCGGGCCGCCAAGAAGCTCGACGAGGCCGAGAAGTCCGGCAGTTCCTCCTGAGCGGAGCCCGAGCGGGGAGCGGGTCTGTCAGACCCGCTCCCTAGACTCGGCCCCGTGACCGACGCCGCCGTCTTCCTCCCCGCCCCCCTGCCCCGGCAGGGGCGGCTCGCCCTGTGGCGGCCCGACGGCGGGGAGGCCGACGCGCGCGCGGGCGGCGCCGGAGGCGAGATCCAGGTCGTACGCAGGTGGGGGAGCGGCGCCCGGCGTGCGAAGGTGCCCGCCCGGCTGCTGACCGTGGCCGAGGCGCTCCCCTGGCTGACGGCCGCCCGGCACGATCCGCGCGCCCACCCCGCCGCGGCCGCCTGGGGCGCCGCCGCGCTGCACGCCCTGCAGCTCACCGCCCGCGGCCGGCTGCTGCCCGGCCTGACCCCGCAAGGCGCCGACGCCTGGCGGGCCGGCCCCCTGGACGCCGACGACCTGGTGCACCTGCGGGCCGTCGCCGCCGCCCTGCCCTGGGAGGGCCGCGCCGTCCCCCTCCCCGGCGCGGGCCCGCCCCGCCTGCCCGAGGCGGAGGACCTGCTGCGCGCCTTCCTCGACGCCGTGGCCGACACCCTGCCGCGCACCCCGGGCGCCGCCCTCCTGGCCGGCGGTCCGTACGCGGCGAAGGAGGCGCACGAGCTGCCGCGGCTGGCCGACTGGGCCGCCGAGGTGGCCGCCGGAGCCGACGCCGGCGTCCGGCTGGGCCTGCGCCTGCACCTGGCGCCCCACGAGCTGTACGAGCCCGACGCCCGCCCCGCCACCCTCGTCGTCCAGGTGCACAGCCTCGCCGACCCCACCCTCCTCGCGGACGCCTCCGAGCTGTGGAGCGGCGCCGTCGGCGACGTCCTGGGTCCGCGCGCCCGCGTCGACACGGTGCTGGCGCTGCGCCGCGCCGCCCGCCTGTGGCCGCCGCTGGAGCGCCTCCTGGCGCTGCCCGTCCCCGACCGGCTGCTGCTGGCGGAGGACGAGCTGTCCGAGCTGCTGGGCCCCGCCTCCCAGCGGCTGGCCGCCGCCGGTATCGCCGTGCACTGGCCGAAGACACTGGTCCGCTCGCTGACCGCGACCGCCGTCGTGCGCCAGGCCCCCGGCGCCGCCACGCAGGAGACGAGCTTCTTCGACGCCGACCGGCTGCTGCAGTTCCGCTGGCAGGTCTCCCTGGCGGGCGTGCCGCTCACGGAGGAGGAGATGGACCGGCTGGCGCAGGCGCACCGCCCGATGGTGCGGCTGCGCGACCAGTGGGTCGTGGTCGACCCGGCGCTGGTCCGCAAGGCCCGCCGCCGCAACCTCGGCCTGCTCGACCCCCTCGACGCCCTCTCCCTGGCCCTCACCGGGGAGGGCGAGGTCGACGGCGAGCGCGTCGCCGTGGAGCCGCAGGGCGTCCTCGCCGACCTGCGCGCCGCCCTCACCCGCGATCCCGGCCCCGTCACCAGCGACCTCCCCCTGCGGGACTACCAGCTCAAGGGCCTCGCCTGGCTGGACCGCATGACCTCCCTGGGCCTGGGCTGCTGCCTCGCCGACGACATGGGCCTGGGCAAGACCCTCGCCGTCATCGCCCTCCAGCGCCACCGCCGCCCCGCCGCCCCCGTCCTCGTCGTCTGCCCGGCCTCCCTGCTGGGCAACTGGCAGCGCGAGATCGAGAAGTTCGCCCCCGGCCTGCCCGTCCACCGCTACCACGGCGCGGGCCGCTCCCTGGCTTTGCAGGACGGGGCGGGCGGCGGCTTCGTCCTCACCACGTACGGCACCATGCGCGCCAGCGCCCCCGAACTGGCCGCCCGCGACTGGGCGTTCGTCGTCGCCGACGAGGCCCAGCACATCAAGAACCCGTACGCCGCCGCCGCGCGGGCACTGCGTACGATCCCCGCCCCCGCCCGCATCGCCCTCACCGGCACCCCGGTGGAGAACAACCTCTCCGAGCTGTGGGCCATCCTCGACTGGACCACCCCCGGCCTCCTGGGCGGGCTGAAGAACTTCCGCGCCCGCCACGCCCGGCTCATCGAGAGCGAGGGCGACGAGGAGGCCCTCGCCCGACTCGCCCGCCTCATCGGCCCCTTCGTGCTGCGCCGCCGCAAGTCCGACCCCGGCATCGTCCCCGAGCTGCCGCCCAAGACCGAGACCGACCACCCGGTGGCGCTGGCCAAGGAGCAGGCCGTGCTCTACGAGGCGGTGGTGCGCGAGGGACTGGAGGAGATCGCCGAGGCCCGGGGGATGGCCCGGCGCGGACTGGTGATGAAGCTGCTCGGCGCGCTCAAGCAGATCTGCAACCACCCCGCGCAGTTCCTCAGGGAGCCGGCCCCCGCGCTGGCCGGCCGCTCCGGGAAGCTGGAGCTGCTCGACGAGCTGCTGGAGACGATCCTCGCCGAGGACGACTCGGTGCTGGTCTTCACGCAGTACGTCACGATGGGCCGCCTCCTCCAGCGCCACCTCATCGCCCAGGGGATCGACTCCCAGCTGCTGCACGGCGGGACACCCCTCGCCGAGCGCCAGCGCATGGTCGACCGCTTCCAGAGCGGCGGGGCCCCGGTCTTCCTGCTCTCGCTGAAGGCCGCCGGGACCGGGCTGAACCTGACCCGCGCCGGACACGTCGTGCACTACGACCGCTGGTGGAACCCGGCCGTGGAGGAGCAGGCCACCGACCGGGCGTACCGCATCGGGCAGACCCGGCCCGTCCAGGTCCACCGGCTCATCACGGAGGGCACGGTCGAGGAGCGCATCGACGAGCTCCTGCACACCAAGCGGGCCCTCTCCGACGCCGTGCTGGGCCACGCCGGCGAGGCGGGCCTGACCGAGCTGACCCATGCGGAGCTGGCGGAGCTGGTCGCCCTGCGGGAGGCCCGATGAGCGGCCGCCGGACGGGCGCAGCCGGCGGGGCGAGCGGACGCGCCGCCGGCGACCGGCGCCGCGACTTCCCGCCCCTGGAGCCGCGCCGGGGCAGCCGGGCGCCCTTCGCCGAGTCCTGGTGGGGGCGCGCCTGGATCGACGCCCTGGAGCGCACCTCCCTGAACACCGGGCGGCTGAGCCGGGGCCGCACCTACGCCCGCGGCGGCCACGTCCTGGACATCGCCGTCACGCCGGGCCGCATCACCGCCCAGGTCCAGGGCAGCCGCTCGCGCCCGTACCGCGCCGAGGTGCGGCTGCGGACCTTCACCGAGGAGCAGTGGGACCGCTTCCTGGCCACGGCCGCCGGGCAGGCCGGGCATCTGGCCGCCCTGCTCGACAAGGACATGCCGCAGACCCTGGCCGACTCCGCCGACCGGGCGGGGGTACGCCTGCTGCCCGGCCCCGGCGATCTGGAGCCGCACTGCTCCTGTCCCGACACGGGCCGCCCCTGCAAGCACGCGGCGGCGCTGTGCTACCAGGCGGCGCGGCTGCTGGACGTGGACCCCTTCGTGCTCCTGCTGCTCCGGGGCCGGGGCGAGGCGGAGCTGCTCGCCGACCTCGGGCGGCGCAACGCCCTGGCCGGAGCGCGGGAGGCCCTCGCCGCCGAGCCCGGCACCCCGGTGGCGCAGGTGCTGCACGCCGCCGCGCTGCGGCCGCTCCCGCCGCTGCCCCCACCCCTCGCCCCGCCGCCGGCCCCCGGCCAGGGACCGGCGCTCCCCGACGCCCCGGCCGCGGTGGACGCCCCGACGCTGGAGCTGCTCGCGGCGGACACGGCGGCGCGGGCGCACGCCCGGCTGACGCGCGGCGCGGCGCGCGGTGAGCCAGGCGGCGAGCCGGACGGTGCGCTGCCGCAGGGAGCCGGACCTGCCGCCCCCACCCCCTGGCAGGACGCCGTCCGGCTGGCCGCCACGCTCCCCACCGCGGGGGTGACGAGTGCCGGCCGCCGGCTGCACGCCCGGCTGGCCGCCGCGACGGACCGTACGCCCGCGCAGGTCGGTCGGGCCGTGGCCGCCTGGCGCCAGGGCGGCGCCGAGGGGCTGCGCATGCTGGAGGAGCCCTGGGACCCGCCGGCCGGCCCCTTCGACCGCGCCCGCCCCGCCCTCGCGGCGGCGGACCTGCCGCCCCTGCGCCCGTACCGCAACCGGCTCACGGACGAGGCGAGGGGCCTGCAGCTGCGCTACGGCCGCGACAAGCGCTGGTACCCCTACACGGCGGATCCCGGGAGCACCGACTTCTGGCCCGCCGGCCCGCCCGACCCCGACCCGGTGGGCGCGCTCACGGCACTGCTCGCGGCCACGGTCTGACCGCCCTGGCCCTGGGGCCGGTATCGGGTCGGCCTTCGGGGCGCGCGCTCGTCCGTACGACGGGCGCGCGCTCGTCCGTACGCTCCCCGCCGTGCGACGGGCGCCGCCCCGACACACCGGGCGTAGGGAAGTTCCCACTTGTCGGCCCTCCCCACCGGTGGTTGCGTGGATGCGGGAGGCGCCCGCCGGAGGGCGTCGTGTCACAGACGGGAAAGCCATGGAGTTCATCCAGGTCATCGACTACGAGACGGACCGCCCGGAGGAGATGTGGGCGCTCTCCGAGCAGTACCGCAAGGAGCGGGAAGGGGAGCCGGGCGGACCGAACCGCGTCACCATCGTCCAGGACCGCGAGAACCCGCGCCGCTTTCTGAGCATCGTCGAGTTCCCCTCCTACGAGGAGGCGATGCGCAACAACGACCGGCCCGAGGTGCAGGAGTTCTCCGCCGGGATGGGTGCCCTGTGCACCCGCCCGCCCGTCTTCGTCAACGGGGACCTCCAGCAGCGGATCGAGTTCGGCTGACCCCGCACCCGCACCCGCACCCGCCCCCTGCCGGCGCCCCGCCCGCTCAGTAGCGCACCGAGACGCGCCGCGCCGGACCGTCGACGCGGACCGTGCCGCCGTACGGCAGGACGAGCTGCGGGTCGGTGTGGCCGAAGTCCACGTCGAAGACCACCATGGCCTCCGGCGCGTAGGCCGCCGTCGCCCGCAGCACCGCCTCGCGCTGCTCGGCCGCGTACCGCGCCCGCGCCCCGGCGTCGAGGGGCCGCTCGAAGCTCCACGTCTTCGGGCGGCCCATCAGCAGCGCGGGGAAGCGCGCCAGCAGCCCCCGCTCACCCATGTTGCGCAGGGTGCGGAAGACCTCGGTCGCAGGCGGCAGTTCCTCGGAGGTCTCCAGCATCAGCACGCAGCCCTCGTAGGCGGCCGGATCGCGCTGGACCTCGCTGTCCGCCATCAGCTGCCAGGCGAGGATCTCCAGGCAGCCGCCCCAGCTCACACCCTCCACCACCCGGTCCGCCTGGTGCCAGCCCCACCCGGTGCCGGGCTCCATCGGCGGCTCGGTCGTCCAGGTGTCCGCCTCGCGCCAGTCCTGGTCGATCGTCCGGAACTCCGGCGCGGGACGCAGCTCGTACTCCTGTGACCCGAAGAGCGCGGCGCGCAGCGAGTCGGCGGAGAAGGGGTGCACGGCGCCGGGCCGGCCCAGGACGGTCATCACCGTGCCGCCGTGGTAGCCGACGATGCCGGTGTTCCACAGGTACATCAGCAGACTGGTGTTGTCGCTCATCCCGAAGAAGGGCTTGGGGTTGGCGCGGATCAACTCCCGGTCCAGATGCGGCAGTACGGTGATCTGGTCGTCGCCCCCGATGGTGCTGAAGACCGCCTTGACCGCCGGATCGGCGAAGGCCGCGTGGATGTCGGCGGCCCGCTCGCGGGGCGTGGCCGCCCGGCGCGTGGACGGATACTCCACCGGCTCAAGGCCGAACTCCTTCACCAGCCGCTCGAGTCCCAGCTCGTGGGGCCGCGGGAAGACGGCGGGCCCGGCGAAGGACGGCGAGAGGACGGCGACCCGGTCACCGGCCACGGGCTTGGGGGGATACACGGGGATCGACATGCGCGGAGCCTAGGCAGCGGTACGCGGCCCCGTCCACGCGTTTTGGCTCAGCCCCGCCTCACCACCCCCGCTCGCGCCACTCCTCCAGATGCGGGCGCTCGGCCCCCAGCGTCGTGTCGCGCCCGTGCCCCGGGTAGACCCACGTCTCGTCGGGCAGCGGGTCGAAGAGCTTGGTGCGCACGTCGTGCAGCAGCGACCCGAAGTGCCCGGCGTCGCCCCGGGTGTTGCCGATGCCGCCCGGGAAGAGGCAGTCCCCGGTGAAGACGTGCGGATGGCCGTGCGGGTCGTCGTAGACCAGCGCGATCGAGCCCGGGGTGTGGCCCACCAGGTGGCGGGCGGTCAGCGCGACCTCGCCGACCGTGACGACGTCCCCGTCCGCCAGCGGCACGTCCGTGGGGACGGGGATGCCCTGCGCGTCCTCACGCCCCGCGTACGTGCGCGCGCCGGTCGCCGCGACCACCTCCGCCAGCGCCTGCCAGTGGTCGCCGTGCTGGTGGGTGGTGACGACGGAGGCGATGCCGTCGTCACCGATGAGCGTGAGCAGCGTCCCCGCGTCGTTCGCGGCGTCGATCAGCAGCTGCTCGCCGGTGGCCCGGCAGCGCAGCAGATAGGCGTTGTTGTCCATCGGGCCCACCGCGACCTTGGAGATCATCAGTGATTCCAGCTCGTGCACCTGGGCCGGCCCGCCGACCGTCACCCTGCCTGTGTAGCGCGTCTCCGACATGCCCCCCAGTCTTCCAGACAGCGGCCCCGCGAGCCCGGCAGGGACCAAGCCCTGTGGACAACCCCGCCTGCGCGGAGGACTCCGGCGACCGCTTCTGCAGCGCCCTACAGCGGCGGCAGTACGGGCAGCGCCCCGCCCCCCGCGACGGAGAGGTCCGAACCGTCGGTGCGCCCTGACAGCCACCCCATCAGCGCCGCCGCCTCCCCGGCGACCGCCAGCGGCTCGCCCGCCGCGCTCCCGGTGGTCCAGGTCCGGCCCGCCGCGTCGGTGAGGGACAGCGCGGGCACGGCCCCGTTCCCGGCGAAGCGCTCGGCCAGGAAGTCCACCTCCCGCCCGGTGAACTCCGCCGGGAGTGCCGCCGGCCCGTAGCCGATCCCGAGGTCCACGTGGTGCAGCTCCACCTCCTGCAGCCGCCGGAAGGGGATGCGCGCCCGGACGTCCGTCACCCCGTTGCGCAGCTCGCAGCGCGACTCCCAGTCGGCGGGGGAGAGGGCGTCGGCGGTGGCCGCCAGCCGCTCGGCGCTCGCCCGCACGTCCGCCAGCTGCTCCGCGAGCCCGCGCCCCGCGCCCGCCTCGATGTCCGCGTCCCGGGTCTCGGCGCTCGCGTACATCGGCAGCCCCGTCAGCACGTTCACCAGGGCGTCGGCGTTGCGGGCGAGGTGGCTCAGGACATGGCCGCGGGTCCAGCCCGGCAGCAGGCTGGGAGCGGCGACCGCACCGTCGTCGAGCTTCCCGGCGGCGGCCAGCAGCCGTTCGGTCGCCTCGTGCAGAAGCTGCAGGTCATGACGTGCGTCGGGCATGGCGGGACCTCCGGGAAAAGCTGGACCGGGCGGGATTGTCAGACCCTGACGCTAGCGTGTGGGAGGTGGGAGGAGTGCGCCGGGTTCTCGCGGGAAACCGGCACCTAATCGAATGCTTGTGCTATAGGATCGCGTCCCGGCGACCTCGCACACGAATCCGGGCCTCCCCCTACGCTTGGGAAGGGAGCCAGTGCGCTCCCCGCCTTCTCCCCCCTTCCAAGCGCAGCCGCCCCCCGCATCCCGCGCCTCCCCGCGCGGGGTCTACGAGAAAGGTGCCGACCGGCGTGGCCGACCGTCTCATCGTTCGTGGCGCTCGCGAGCACAACCTGAAGAACGTCTCGCTCGACCTGCCCCGCGACTCGCTCATCGTCTTCACCGGCCTGTCCGGCTCGGGCAAGTCCTCCCTCGCCTTCGACACGATCTTCGCCGAGGGCCAGCGCCGCTACGTGGAGTCGCTCTCCAGCTACGCCCGGCAGTTCCTCGGGCAGATGGACAAGCCCGACGTCGACTTCATCGAGGGCCTCTCCCCGGCCGTCTCGATCGACCAGAAGTCCACCTCGCGCAACCCGCGCTCCACCGTGGGCACGATCACCGAGGTCTACGACTACCTCCGCCTGCTCTTCGCCCGTATCGGCAAGCCGCACTGCCCCCAGTGCGCCCGCCCCATCAGCCGCCAGTCGCCGCAGGCCATCGTGGACCGGGTGCTGGAGCTGCCCGAGGGCAGTCGCTTCCAGGTGCTCTCGCCGCTGGTGCGCGAGCGCAAGGGCGAGTTCGTGGACCTCTTCGCCGACCTGCAGACCAAGGGCTACAGCCGGGCCCGGGTGGACGGCGAGATCATCCAGCTGAGCGAGCCGCCGCAGCTGAAGAAGCAGGAGAAGCACACCATCGAGGTGGTCGTCGACCGGCTGACGGTGAAGGACAGCGCCCAGCGCCGGCTCACCGACTCCGTCGAGACGGCCCTGGGCCTGTCCGGCGGCATGGTCGTCCTGGACTTCGTCGACCTCGCCGAGGACGACCCCGAGCGCGAGCGGATGTTCTCCGAGCACCTCTACTGCGCCTACGACGACCTCTCCTTCGAGGAGCTGGAGCCCCGCTCCTTCTCCTTCAACTCCCCCTTCGGCGCCTGCCCCGACTGCACGGGCATCGGCACCCGGATGGAGGTCGACGCCGAGCTGATCGTCCCCGACCCGGACAAGACGCTGGAGGAGGGCGCCATCCACCCGTGGTCGCACGGCCACACCAAGGACTACTTCAACCGCCTGGTGGGCGCCCTCGCCCAGGAGCTGGGCTTCCGCACGGACATCCCCTGGGCCGGGCTGCCGCAGCGCGCGCAGAAGGCCCTGCTCCACGGCCACCGCACCAAGATCGAGGTGCGCTACCGCAACCGGTACGGCCGCGAGCGCGCGTACACCACGGCCTTCGAGGGCGCGCTGCCCTTCATCAAGCGCCGGCACGGCGAGTCGGAGTCCGACTCCAGCCGCGAGCGCTTCGAGGGCTACATGCGCGAGGTCCCCTGCCCCACCTGCGAGGGCACCCGGCTCAAGCCCGTCGTCCTGGCGGTGACGGTGGAGGGCAAGTCGATCGCGGACGTGGCGGCGATGTCGATCAGCGACTGCGCCGACTTCCTCGGCGCCATGGAGCTGACCGACCGGGACAAGACCATCGCCGAGCGGGTGCTGAAGGAGGTCAACGAGCGGCTGCGCTTCCTGGTCGACGTCGGCCTGGACTACCTCTCGCTCAACCGCGCCGCGGGCACCCTCTCCGGCGGCGAGGCCCAGCGCATCCGCCTCGCCACCCAGATCGGCTCCGGCCTGGTCGGCGTGCTGTACGTGCTGGACGAGCCCTCCATCGGCCTGCACCAGCGCGACAACCACCGGCTGATCGAGACCCTGGTGCGCCTGCGCGACATGGGCAACACGCTCATCGTGGTGGAGCACGACGAGGACACCATGAAGGTCGCCGACTGGGTGGTCGACATCGGCCCCGGCGCCGGCGAGCACGGCGGCCGGGTCGTCCACAGCGGCCCGCTGGCCGGCCTGCTGGCCAACGAGGAGTCGATGACCGGCAAGTACCTCTCGGGGCGCCGGCAGATCCGCACGCCCGAGGTGCGCCGCCCGATCGACCCCGCCCGCCGACTGGTGGTCCGCGGGGCGCGGGAGCACAACCTGCGCGACATCGACGTCGCCTTCCCGCTCGGGGTGCTCACCGCCGTCACCGGGGTCTCCGGCTCCGGCAAGTCCACCCTGGTCAACGACATCCTCTACACGCACCTGGCGCGCGAGCTCAACGGCGCCCGCCACGTGCCCGGCCGGCACACCCGCGTCGACGGCGACGAGCTGGTCGACAAGGTGGTGCACGTCGACCAGTCGCCCATCGGCCGCACCCCGCGCTCCAACCCGGCCACGTACACCGGTGTCTTCGACCACGTCCGCAAGCTCTTCGCGGAGACGACCGAGGCGAAGGTCCGCGGCTACCAGCAGGGGCGCTTCTCCTTCAACGTCAAGGGCGGCCGCTGCGAGAACTGCTCGGGCGACGGCACGATCAAGATCGAGATGAACTTCCTGCCCGACGTCTACGTGCCGTGCGAGGTCTGCCACGGCGCGCGGTACAACCGCGAGACCCTGGACGTCCACTACAAGGGCAAGAGCATCGCCGAGGTCCTGGACATGCCGATCGAGGAGGCGCTGCACTTCTTCGAGGCCGTGCCGTCCATCGCCCGGCATCTGCGGACGCTCACCGAGGTCGGCCTGGGCTACGTACGCCTCGGCCAGCCGGCGCCGACGCTCTCCGGCGGCGAGGCGCAGCGCGTCAAGCTGGCGAGCGAGCTGCAGAAGCGCTCCACGGGCCGCACGGTCTACGTGCTGGACGAGCCGACGACGGGTCTGCACTTCGAGGACATCAGCAAGCTGATCCACGTGCTGGAGGGCCTGGTCGAGAAGGGCAACTCGGTGATCGTCATCGAGCACAACCTCGACGTGATCAAGACAGCGGACTGGGTCGTGGACATGGGCCCCGAGGGCGGCAGCGGCGGCGGCCTGGTCGTGGCCGAGGGCACGCCGGAGGAGGTGGCGGCCGTCCCGGCCTCGCACACCGGCAAGTTCCTCCGCGAACTGCTGGGCGACCGCGTCTCGGACGCCGCCCCCGCGCGGGCGAAGAAGACGGCGGCGGCGCGCAAGACAGCCGCGAAGCGGGTGGCGTCGGCGACGGCGGATGCCAAGGCCCCGGCGAAGAAGACGGCGGTGAAGAAGACGGCGGCGAAGAAGGCCGTCGCGAAGAAGGCGGCGCCCGCGAAGAAGGCGGCCTCCCCCAAGAGCACCGCCTGAGCGGCCGCTCCCGGCACCCGCGGGGCCGCCCGGTGTGAGGCGGCGGCTTTCGATGGCGTATGGTTCTCATACCCGACGGCCAGGGAAACCCCTGGTCACGGGTGCCGGGACGTGGCGCAGCTTGGTAGCGCACTTGACTGGGGGTCAAGGGGTCGCAGGTTCAAATCCTGTCGTCCCGACTTGCGTGGTACGCAGGTCGCAGGCGGTGTCGAAGACAATTCGACACCGCCTTTCCGTATGCCGCCCTCCCACCTGCCGGACCGGCCGACCGGGCCCGCCCGCCGCGGTCGGCCCCGCGGCCCGCCCGGCGCCCGCCGGCAAAACTTCCCCACGAGTTTCCCCCCGCCCCCTGGTGTAGACCACTCCGCTCCTGGAACCCTGTGGCCCCGTACGCATCCACGTACGCATCCAACGCGCCCAACTCCCGTGCGAGAAGGAGACGTTGTGCAAGGACAGAGCCACCACGCCGGACGGCGAACCAGCCGGGCCGCGCTCATATCCGTGGCGGCGGCGCTCGCCCTCACCGCGCTGCCGAGCACCCCCGCCGCCCCCCGCGCACTCGCCGCCGTCCCCACCGCCATCGTCCACGGCGACGGCATCGGCCTCGACTCCACCTCCCGCCCCGTCGCACCGGGCGTGGAGCTGACCTCCTTCGAGCGCCTGGAGTCGGACAAGTGGCTCCGGGCCGACGCGCTCAGCGTCGACCTCGGCGGCTCGGCCCGCGTCGACTACCTCGCCGACAAGGTCTCCGACCGCGAGACCGTCGCCGACCTCGCCGAAGCCCACGACCCCGGCGAGGGCCGCCGCACCGTCGCCGCCCTCAACGCCGACTTCTTCGACATCAACGAGACCGGCGCCCCCCTGGGCCCCGGCCTGGACAACGGCCAGGTCACCCACTCGCCCTCCGCCGGCGCCGAGGAGGCCGTCGGCATCGGCGCGGCCACCGCCGAGGGCAGCGCAGGCCGCCTGCTGAAGCTCTACTTCCAGGGCACCCTCACCCTCCCCGGCGGCCCGCACCCCCTCCAGGCGCTCAACGCCGCCAACGTCCCCGCCGGCGGCATCGGCGCCTACACCTCCCAGTGGGGGAGCGCCGACCGCGCGCTCACCGTCGACGGCGCCTCCCGTACGACCGAGGTCACCGTCCGCGACGGCCGGGTGGCCACCGTCTCCGCCACCCCCGCCACCGGCCCGATCCCGGCGGACACCACCGTCCTGCTGGGCGACGACGCCGGCGCCGACACCCTCGCCGCGCTCAACCCCGGCGACCCCGTGGCCATGGAGTACCGCCCCGTCACCGACGGCGGCGAGGTGCCCCGTACGGCGGTCGGCGGCCGCGGCGTCCTCGTCCTGGACGGCGTGGCGCAGAACTGGGAGGGCAGGCCCAACAACGCCTCCGCCGCCCGCACCGCCGTCGGCTTCTCCCGCGACGGCCGCACCATGCACGTCCTCACCGTCGACGGCCGCTCCGGCGACACCGGCGGCGTCACGCTCACCGAACTCGCCCTGATGATGAAGCAGTTGGGCGCCCACAGCGCCCTCAACCTCGACGGCGGCGGCTCCTCCACCCTGCTGGCCCGCGCACCGGGCTCCGACACCCCGCGGCTGGAGAACACCCCCTCCGACGGCTTCGAGCGCGTCGTCCCCAACGGACTGGCGATCACCGCCCCCGACGGCAGCGGCACCCTGAAGGGCTTCTGGCTCACCCCCACCGCCGACCCCGCCCGCGCCCCGAGCGCCGACCAGGTCCCCGGCGGCCACCCGGACCGCGTCTTCCCGGGCCTGCACCGCGCCCTGACCGCGGCCGGCCACGACGAGACCTACGGACCGGCCGACGGCACCCCCGCCGACTGGACCTCCTCCGACCCCGGCGTCGGAGCCGTGGACTCCGGCGGCCTGTTCACCGCACGCTCCGGCGGCACGGCCGAGATCACGGCCCACCGGGGCGCCGCCAAGGGGACCACCACCCTCACCGTCCTGGGCGCACTGGACCGCGTACGCCCCAGCAGTGAACGCGTCGGCCTCAAGGACCCCCACGACACGGGGGGTTTCGGCCTCGTCGGCTGGGACGCCGCCGGCGACAGCGCCCCCATCGACCCCGCCGACGTCCACCTCGACTACGACCGCGACCTCTTCACCCTCACCCCCGACCCCGCCGCCGGCGGCTTCACCGTCCGCGCCCGCACGGCGCAGCCCTTCGCCTCCGGCCAGGTCACGGCCACCGTCCAGGGCCGCAGCACCGCCCTGGCCGTGACCGTCGGGCTGCACGAGCAGTCCGTCGCCGCCTTCGACGACGCCGCGCAGTGGACGTACACCACCGCCCGCGCCTCCGGCTCCGTCGCCCCCGAGCCGCAGGGGCACGAGGGCCAAGGGCTGCGGATGGCCTACGACTTCACCCAGTCCACCGCCACCCGCGCCCTCTACGCCGTCCCGCCCGCGGAGATCCCCGTCCCCGGGCAGCCCCGCAGCTTCGGCCTGTGGGTGAAGAGCGACGGCAAGGGTGCCTGGCCCTCCCTGCACCTGAAGGACGCGGCGGGCGTCACCCAGGTCCTGCGCGCCCCGTACCTCACCGAACCGGGCTGGCAGCAGCTGACGTTCGAGGTGCCGCGCGGGATCGCCTACCCGCTGAGGGTGGTGCGCTTCTACCTCGCGGAGACCGTCCCCGCCCACCAGTACAGCAGCGAGGTCGTCATCGACGAACTCACCGCCCAGACCCCGCCCGACGCCGACCTGCCACCCCAACCCACCGTCGCCGACCCGCTGATCACCACCGCCGCCGACGTCCAGGGCCGCGCCTGGCGCTACGCCGTCATGTCCGACGCCCAGTTCGTCTCCCGCGAGCCGGACAGCGATCTCGTACGGGCCGCACGGCGCACCCTGCGGGAGATCAAAGCCGCGCACCCGGACTTCCTCGTCGTCAACGGCGACCTGGTGGACGAGGGCTCGCCCGCCGACCTCGACCTCGCCCACCGCATCCTCGACGAGGAACTGGGCGACGAACTGCCCTGGACCTACGTCCCCGGCAACCACGAGGTCATGGGCGGGAGGATCGAGAACTTCGTCGCGGAGTTCGGTGCCCCCCAGCGCACCTTCGACCACAAGGGCACCCGCTTCGTCACCCTCGACACCTCGCGCCTGACCCTGCGCTCGGGCGGCTACCCCCAGATCCAGGAGCTGCGCCGCCAACTGGACACGGCCGCCGCGGACCCCGCGGTCTCCTCGGTCACGGTGATCGCGCACGTACCCCCGCGCGACCCCACCCCGCAGAAGGGCAGCCAGCTCGGCGACCGCAAGGAGGCCGACCTGCTGGAGGACTGGCTCGGCGACTTCCGCCGCCGTACGGGCAAGGGCGCCCTGTTCATCGGCGCCCACGTGGGGACCTTCCACGCCGAACGGGTGGAGGGCGTGCCGTACCTGGTCAACGGCAACTCCGGCAAGAACCCGGCCACCCCGCCGGACCGCGGCGGCTTCACCGGCTGGTCCCTGATCGGCGTGGACCCCGTCTCCGCCGGCCAGCGGCTCGCGGCCCGGCTGCGCCCCTGGTCCGGCGGCCCCGACTGGGTGGACGTCCAGACCAGGGCGCACGTCGACGCCCTGACCCTCGACGCCCCCGCACGGCTGCGGGCCGGGGCGACGGGGCAGGTCACCGCGACGGTGCTCCAGGACGCCCGCCGCGTCCCGGTCGCCTGGCCGCTGAGCGCGGACTGGACGGGCACGCCGAACCTCTGGATCGGCCCCGCGCGCACGGCCCCCGCCGGCTCGGCAGCCGCCTACGACCCGGCCACCGGCACCCTGACGGGCCTGCGCCCGGGCTCGGGCACCCTGACGGTGACGGTGAACGGCATCCCGACGGCGGCGCAGGTGACGGTGTACCGCTGACCCGGCCGACCCGGCCGACCCGCACCCGGACCCGGGGGCGCCCTCACCCCGCCTCTGCCGCGTACGGCGGCTGCGCCCCCGCCCGGGTGCAGGTCAGCGCCGCCACCCGGGCCGCGTAGCCGAGCGCCTCGCGCCAGGCCGCCGCGTCCAGCGCGGCCACCGCGGGACGCGACAGCGCGCCGCGCTGCCGCAGCCAGTGCAGCAGCGCGGCGTTGACCGCGTCCCCGGCGCCGATGGTGTCCGCCACCGCGACCGGCGGCGCGGCGACCGCCACCCGCAGCGGCTCCTCCCGCGCGGAGCGCCCGCCGAGCGCCGTCACCGACAGCCCGCGCGCCCCCTCGGTGAGCACCACCGCCGCCGGCCCCGCCGCCAGCCAGCCCGCCACCGCCCGCTCCACGTCCGGGTACTGGCCCTCCGCCAGCCACCGCGCGTCCACCACCGACAGCTTCAGCAGCCGCACATCGGGCAGCCAGGCCCGGAAGCGCGCCCGGTAGGCCGCCGGGTCCGCGATCAGCTGCGGACGGATGTTGGGGTCCAGCATCGTGAACACCCCGTGGTGCGCCGCCCGCCGCAGCAGCGCCTCGTACGCGCTCGCCCCCGGCTCCAGCGCCAGCGAGCCGGTGCCCAGGAAGAGCGCCCGCGCCGCGTCCGGCATCACCTGCGGCTCGGTGAACAGCCGGTCGGCGGTCCCCTCCACGTAGAAGCGGTACTCCGCCGACCCGTCGTCCCCCACCGCCGCCACGGCCAGCGTCGTCGGCTCCGGCCCCCGCTGTACGAGCCCCAGCCCGACCCCCTCCGCGCGCAGCCCGTCCAGCAGCGCCTCACCGAAGGCGTCCGTGGACACCCGCGAGCAGAAGGAGGCCGCACTGCCCAGCCGCGCCAGCGCCAGCGCCGTGTTGTACGGACCACCGCCGCGCAGCGGCAGCAGCGGCGGCAGGGACGCCGGCGCACCGGGCGCCGGATCCCCCGGGGCGCCGGGTGCCACGGGGACGAGGTCGATCAGGGCTTCACCGCCGACAACGATCATCGCCCCAGTATCGTCCGTGGCATGGAAGAACCGATCGCATCCGCCGCCAGTCAGCCGACCGCGACCCGCCGTACCGTCCTGTGCCGCGCCGCGGCGGCCCTCGCCACCACCGGGGCGCTCACCGCCTGCTCCACCGATACCCCGGCGCACCAGGAGAACACCGGCCCCAAGGGCGACATCGACCTCGGCGACCCCGAGGCCGTCCCGGTCGGCGGCGCGAAGCTCTACCGCACCGAGCGGGTCATCGTCAGCCGCCCGACGGCGGACACCTACCGCGCCCTCAGCGCCGTGTGCACCCACCAGGCGTGCGTCCTGGGTGAGATCAAGGGCGACGAGGCGATCTGCCCCTGCCACGGCAGCCGCTTCGACACCGCCGACGGCACCGCCGTGCACGGCCCGGCGACCGCACCGCTGCCGTCGCTGCCCGTCTCCGTCAAGGACGGCAGGCTCGTGGCCGTGCGCAAGGGCTGACCGCCCCCCGCGAGCGGAAGCCCTCCTTCCGCGCGACCCCGCCCTGTCGGCCCCCGCCGATAAGGTGGGGAGCATGGCCGATCCCTCCACCTACCGCCCCAAGCCCGGGGAGATCCCCGAGACCCCGGGGGTCTACAAGTTCCGGGACGAGCACGGCCGCGTGATCTACGTCGGGAAGGCGAAGAACCTCCGCCAGCGGCTCGGCTCGTACTTCCAGGACGTCGCCGGACTCCACCGCCGCACGCGCTCGATGGTGACCACCGCCGCCTCGGTGGAGTGGACGGTGGTCTCCACAGAGGTCGAGGCGCTCCAGCTGGAGTACAGCTGGATCAAGGAGTTCGACCCCCGTTTCAACGTCAAGTACCGCGACGACAAGAGCTACCCCTCCCTCGCGGTGACGATGAACGAGGAGTTCCCGCGCGTGCAGGTCATGCGCGGCCCCCGCCGCAAGGGCGTGCGCTACTTCGGTCCGTACGCCCACGCCTGGGCCATCCGCGACACCGTCGACCTGATGCTCCGCGCCTTTCCGGTACGGACCTGCTCGGCCGGGGTCTTCAAGCGCTCCCAGCAGATCGGCCGCCCCTGCCTGCTGGGGTACATCGGCAAGTGCTCGGCGCCCTGCGTGGGCCGGATCAGCCCCGAGGACCACCGCGAGCTGGCCGAGGACTTCTGCGAGTTCATGGCCGGCCGCACGGGGGAGTACCTGCGGCGGCTGGAGGCGGAGATGCAGCAGGCCGCCGAGGAGCTGGAGTACGAGAAGGCCGCCCGGCTGCGCGACGACATCGGGGCGCTGCGGCGCGCGATGGAGAAGAACGCCGTCGTCCTCACCGACGACACCGACGCGGACCTCCTCGCCGTCGCCGAGGACGAGCTGGAGGCGGCGGTGCAGATCTTCCACGTGCGCGGCGGCCGGGTGCGCGGCCAGCGCGGCTGGGTGACGGACACGATGGAGGACGTCACCACCGCCGACCTGGTGGAGCACGCCCTGCGCCAGCTCTACGGCGAGGAGACCGGCGGCCCCGACAGCGCGGTGCCGAAAGAGGTGCTGGTCCCCGCGATCCCGGAGATGGCCGAACCGCTGCGGGACTGGCTGGCGGCGCACCGCGGCGCCCGGGTGGAGCTGCGCGTTCCGCAGCGCGGCGACAAGAAGGCGCTGATGGAGACGGTCCAGCGCAACGCCGACCAGGCACTGGTGCTGCACAAGACCAAGCGCGCCTCGGACCTGACCACCCGCTCCCGGGCGCTGGAGGAGATCACGCAGGCGCTGGAGCTGGAGTCGGCGCCGCTGCGGATCGAGTGCTACGACATCTCGCACCTGCAGGGCGACGACGTGGTGGGCTCGATGGTGGTCTTCGAGGACGGTCTCGCCCGCAAGAGCGAGTACCGCCGCTTCGAGATCAAGGGCTTCACCGGCCAGGACGACGTCCGCGCCATGCACGAGGTGATCAGCCGCCGCTTCAAGCGCTACGCGGCGGAGCGCGCCCACGCGAGCGGCAGGGAGCTGCCCGAGCCGGCCGGGGAGTCGGGGGAGTCAGGGGCGGCCCCCCTCGACGAGGCAGGCCGCCCCCGGCGGTTCGCCTACCCCCCGCAGCTCATCGTCGTGGACGGCGGGCAGCCGCAGGTCGCCGCCGCCGTGCGGGCCCTGGCCGAGCTGGGCATCGGCGACGTGGCCGTCTGCGGTCTCGCCAAGCGGCTGGAGGAGGTCTGGCTGCCCGGCGAGGACGATCCCGTGGTGCTGCCCCGCTCCAGCGAGGGGCTCTACCTGCTGCAGCGCATCCGCGACGAGGCGCACCGCTTCGCCCTCGCCTACCAGCGCAAGAAGCGCGCCAAGTCCCTCACCGCCGGCCCGCTGGACGACGTCCCCGGCCTGGGCGAGACCCGGCGCAAGGCGCTGCTGAAGCACTTCGGATCACTGAAGCGGCTGAGAGCTGCGACCATTGACGAGATCTGCGAGGTGCCGGGCATCGGCCGCAAGACCGCGGAGGCGGTCGCCGCGACCCTCCAGCAGCAGGAGCCGGCCGCGGCAGCGGTCAACACGGCCACCGGCGAGATCATGGACTGACCGCACGACCGCCACGACCGCCACGACAGGCACGACCAGCCACGACCAGCACAGTCAGAGCACGACAGACCGACGGCAAGCCAACCCGGGGGCACACGGATGAACGAGCGCGACGGACACAGCCAGGAGCACGCGGAGGCGCCCGGAGCGGCGCAGGCGGGCGACGCAGCGGCGGAGCACGCCGAGCCGAAGGGCGCGGCCGAGGCGCCGATCCCGGAGCTGGTGATCATCTCCGGCATGTCCGGAGCCGGCCGCTCCACCGCGGCGAAGTGCCTGGAGGACCTCGGCTGGTTCGTGGTCGACAACCTCCCCCCGGCGCTCATCCCCACCATGGTCGACCTCGGCGCCCGCTCGCAGGGCAACGTGGCCCGCATCGCCGTGGTCGTGGACGTCCGCGGCCGGCGCTTCTTCGACAACCTCAAGGAGTCCCTGGCCGACCTCACGGCCAAGCAGGTCACCCGCCGGGTCGTCTACCTGGAGGCCTCCGACGAGGCGCTGGTGCGCCGCTTCGAGTCGGTCCGCCGCCCGCACCCGCTGCAGGGCGACGGCCGGATCGTCGACGGCATCGCCGCCGAGCGCGACCTGCTGCGCGAGCTGCGCGGCGACGCCGACCTGGTGATCGACACCTCCTCGCTCAACGTCCACGAGCTGCGCGCCAAGCTCGACGCCCAGTTCGCCGGCGACGACGAGCCGGAGCTGCGCGCCACGGTGATGTCCTTCGGCTACAAGTACGGCCTGCCCGTCGACGCCGACCTGGTGGTCGACTGCCGCTTCCTGCCCAACCCCCACTGGGTGCCGGAGCTGCGCCCCTTCACCGGGCAGAACGAGGAGGTCGCCTCGTACGTCTTCGACCAGCCCGGCGCCAAGGAGTTCCTCGACCGCTACGCCGAGCTGCTGCGCCTGGTCGCCACCGGCTACCGCCGCGAGGGCAAGCGCTACGTGACGATCGCGGTGGGCTGCACGGGCGGCAAGCACCGCTCGGTGGCGATGTCGGAGCGGCTCTCGCGGCGGCTGGCGGCCGACGGCGTGGAGACGGTGGTCGTCCACCGCGACCTGGGCCGCGAGTGAGCGGCGCCCGGGAGCGGGAGGGGGGGCCGGGCGGCGCGGGGGAGTGCGATGAGCGGTAACGGGAGACAGTGAGGCAGCGTCTGTGACACGCAGTACCAACGGCCGGACCATCCGGCTGCGCCGCCGCGGCGGCATCCGCCGGCGGGGCGCCGCCCCGTTCCGAGGCCAGCCCAAGGTGGTGGCGCTCGGCGGCGGCATGGGGCTGTCCGCCTCCCTGGCGGCCCTGCGCCGGATCACCGGTGACCTCACCGCCGTGGTCACGGTCGCCGACGACGGCGGCTCCAGCGGCCGACTGCGCGAGGAGCTGGGCGTCCTCCCGCCCGGCGACCTGCGCAAGGCCCTGGCCGCTCTGTGCGGCGACGACGACTGGGGCCAGACCTGGTCGCGGGTGATCCAGCACCGCTTCGCCAGCCACGGCGACCTGCACGGCCACGCCGTCGGGAACCTGCTGATCGTCGCCCTCTGGGAGCAGCTGGGCGACCACGTCCAGGCCCTCGACCTGGTCGGCCGGCTGCTGGGCGCCCAGGGCCGGGTGCTGCCGATGTCGGCGGTCCCGCTGGAGCTGACCGCCGACGTACGCGGACTGGACCCGGCCGACCCCGGCGGGATGCAGGTCGTACGGGGCCAGGCGAACGTCGCCCTGACCCCGGGCGAGGTCGTCGGCGTCCACCTGGTGCCCGGTGACCCGCCGGCCGTTCCGGAGGCCGTGGCCGCCGTCCTGGAGGCCGATTGGGTGATCCTTGGCCCCGGGTCGTGGTTCTCCTCGGTGATTCCGCATCTACTGGTCCCCGAACTGCGCGACGCGCTCACGGTGACGCGGGCCAGGCGTGTGCTCTCGCTGAACCTGGCGCCGCAGCCCGGGGAAACGGAAGGATTTTCCCCGCAGCGTCATGTGGAGGTTTTGGCGCGACACGCCCCTAAACTCACCTTCGACGTGGTGCTCGCGGACACGGCGGCCGTGCCGGACAGGAAGCGGTTGCTGGCAGCCGCCGAGCGGCTCGGCGCCTCCGTCGAGTTCGCGGCCGTGGCCGCACCCGGCAGTGCCCACCGGCACGATCCGGAGCTGCTGGCCGCCGCGTACGACCGTATTTTCCGCATGCATGGAAGGATCGGCCCATGGCGATGACAGGAGCGGTGAAGGACGAGATCTCCCGCCTCCCCGTCACCCGGACCTGCTGCCGCAAGGCGGAGGTCTCCGCGACGCTGCGTTTCGCGGGCGGTCTCCATCTGGTGAGCGGACGGATCGTGATCGAGGCGGAGCTGGACACGGGCATCGCCGCCCGCCGGCTGCGCAAGGACGTGGTGGAGATCTTCGGCCACAACTCCGACCTGGTGGTGATGGCCCCCGGCGGACTGCGGCGCGGCTCGCGCTACGTGGTGCGGGTGGTCGCCGGCGGCGACCAGCTGGCGCGCCAGACGGGCCTGGTGGACGGCCGCGGCCGTCCCATCCGGGGGCTGCCCCCGCAGGTCGTCTCCGGTGCCACCTGCGACGCCGAGGCCGCCTGGCGCGGCGCCTTCCTGGCCCACGGCTCGCTCACCGAGCCCGGCCGCTCCTCCTCCATGGAGATCACCTGCCCCGGACCGGAGGCGGCCCTCGCCCTGGTCGGCGCCGCGCGCCGACTGGGCATCCCCGCCAAGGCCCGCGAGGTGCGCGGCGTGGACCGCGTCGTGGTCCGCGACGGCGACGCGATCGGCGCGCTGCTGACCCGGCTGGGGGCGCACGAGTCGGTGCTGGCCTGGGAGGAGCGCCGGATGCGCCGCGAGGTGCGCGCCACGGCGAACCGGCTGGCGAACTTCGACGACGCCAACCTGCGCCGCTCGGCCCGCGCGGCGGTCGCCGCCGGGGCGCGCGTGCAGCGGGCGCTGGAGATCCTCGGCGAGGAGGTGCCCGAGCACCTCGCCGCGGCCGGCCGGCTGCGGATGGAGCACAAGCAGGCCTCACTGGAGGAGCTGGGCGCGCTGGCCGACCCGGCGCTGACCAAGGATGCGGTCGCCGGCCGGATCCGCCGGCTGCTGGCCATGGCCGACAAGAAGGCCGCCGACCTGGGCATTCCGGGGACCGAGTCGACCCTCACCGAGGAGATGGTCGGCTGACGCCGCGGCGGCTCCGACGGCCGTTCGCGAGCCCTTCGCACGGGTGAGCGACCACCCGCTCTATTGATCACGTAGCGTAATCGGCGGCCCGTACTCCCCTTTACCGGCGAGTACGGGCCGCCGCGCTGTCCCGGGGTGTCCACGGACTGATCAGAGGGGCCGTCGACCCCCGCCCAAGTGCCCTGAAGAGGTAGGGTCGTAGGCGGTCGGGGCACACCCAACACGCTCGCCGGCACTGTCCGGCGTACCAACGAGGAGATCGGTTTCGTGGCGATCCGCGTAGGAATCAACGGCTTCGGCCGCATCGGCCGCAACTACTTCCGGGCGCTTCTGGAGCAGGACACCGACATCGAGATCGTCGGTGTCAACGACCTGACCGACAACGCCACTCTGGCCCATCTGCTGAAGTACGACTCCATCCTCGGCCCGCTGAAGGAGGACGTCAGCTCCACCGAGGACACGATCACGGTGGGTGACCAGACCTTCCGGACCTTCGCCGAGAAGGACCCCGCCAAGCTCCCCTGGGGCGAGCTGGGCGCGGACATCGTGATCGAGTCGACCGGCATCTTCACGAACAAGGAAGGCGCCGGGAAGCACCTGCAGGCGGGTGCGAAGAAGGTCATCGTCTCGGCTCCGGCCAAGGACGAGGACATCACCATCGTGATGGGCGTCAACGAGGACGCCTACGACCCGGCGACGGACAACATCATC
The DNA here is from genome assembly GCF_042663125.1 of Streptomyces polyrhachis. Lineage (NCBI taxonomy): Bacteria > Bacillati > Actinomycetota > Actinomycetes > Kitasatosporales > Streptomycetaceae > Streptomyces > Streptomyces polyrhachis. The sequence continues at coordinate 32,744 of NZ_JBHSZO010000001.1, read as the reverse complement.
TCCAACGCCTCCTGCACCACCAACTGCGTGGCGCCGATGGCCAAGGTGCTCGACGAGAACTTCGGCATCGTCAAGGGCATGATGACCACGATCCACGCCTACACCAACGACCAGCGGATCCTGGACTACCCGCACAAGGACCTGCGCCGGGCCCGTGCAGCCGCGCAGAACATCATCCCCACCTCCACCGGCGCCGCGAAGGCCACCTCCCTCGTCCTTCCGCAGCTGGAGGGCAAGTTGGACGGTATGGCGATGCGGGTGCCCGTCCCCGACGGCTCGGTCACGGACCTGGTGGTGGAGCTGGAGCGCGAGGCCACCGTCGAGGAGATCAACGCGGCCTTCCAGAAGGCCGCTTCGGACGGGATGAAGGACGTCCTGACCTACACCGAGGACGAGATCGTCTCCTCCGACATCGTCGGCTCCCCGGCCTCCTGCACCTTCGACTCCAAGCTCACGATGTCGCAGGGCACACAGGTCAAGATCGTCGGCTGGTACGACAACGAGTGGGGCTACTCCAACCGACTGGTCGACCTCACGACCTACGTCGGCGAGCGTCTCTGATATCTGTCTTATGACGAGTGGGCCCCGCCGCGGCGTGCGACGCCGCGGCGGGGCCCACTCGTCGCAGGCAGTCACACCCTCACCCGTACGATCTGGAGTCCCTCAGCCATGAAGACGCTCGACGACCTGCTCGCAGAAGGAGTGGCCGGCAGGCGGGTGTTCGTCCGCGCCGACCTCAACGTGCCGCTGGACGGCACGGCCATCACCGACGACGGCCGCATCCGCGCCGTCGCCCCGACGATCGCCGCGCTGGCCGACGCCGGCGCCAAGGTGGTCGTCGCCTCCCATCTCGGCCGCCCCAAGGGCGAGCCCGACCCGGCGTTCTCCCTCGCGCCGGTCGCACAGCGGCTCGGGGAGATCCTGGGCCGCCCGGTGGCCTTCGCCACCGACACCGTGGGCGAGAGCGCGAAGGCCACCGTCGCCGGACTCGGCGACGGCGGGGTCACGCTGCTGGAGAACCTGCGCTTCAACCCGGGCGAGACGAGCAGGGACGACGCCGAGCGCGGCGCCTTCGCCGACGAGCTGGCCGCCCTCGCCGACCGCTACGTCGGCGACGGCTTCGGCGCCGTGCACCGCCGGCACGCCTCCGTCTACGACCTGCCCGCCCGCCTGCCGCACGCCGCCGGCCGCCTGATCGGGACCGAGGTGGGCGTGCTCCGGCAGCTCACCGACGACGTCAGGCGCCCGTACGTGGTGGTGCTCGGCGGGGCCAAGGTCTCCGACAAGCTCGCCGTGATCGACAACCTGATGGCCAAGGCCGACCGCATCCTGATCGGCGGCGGCATGGTCTTCACCTTCCTGAGGGCGCTGGGCTACGAGACCGGCTCCAGCCTGGTCCAGGAGGACCAGGTCCCCGTCGTCCGCGCCTACCTGGACCGGGCGAAGGAACTGGGCGTGGAGTTCGTGCTCCCGGTCGACATCGTCGCCGGCCCCGGCTTCCCCGACCTCAAGGCGCAGCAGCCCACCGGCGCCGTCGTGGTGCCGGCCGACGCGATCCCCGCGGACCTGATGGGCCTGGACATCGGCCCCGCCACCGCCGCGCTCTTCACCTCGAAGATCGCCGACGCGGGCACCGTCTTCTGGAACGGCCCGATGGGCGTCTTCGAGCACCCCGACTACGCCGCGGGCACCCGCGCCGTGGCGCAGGCCCTCGTCGACGCCCCCGGCTTCACGGTGGTGGGCGGTGGGGACTCCGCCGCCGCGGTCCGTACGCTCGGCTTCGACGAGAACGCCTTCGACCACATCTCGACCGGCGGCGGCGCCTCCCTCGAATACCTCGAGGGCAAGACGCTCCCCGGCCTCGCCGCACTGGAGGACTGACCCCTCATGACCCGTACGCCGCTGATGGCGGGCAACTGGAAGATGAACCTCAACCACCTGGAGGCCATCGCCCAGGTCCAGAAGCTCGCCTTCGCCCTCGCCGACAAGGACCACGAGGCCGTCGAGGTCGCCGTCCTGCCGCCCTTCACCGACCTGCGCTCGGTGCAGACGCTGGTCGACGGGGACAAGCTGAAGCTCCGCTACGGAGCCCAGGACATCTCCGCGCACGACTCCGGCGCCTACACCGGCGAGGTCTCCGGACCGATGCTCGCGAAGCTGAAGTGCACCTACGCGGTGATCGGCCACTCCGAGCGCCGGCAGTACCACCACGAGACCGACGAGCTCGTCAACGCCAAGGTCAAGGCCGCCTTCAAGCACGGCCTGACCCCGATCCTCTGCGTCGGCGAGGGCCTGGACGTCCGCCGGGTCGGCGAGCAGGTGCCCTACGTCCTCAAGCAGCTCGACGGCGCGCTGAAGGACGTACCGGCCGGCGAGGTCGAGGACATCGTCATCGCCTACGAGCCGGTCTGGGCCATCGGCACGGGCGAGGTCGCCACCCCCCAGGACGCCCAGGAGGTCTGCGGGGCGATCCGCGGGCGGCTGGCGGAGCTGTACGGGCCGGAGGTCGCCGAGAAGGTGCGCATCCAGTACGGCGGCTCGGTCAAGGGCTCCAACGTCGCCGCGATCATGGCGCAGCCGGACGTGGACGGCGCGCTGGTGGGCGGGGCCTCGCTGGATGTGGACGAGTTCGTACGGATCGTGCGCTTCCGCGACCAGTAGTCCCCGGGCCCGGGCCGCTGCGGATCGGACGGTCTCGGATCCGCAGTAGGCCCACGGGGCCTCTTCGTCGTACCCTGTCGGGGGCCGGTGCGCCGGCGTGCTTGCGGGCGCGGTTGCGACCGGCCCCTGATGTTCCTACCGATGTGTCCGTTACGAGAGAGTTGGTCCAGCCGTGGTCATGGGGTTCTCCATCGCCCTCATCATCTTCAGCGGGCTGCTGATGATGCTGGTGCTCATGCACAAGGGGAAGGGCGGCGGCCTGTCCGACATGTTCGGCGGCGGCATGCAGACGTCCGTCGGCGGCTCCTCCGTCGCCGAGCGCAACCTCGACCGCATCACCGTCGTTGTGGGTCTGATCTGGTTTGCGCTCATTGTCGTGCTCGGTCTGCTGATGAAGTTCGACTAGGCGGCCTTCCGCAGCACCTGTTGGTACGTAGACTGGGGCGACTCTTAGCACCATCACGCAGGGAGTAACGACCGTGGCAAGTGGCAACGCGATCCGGGGCAGCCGGGTCGGAGCGGGGCCGATGGGGGAGGCCGAGCGAGGCGAGTCCGCCCCGCGGCTCCGGATCTCCTTCTGGTGCTCGAACGGGCACGAGACACGTCCCAGCTTCGCGAGCGACGCGCAGGTGCCGGACACGTGGGACTGCCCGCGGTGCGGATTCCCTGCCGGGCAGGACCGGGACAGTCCGCCGGCCCCGCCGCGCACCGAGCCGTACAAGACGCACCTCGCGTACGTCCGCGAGCGCCGCTCCGACGCGGACGGCGAGGCGATCCTCGCGGAGGCGCTCGCGAAGCTCCGCGGCGAGATCTGACGCCCTCGCACGACGCATGCCGGTGGCCCGGCCCCTTCCCGAAGGGGCCGGGCCACCGGCATGTCCGGCGGCGGCCGCGCCCCCGGCGGGCGTGCGGCGCTGCGGGGGCAGCGTCCCAACGCATCAATTAGTTTGGACACATGCCCGACACCACACCACGGACCAGGCTCGACCAGACCCCCGAGTGGCACGCGCTGGCCAAGAACCGCGAGGAACTCGGGGGCACCACACTGCGTCAGCTCTTCGCCGAAGACCCCGAGCGGGGCACCCGCTACACCGTCGAGATCGGCGACCTGCTGATCGACTACTCCAAGAACCTGGTGACCGACGAGACCCTGCGCCTGCTGCGCGACCTCGCGGCGGCCACCGGCGTCACCGAGCTGCGCGACGCGATGTTCCGCGGCGAGCACATCAACACCACCGAGGACCGGGCGGTGCTGCACACCGCGCTGCGCGCCCCGCACGCCCAGCACATCGAGGTGGACGGCGCGGACGTGGTCGAGGGCGTGCACCACGTGCTCACCCGGATGTGCGCCTTCGCCGAGCGGGTCCGCCGCGGCGAGTGGCGCGGCGCCACGGGGAAGCCGATCGACACGGTCGTCAACATCGGTATCGGCGGCTCCGACCTGGGCCCGGCGATGGCGTACGAGGCGCTGCTGCCGTACACCGACCGCGAGCTGGGCTTCCACTTCGTGTCCAACGTGGACGGCGCCGACCTGCACGAGACGCTGCGCGCGATCGACCCCGCCACCACGCTCTTCATCATCGCCTCCAAGACCTTCACCACCGTGGAGACGATGACCAACGCCGCCGCGGCCCGCCGCTGGCTGCTGGAGGGGCTGGGGGCCGGTCCGGAGGCGGTAGAGAAGCACTTCGTCGCCTTGTCGACCAACGGGGAGGAGGTCGCCGGCTTCGGGATCAACACCGACAACATGTTCGAGTTCTGGGACTGGGTCGGCGGCCGCTACTCCTTCGACTCCGCGATCGGCCTCTCCCTGGCCATCGCCATCGGCCCGGAGCGCTTCCGCGAGATGCTGGCCGGCTTCCGGCTGGTGGACGAGCACTTCCGCACCGAACCGGCCGAGTCGAACGCCCCGTTGATCATGGGACTGCTGGGGGTCTGGTACGGCGGCTTCTACGACGCGCAGGCGCTGGCCGTCCTGCCGTACAGCCACTACCTCGCCAAGTTCCCCGCCTACCTCCAGCAGTTGGACATGGAGTCCAACGGCAAGTCCGTGGACCGCGAGGGCCACGTCGTCAGCTGGCAGACCGGGCCGGTGGTCTGGGGCACCTCCGGCACCAACGGCCAGCACGCGTACTACCAACTGCTCCACCAGGGCACGAAGTTCATCCCCGCCGACCTGATCGGCTTCGCCCGCCCGGTCGAGGAGCTGGGGCCGCTGGTCGCGCAGAACGACCTGCTGCTGGCCAACATGTTCGCCCAGTCCCAGGCGCTCGCCTTCGGCCGTACGCCCGAGGAGGTCCGCGCCGAGGGCGTGCCCGAGAAGCTGGTCGCGCACCGGACCTTCCCCGGCGACCGCCCCTCCACCACGATCCTGGGCACCGAGCTGACGCCCTCCGTGCTGGGCCAGTTGATCGCGCTCTACGAGCACAAGGTGTTCGTCCAGGGCGCGATCTGGAACATCAACTCCTTCGACCAGTGGGGGGTCGAGCTGGGCAAGGCCCTCGCCAAGCGCCTGGAGCCGGCGCTGACCGGGGGCGCGGAGCTCGCGGGCCTGGACAGCTCCACGCAGGCACTGGTCAGGCGCTACCGGGAGCTGAACGGGCGCTGAGAGACACCGCTGCGGGGCGGCCGCCGCGCGGTGGCCGCCCCGCAGGCGCGCTCACGCCGAGCGGTGGATACGCCCCGCGTACCGGTCCTCCAGCTCCTTGTTGTGCGCGTCCCCGGCCGGGATGTTGGCCGAGAGGTAGACCGGCGGCTCGATGCCCGCGGCCAGCAGCAGCGCGATGGCCTCCGCGACGATCTGCTGCACCAGCAGCGCGCCCGTGATGGACGAGATCGCGCACGCCGTGCCGCCGCCCGGCAGCTCCAGCATCGAGTCGCCGAAGGGCGCCCCGTTGTCCAGCACCACGTCCGCGAAGTCCACCAGCCGCCTGCCCGAGGGATGCCGCGAGACACCGCGCTCGCCGTGCGCCGCCGAGGTGATGGCGACCAGCGGGTGGCCGTGCTCCTTCACCACCGCGGCCATCTCCACGATCGAGCCGTTGATCCCGGAGTTGGAGGCGATGACGAAGACGTCCTGCGGCCGGGCGCCGGAGAGTTCGTAGAGCCGGCGGGCGGTGGCCGGGTCGCGCTCCAGCAGCGGGTCGCCGACGAAGTCCTTCGGCTTGTCGCCGCGCAGCACCACATCGCGCAGGGAGACCTTGTTCGTCGGTACGAACCCGCCCGCGCGCCCGGAGATCTCCGTGGCGAGGGACTCGGAGTGCCCCGTGCCGAACGCCTGGATCACGCCGTCCGCGCGCAGCGAGGCCGCCCAGAGCGCGGCGGCGGCCAGCACCCCCTCGCGCTGCGTCTCGCTGACCTTGCGGACGGTCTCCAGCGCCGCGGCGGTGAACGCCTCCGCGCCGATCGTCGCCCTGCCCTGCTCGCTCATGGCCCCACTCCCCATCGGTAACCGGCTCTTCGCTGCCTGGGAGGGATTATTCTCCGGGAACCCGCGGGGCGGTACGGCCCGGCGGGGATCACGCAGCGGGGGTGGGGGAGTGGTGGGCGGACCCGGCCGCGTCGGCCATGTCATCGGCGTCGACGCCGGCGGTACGAGCCTGCGCGCCGCGCTGGCCCCGGCGGCCGGCGGCCCGGTGCTCGCCACCGCGGCGGCGGGCGCGGGCAACGCCCGCTTGGTCCCCGAGGACGTCCTCACCGGGCGGCTGGCCCGGGTCCTCGCCGAGGTGCTGACGGCGGCCGACCCGGGTTCGGTACGGGCGGTGGTGGCCGGCTTCGCCGGCGCCGGAGCGCCCGAACACCCCGACGACCCGGGCCGGTTGTCTGCCGAACGCTCCATGGCGGCGGCGCTGCGGCACGCCGGCGTCCAGGGCGCGGCGGTCCAGGTCGTCGGCGACATCGACGTGGCCTTCGCCGGCGCCCCCGGCACCCCGGCGGACGGACTAGGGCCTGTATCGAGTTGGCCTTCTGCGCCCCGGCGCCCGGCACGCACTCTGGGCGCACAGCGCCACAGGACAGGTGGCTCCGCCACATGACCTGCGACGCTGCACGCCCAGAGCACGCACCGACCACCGCGCCGCCCGCGCTTCGCGCGGACGAAGGCCAACTCGATACAGGCCCTAACCCTCATCGCCGGTACGGGCGCCGCGGCGGCCCGGATCACCGGCCACCGGCTGCGCGCGGCGGCGGACGGCTGCGGCTGGCTGGCCGGCGACGACGGCAGCGGCTTCTGGATCGCCCGCGAGGGCGTCCGCAGGGCACTGCGCGCCCTGGACGGCCGCGGCCCGGCGACCGCGCTACTGCCGCTGCTGGCAGCCGAGTTCACCGCCGCCGGAGCCCCGGCGGACGCGGCCCGGGACCTGAGCCCGCAGACCCTGCGCCGCGTCCTGGTCGACGGCGTGCTGGCCTGCGCCCCGCCGGTGCGCCTGGCCCGCCACAGCACGGCGGTCACCGCCGCCGCCCGCGCCGGCGACGCGGTGGCCGCCGCGATCCTCGACGAGGCGGCGGACCTGCTGGCCGAGTGCCTCACGGCGCTGGCCCCCCGGCCGGGCGAGCCGCTGGTCACGGTGGGCGGCCTGATCGGCACCGGCGGCCCGCTCCTGCCCCACCTCACCCCGCGCCTGGCCGCCCTCGGCCTCACCCCGCACCCGGTCGCGAGCGGTCTGGCGGGAGCGGTCGCGCTGGCCCGCGAGGCGGCGAAGGGCCGGTGACGGGGCCGGTGACGGCACACAGCCGCCGACCGGACGATCCCCGGTCGGCGGCGGCGCGTACTCCTGGCCGTACTCCTGGCCGTACTCCTGCCCGTACTCCGGACAGGACCTAGACCGGTGGCCGCAGCGCCGCCGGCAGGTCCGACGCCGCCGCCCGGTCCAGCAGCCACAGCGTGCGCGACCGGCCCCGCGCCCCGGCCGCCGGCGCCTGCAGCCCGTCCGCGCCGGAGAGTGCGCGCGCCACCGCGCCCGCCTTGTCCTCGCCCGCCGCGAGCAGCCAGACCTCGCGGGCCGCGCGGATCGCCGGCAGCGTCATCGAGGTCCGCAGCGGGGGCGGCTTCGGCGCGCCGTGCACGCCCACCACCGTCAGCTCCGTCTCCCGTACCCCCGGATGCTCCGGGAAGAGCGAGGCCACGTGCGTGTCCGGGCCCACGCCCAGCAGCAGCACGTCGAAGGCCGGCACCGGGCTGTGGCTCGCCGGGCTCGCCGGGCCCGCCGGGCCGGCCGCCGCGGCCAGTTCGGCCGCGTACGCCGCCGCCGCGGCGTCCACGTCGTCGCCCCAGGGGCCGCCGGAGTAGGGCATCGGGTGCACCCGCGCCGGGTCCAGCGGCACCTGGTCCAGCAACTCCGCCCGCGCCTGCACGTAGTTGCGGTCCGGATCGCCCTCGGGCAGGAAGCGCTCGTCGCCCCACCACAGGTCCAGCCGCGTCCAGTCCACCGCGTCCCGGGCGGGCGAGGCGGCGAGCGCGCGCAGCAGCGCGTTGCCGTTGCGCCCGCCCGTGAGGACCACCGAGGCGCTGCCGCGGGCCGCCTGGGCGTCCACGATCGCCGTGATCAGCCGCGCCGCGGCGGCCTGCGCCATCAGCCCGGTGCCACCGAGCACGACGACCTGCGGGGTGCCGGTCACGCCGTCGCCCCGCCCTCGGCGCCCGGCTTCGCACGGCGGGGAGCCGCCGGCTTGGGGGGAGTCGCGCTCGCGCCACCGCCCGCCGCCTCCGCCGTCTCCGCGGTCTCCACGGCGGCGACCGCGTCGACACCGGACGCCGCCGTGCCCGGGGCCGCCAGCCGGTCCGCGCCGAAGCGCACCGCGTGCTCGTACGCCTCGTCCGGGTCCAGCCGGCGCAGCTCCTCGGCGATCAGCTCCGCCGTCGTACGCCGCTTGAGCGCCACATGCCGCTCCGGCTGCCCCGGCACCTCCAGCTTCGCCAGTGCGCCGTCCGGCCGGTCCAGGCAGATCGTGCCGTCCGTCGTGTGCAGCCGCACCGCCGTGATCCCGGGACCGGCCGAGACCCTCCGCTCCACCGGCACACCCAGCCGGGTGCCCAGCCACATCGCCAGCAGCTCCGTGGACGGGTTGTACTCCTCGCCCTCCACCACCGCCGACTGCGGCGTCCCGTGCCGCTGGTCCATGGCCGCCGCCAGCACACTGCGCCAGCCCGTCACCCGCGTCCACGTCAGATCCGTGTCGCCCGGCGCGTAGGTCCGCGCCCGCAGCGCGAGCGCCGCCTCCGGGTCCTCCGCGGCCGCCGCGTCGGTGATCCTGCGCTGCGCCAGCTGCCCCAGCGCGTCCTTCGCGGGCGCCTGCGGCGCGTCCTCCGGCCACCAGACCACCACCGGGGCGTCCGGCAGCAGCAGCGGCAGCACCACGGACTCCGCGTGCGCCGCCAACTCCCCGTGCAGCCGCAGCAGTACGGTCTCGCCCGTGTCGGACTCCGAACCCACCCGCACCTCGGCGTCCAGCCGCGCCGAGTTGCGCTCACGCGGGGTGCGCCCGGGGCGCCGTACGACCACCAGGATGCGCGAGGGGTGCTCCTTGGACGCCTCGCTGGCCGCCCGCAGCGCGTCGTAGTGGTTGCCCTCGTCGGTGACGATGACCAGGGTCAGCACCATGCCGACCGCCGGCGTGCCGGTGGCCCGACGGGCCTTCACCAGCGCCGCGTTGATCTGGCTCGACGTGGTGTCCGTCAGATCGATGTTCATGGCCGCCGCCAGCTCCGTCCGTCTCTCGCCAGCATCTCGTCCGCCGCCGCCGGCCCCCAGGTGCCCGAGGTGTACGACTCGGGCCGGCCGGAGGAGGCCCAGAACTCCTCCACCGGGTCCAGGATCTCCCAGGACCGCTCCACCTCCTGGTGGCGCGGGAAGAGGTTGGCGTCGCCCAGCAGCACGTCCAGGATGAGGCGCTCGTACGCCTCGGGGCTGGACTCGGTGAAGGACTCGCCGTACGCGAAGTCCATCGTCACGTCCCGGATCTCCATCGAGGTGCCCGGCACCTTGGAGCCGAAGCGGATCGTCACGCCCTCGTCCGGCTGCACCCGGATCACCAGCGCGTTCGCGCCCAACTCCTGGGTCTCCATGGCGTCGAAGGGGGAGTGCGGCGGCTTCTGGAAGACGACCGCGATCTCCGTGACCCGCCGCCCCAGCCGCTTGCCGGTACGCAGGTAGAACGGCACGCCGGCCCAACGCCGGGTGTTGATCTCCAACTTGAGCGCCGCGTAGGTGTCGGTCACCGACTCCGGGTCGATGCCCTCCTCCTCCAGATAGCCGGGCACCAGCTCGCCGCCCTGCCAGCCGGCCGCGTACTGCCCGCGCACCGTGTGCTCGCCCAGGTCGTCGGGCAGCCGCACCGCGTTGAGGACCTTCAGCTTCTCCGCCACCAGCGCCTTGGGATGGAAGGAGGTGGGCTCCTCCATCGCGGTCAGCGCCAGCAGCTGCAGCAGGTGGTTCTGGATCACGTCGCGGGCCGCGCCGATGCCGTCGTAGTAGCCGGCCCGGCCGCCGATGCCGATGTCCTCGGCCATCGTGATCTGCACGTGGTCGACGTAACTGCGGTTCCACAAGGGCTCGAAGATGGTGTTGCCGAAGCGCAGCGCCAGGATGTTCTGGACGGTCTCCTTGCCCAGGTAGTGGTCGATGCGGAAGACCTCGTTGGGCTCGAAGACCTCGTGCACCAGCTTGTTCAGCTCACGCGCGCTTTCCAGGTCGTGCCCGAAGGGCTTCTCGATGACCGCGCGCCGCCAGCCGTGGCCGTGGCTGTCGGAGAGGCCGTGCTCCTTGAGCTGCTCCAGCACGGTGGGGAAGAACTTCGGCGGGACGGAGAGGTAGAAGGCGAAGTTGCCGCCCGTACCGCGCTCCTTGTCCAGCGACTCCATCGTCTCGCGGAGGTTGCCGAAGGCCGCGTCGTCGTCGAAGTCGCCCTGGACGAAGCGGAAGCCCTCCGAGAGCTGCTGCCACACCTCCTCGCGGAAGGGCGTGCGCGCGTACTGCTTCACCGCGTCGTGCACGACCTGGGCGAAGTCCTGGTCCTCCCACTCGCGCCGGGCGAAGCCGACGAGGGAGAAACCCGGCGGCAGCAGGCCCCGGTTGGCGAGGTCGTAGACCGCCGGCATCAGCTTCTTGCGGGAGAGGTCGCCCGTGACGCCGAAGATCACCAGGCCCGACGGCCCCGCGATACGCGGAAGCCGCCGGTCCTGCGGGTCGCGCAGCGGGTTGGCCGCCACGCGCGCCGGTTCGGAAGGCACAGCCTCAACGCCCCTTCGACGAAAGGCGGTTCAGCTCCGCCTGGGTGGAGGCCACGAGGTCGTCCCAGGCCGAGGCGAACTTCTCCACGCCCTCGTCCTCCAGCACCTGCACCACGTCGTCGTAGTCCACGCCGAGCGCCGCCAGCGCGTCGAGGTCGGCCTTCGCCTGCCCGTACGTGCCGCGCACCGTGTCGCCGGTGATCTCGCCGTGGTCGGCGGTCGCCTCCAAGGTCGCCTCCGGCATGGTGTTGACCGTCCCCGGCGCCACCAGCTCGTCCACGTACAGCGTGTCCTTGTACGCCGGGTCCTTCACGCCGGTCGAGGCCCACAGCGGGCGCTGCTTGTTGGCGCCGGCCCGCTCCAGCCCGGCCCAGCGCTCGGAGCCGAAGACCTCCTCGTACGCCTGGTAGGCCAGCCGCGCGTTGGCCAGCGCCGCCCTGCCGCGCAGCGCCTTCGCCGCGTCCGTGCCCAGCGCGTCGAGGCGCTTGTCGATCTCGGTGTCCACCCGGGAGACGAAGAACGACGCCACCGAGTGGATCTGCGACAGGTCCAGGCCGGCGGCCTTCGCCCGCTCCAGACCGGTGACGTAGGCGTCCATCACCTCGCGGTAGCGCTCCAGCGAGAAGATCAGCGTGACGTTGACGCTGATGCCCTTGGCGATCACGTCGGCGATGGCCGGCAGGCCCGCCTTCGTGGCGGGGATCTTGATGAACACGTTCGGCCGGTCCACCAGCCACGCGAGCTGCTTGGCCTCGGCGACCGTGCCCGCCGTGTTGTGGGCCAGGTGCGGGTCGACCTCGATGGAGACCCAGCCGTCGCGGCCGTCGGTGGCGTCGTAGAGGGGGCGCAGGATGTCGGCGGCGTCGCGGACGTCCGCCGTGGTGATCATCCGCAGCGCCTCCTCGACGGTGAGGCCGCGCACGGCGAGGTCCGCCAGCTGCTCCTCGTAGCCGTCGCCGGAGGAGATCGCCTTCTGGAAGATGGACGGGTTGGTGGTGACGCCGACGACATGGCTGTCGTCGATCAGCTCGGCGAGGTTGCCGGACGTGATCCGCTTACGGGACAGGTCGTCCAGCCAGATCGCCACGCCCTCGTCGGAGAGGCGCTTCAGTGCGTCTGTCATGGGATGTCAGCTCCTGTGTTCGCTGGTCCGTACGAGGTCAGCCGCGCGCCGCGGCGAGGGATTCCCGGGCCGCCGCGGCGACCGCGTCGGCCGTGATGCCGTACTCCTCGTAGAGCTTCCTGTAGTCGGCGGAGGCGCCGAAGTGCTCCAGCGAGACGATCCGGCCGTCGTCCCCGACGTACGTGGGCCAGGTCATGCCCTGCGCGGCCTCGACCGCGACGCGGGCCTTCACCGACGGCGGCAGCACGCTCTCGCGGTAGTCGCGGTCCTGCTCCTCGAACCACTCCACGCACGGCATCGACACCACGCGCGTCGCGATCCCCTCCGCCTGCAGCTGCTCGCGGGCGGCGACGGCGAGCTGCACCTCGGAGCCGGTGCCGATGAGCAGGACCTCCGGCTCGACGGCGTTGCCGTCGGCGTCGACGGCCTCCGCGCGGACGTAGCCGCCGCGCACGGTGTTCCCGTCGCGCTCGTAGGTCGGCACCGCCTGGCGGGTCAGCACCAGGCCGTTCGGGCTGCCCTTGGGGAACTCCTTGGTGTAGCGGCGCAGGATCTCGCCCCACACCAGGGAGGTCTCGTTGGCGTCCGCGGGGCGGATGACGTTGAGCCCGGGGATGGCGCGCAGCGAGGGGAGCTGCTCGATCGGCTGGTGGGTCGGGCCGTCCTCGCCCAGGCCGATGGAGTCGTGCGTCCACACGTACGTCACGGGCAGGTGCATCAGCGCGCTGAGGCGGACCGCGTTGCGCATGTAGTCGGAGAAGACCAGGAACGTACCGCCGTAGACCCGGGTGGGGCCGTGCAGCGTGATGCCGTTCATGGCGGCGGCCATCGCGTGCTCGCGGATGCCGTTGTGCACGGTGCGGCCGTACTTGTCCGCACCGGGCAGCGGGTTGCCGTCCGGGAGGAAGGACGAGTCCTTGTCGATGGTGGTGTTGTTCGAGCCGGCCAGGTCGGCGGAGCCGCCCCACAGCTCGGGCAGCACCCGGCCGAGCGCCTTGAGCGTCTCGCCGGAGGCGGCACGGGTGGCGATCATCTTGCCCACGGGGAAGACCGGCAGCAGCTCCTCCCAGCCCGCGGGCAGCTCGCCCGCCTGCATCCGGTCGAACTCCGCGGCGCGCCGCGGGTTCTCCGCGCGCCACTTGGCGAACGCCCGGTCCCACTCCTCGTGCAGTTCGCGGCCGCGCACCTGGGCGTGGCGGGTGTGCGTCAGCACCCGCTCCTCGACCTCGAAGTCCTTCTGCGGGTCGAAGTCCAGCACCGTCTTGGTCGCCGCGACCTCGTCCGGGCCGAGCGCCGAGCCGTGCGCCGCCTCGGTGTTCTGGGCGTTGGGCGCGGGCCAGGCGATGATCGAGCGCACCGCGATGAAGGACGGCCGGTCGGTGACCTTGCGGGCCTCCTGGAAGGCCCGGTACATCGCGGCCGGGTCCAGGTCGCCGTCGGGCTTGGGCGCCACGCGCTGCACGTGCCAGCCGTACGCCTCGTAGCGCTTCATGGTGTCCTCGGAGACGGCCGTCTCCGTGTCACCCTCGATGGAGATGTGGTTGTCGTCCCAGATCAGGGTCAGGTTGCCCAGCTTCTGGTGGCCGGCCAGCGAGGACGCCTCGTGCGAGATGCCCTCCTGCAGGCAGCCGTCACCGGCGATCACGTAGACGTCGTGGTCGAACGGGGAGGTGCCAGGGGGCGCCTCGGGGTCGAAGAGCCCGCGCTCGTAGCGCGCGGCCATCGCCATGCCGACGGCGTTGGCGAGACCCTGGCCCAGCGGTCCGGTGGTGGTCTCCACGCCGGGCGTGTGCCCGTACTCCGGGTGGCCCGGGGTACGCGAGCCCCAGGTGCGGAACGCCTCCAGGTCCTCCAGCTCCAGACCGGCGCCGATCAGGTAGAGCTGCGTGTAGAGGGTGAGCGAGGCGTGGCCCGCGGAGAGCACGAAGCGGTCGCGGCCGAGCCACTGCGGGTCGTTGGGGTCGTAGCGCATCACCTTCTCGAAGAGGGTGTACGCGAGCGGGGCGAGGCTCATGGCGGTGCCCGGGTGGCCGTTGCCCACCTTCTGGACGGCATCCATGGCCAGGACGCGGGCCGTGTCCACCGCCCGGTCGTCGAGGTCGTTCCAGTCGAACTCTGTGGTCGTCGGCTGCGTGCTCACCCTTACTCAGGGCTCCTCTCCACAAGTCTCCACATGGCGAACGTCCGAGGGCGCGAACGCCCCGGACTCCCGTCGAGCCTATCCCCCCGTCACAGCCTGCCCGTTGCGGGCGTACTCCGCCTCCCGGCGGTCGGAGGGGCGCCGGGGCGCGGGTGCCCGCGCGCCGGCGGCGGCGCCGCCCCGTGCTACCCCGTCCGACACACGAGGGACCCCCGGGAGGGCGGCCATGTCGGCAGCGTCTAAAGTTGGGCGTATCGAGTTCCTGACCTTTTCTTGATCGAGGTGTCCGTGACGGCCGTCGAATCCCGTCCAGCAGGGTCGCTGGCGCCGTCCTCCACGCGGCCCCCCGCACGCTGGCCGCTCCGGGCCCGTCTCCTGGCCTTCGTCGCGCTGACCAAGCCGCGCATCATCGAGCTGCTGCTCATCACCACCGTGCCCGTCATGTTCCTGGCGGCCGAGGGCGTGCCGGACCTCTGGCTGGTCGTCGCCACCTGCCTGGGCGGCTACCTCTCCGCGGGCGGCGCCAACGCGCTCAACATGTACATCGACCGCGACATCGACGCGCTGATGCACCGCACCGAGCAGCGGCCGCTGGTCACCGGCATCGTCACGCCGCGCGAGGCGCTGGTCTTCGGCCTGGCGCTCTCGGCCGTCTCGACGGCCTGGTTCGCCGTGCTGGTCAACCCGCTCTCCGCGGCCCTGTCGCTCGCCGCGATCCTCTTCTACGTCGTCGGCTACACGATGATCCTCAAGCGCCGCACCGCGCAGAACATCGTCTGGGGCGGCATCGCGGGCTGCATGCCGGTCTTCATCGGCTGGTCGGCCGTGACGGGCACCGTCTCGTGGGCCTCGCTCATCCTCTTCCTGGTCATCTTCTTCTGGACGCCGCCGCACTACTGGCCGCTGTCGATGAAGGTCAAGGACGACTACGCCCGCGCGGGCGTGCCGATGCTCCCGGTGCTGGCCTCCAACAAGACCGTCGCCCGCCAGATCGTCGCGTACAGCTGGGTGATGGTCGCCGTCTCGCTGCTGCTGTGGCCGCTGGGCTACACGGGCTGGTTCTACCCGGCGGTGGCGGCGGTGCTGGGCGTCTTCTGGATGAAGGAGGCGTACGGGCTGCAGTCGCGCGCCAAGCGGGGACTGAGCGGCGCGAAGCTCAAGGAGATGCGGCTCTTCCACTGGTCGATCACCTACGTGTCGCTGCTCTTCCTGGCCGTGGCGGCGGACCCCTTCCTGCGCTAGGTCCTGCGCCAGGTCCTGTACGGAGTCCCCGTCTGTGTCGCGGTGGCCGGCCCGTGCGCCCGTGTGGCGCACACCCCGTCCGGATGGGCTGGCAGCCGTGGATTACCCACCGGTAGCATCACCCGTATGAGCGACGACAAGACCATCAAGCGTCTGGCCAAGGAGATCACCGCCTTCAGCGGCAAGCACGGCGGTGCGGAAGGCCAGATCGCGCACCTCGGCACGATGGGCGCCCGGATCGCCCTCGTCGGCGGCGACGACTTCTGGGGCCTGCTCGTCGCCCCCTCCGTCGCGGTCGCCCAGGCCGCCGCCGAGGCCGCCGGGCTGAGCCTGCGCGAGGACTTCGACGGCGAGCTGGCCGCGCGGGTCGAGACCGGTCCATACGAGTGGCGCCGGATGGCCGGCATCCAGCTCGTGCCGATGCGCGAGACCGAGACGGCCTGACCCTCCTCCGGCCCCCCTTTTCCCGCCCCTCTCCGCTCTTCGCCGCCGCACGGGGCTCGTGCGCCCGTACCCTGCTCCCGCAGTATGGGGAAGTGCTGAAGGGGAGCCCGATGCGGGCGGGGCGGTGGACGGGTGCGGTCGTGCTGGCGCTTGCGGCGGCCGGGGGCTGCTCACCGGAGGAGGACACCGGGGCGCCGCGGCCCCGGCCGGCGCCGGTGAGCGCCCCCGCGCCCGCCGCCGAGCGCCCCCTGCTCACCCCGGCGGCCCCCTGCCCCGACCTCGGACCGTTCCACTGCGCCACCCTCAACGTCCCCTACGACCACAGCGGTGCCCGCCCCGGCACCCTCGGCCTCTCCGTGGCCATGACGGACAACGCCGACGCCCCCAAGGGCGTCCTGCTCTTCCTCGCCGGCGGCCCCGGCCAGCCCGGCCTCCCGATCGCCGGAGAGGTCGCCGGGCTGCTGGCGCCCCTGCTCGACGACCACCGGCTGGTCGTGCTCGACCAGCGCGGCACCGGCGCGGGCGCCCTGCGCTGCGAGCTGCAGGACAGCGTCTTCGGGCCCGGCCGCCCGAGCGCCACCGCCGTCACCCGGTGCGCCGAGGCCGTCGGCGCGGTGGGCCGCTACTACGGCACCGCCGACACCGTGGCGGACCTGGAGCTGCTGCGCCGGGCGCTGGGCGCCGAGCGCTGGAGCATCGATGCCGTCTCGTACGGCACCTACACCGCCCAGCGCTACGCCCTCGCCCACCCGCGGCGCGTCAGCCGGCTGGTCCTCGACTCCGTCGTCCCCGCCACCGCCGCCGACCCCCTCGACCTCATCCCGCTGCGGGCCGTGCCGCGCGTGCTGCGCGCCGCCTGCGCGGCGCGGGACTGCGGCTACGACCCGGTGGCGGACCTGCGGACCGCCTTGCGCCGGTACGGCGACGGCGTGCGGATCCTCGACGCGCTCACCTCCGCCGGGGCGGACGTCCACGTGCCGATGGCGGCCCTGCACGAGGCGGCGGCCGGCCACCGGGCTGCGCTGGACCGGCTGCTGGGCCGCGGCGCACCGGCCCCGGCGACCGTACGGCCGGGCCGGGACGGGACGCCCGTCGACACCGTGGAGGCGGAGGAGTTCAGCGCCGCGCTGCAGCTGACCACCCGGTGCCTGGACGGGGGTCTCGCCTGGGGCGGCAGCGACACCGGGCGCGCCCAGCGCGAACGCCGGCTGGAGCGCGCCGCGGCGCGGCTCACCCCCGCCGACTACGGGCCCTTCGACGCCGCCACGGTGGCGTCGGCCGCGTCGACCTGCCTGCCGTGGCCGCGCACACCCGCCCCGGCGGCGGTGCCCGGGGGCGCCGAGCTGCCGAAGGTGCCGGTGCTGATGCTGGCCGGGGAGTACGACCTCGCGACACCGGTGGAGGCGATGGAGGCCCAGCGGGCCCGGACGCCGCACGCCGAGACGGTCGTCGTCCCCGGCGGCGGGCACACCGTACAGCTGACGGAGGCGGGAGTGCGGGAGGTTTTGGACTTCCTGGGGAGGGACTGAGCGGCGGTCAGCCCGCCGCGACCGCACGGCCGGGCGCCGCCGGCTGCGGGATCGCCGCCGCGACGGCGGCCGGGCGGTGGCGCAGGGAGGTCAGCACCCGCAGCACCGCGATCCACACCAGCGCGGAGCCGAGCATGTGGGCGGCGACCAGCACCTCGGGCAGCTCCGTGAGGTACTGCACGTACCCGATCAGACCCTGCGCCAGCAGGACGAGGAACAGCTCGCGGGTGCGGGCGATCGGCCCGGGGGGGCCGTCCATCGCCTTCAGCGTGATCCACACCGCGAGCGTCAGCGCCACCACCAGCCAGGCGCTCACCGCGTGCAGGTGCGCCGCATCCGTCCAGGAGATCCAGCCCA
Source organism: Streptomyces polyrhachis (assembly GCF_042663125.1). Classification (NCBI taxonomy): domain Bacteria; kingdom Bacillati; phylum Actinomycetota; class Actinomycetes; order Kitasatosporales; family Streptomycetaceae; genus Streptomyces; species Streptomyces polyrhachis. The sequence goes on along the minus strand of NZ_JBHSZO010000001.1, from coordinate 15,021 downwards.
TGCGCGGCACCTCGCTGGAGTCGCCGGCGTGCGGTCCCGTACCGGTGACGACCGTGCCCGCGGCGAGCAGCACGGCCGTGGCCGCGACCAGCGCCCAGACCTGCTTGCGCACGATCCGCCCGACCAGCCAGTCCGGTCCGCCGTCGCCCTCGCGCGTACGGTCCCAGGTGAGGAAGGCGACGGTCAGCAGCCCGCTCGCGGCGAGGAAGTGGCCCGCCACGGTGTACGGGTTCAGCTCGGTCAGCACGGTGATCCCGCCGAGTACCGCGTTGGCCATCACCAGCCAGAACTGCGTCCAGGCCAGCCGCGTCAGCCCGCGCCGGCGCGGCTTGGCGCAGCGCGCGGCGGCGATCGCCCAGCCGACGGCGGCGCTCAGCACGTAGGTGAGCAGCCGGTTGCCGAACTCGACCACGCCGTGCCAGCCCATCTCGCGGGTGGCGACCAGGCTGTCGGAGGAGCACTTCGGCCAGGTGTCGCAGCCCAGCCCCGAGCCCGTCAGCCGGACGGCACCGCCGGTGACGATGATGGCGACGCTCATCAGCAGCGCCGCCAGCGCGGCCCGCTGCACGGTCCTGGGCGACGGCGTCCAGCGGCGGTCGAGAAGGGCGAGAGGGTTGAACACGGCGCCCATCGTATGCGCGCCGGGGCCGGGGCCCTGCGGCGGGTCGCCCCGATGTCCCGATATGGGCGGAAGTGCGGGGCCGGGGGTGCCGCGGCTCACTCCCAGCGGAAGAACCGCGCCGCCAGCCCCAGGCCCAGCACCGCCCACACCGCCAGCACGCCCGCCTCGGCCCACGGCATGCCGCCACCCTGGGCCAGCACCTCGCGCAGGCCCTGCGAGAGCGCCGTGATCGGCAGCGCCTCCAGCAGCGGCCGCAGGGCCGGGGGGAACTTCGCGAGCGGGACCAGCACACCGCCGACCACCAGCAGCACGACGAAGACCAGGTTCGCCGCGGCCAAGGTGGCCTCCGCCTTCAGCGTGCCCGCCATCAGCAGGCCCAGGCCCGAGAACGCCGCCGTGCCCAGCAGCACCAGCACCGCCAGCAGCGCCGCGGAGGACCAGCCGCCCCGCGGCGACCAGCCCAGCGCGAAGGCGATCGCCGACAGCAGGGCGATCTGCAGCAGCTGCGTCAGCAGCACCGACACCGTCTTCGCCGCCATCAGCGCCGCGCGCGGCAGCGGGGAGGCGCCCAGCCGCTTGAGCACCCCGTAGCGGCGGTCGAAGCCCGTACCGATCGCCTGGCCCGTGAAGGAGGTGGCCAGCACCGCCAGCGCGATGGCGCCGGGCGCCAGGAAGTCGACCCGCCTGCCCGCGCCCGTGTCGATCACGTCCACCGTGCTGAACAGGGCCAGCACCACCGCCGGGATGACGATCGTCAGCAGCAGCTGCTCGCCGTTGCGCAGCATCAGCCGCGTCTCCAGCGCCGCCTGCGCCGCGATCATGCGCGCCAGCGGGGCGGGCGCGGGCCGCGGCGCGTACGCCCCCTCGCCGGCGCGCGGGCGAGGGGCGGCCTTCGCGGTGACACCCGCGGTGGCATCCCCGGTGAGAGGGGCCTGGTCCGGCGTCATCCGCGCAGCTCCTTGCCGGTCAGTTCGAGAAAGACGTCCTCCAGCGTGCGCCGCTCCACCGTTATCCGGTCGGGCAGCACGCCGTTCTGCGCGCACCAGGTCGTCACCGTCGCCAGCAGCTCCGGCGTGATGTCGCCCGCCACCCGGTATTCCCCCGGGGTCAGCTCGATCGCCGCGCAGTCGAAGGGCAGCGCCTTGAGCAGCGAGGCCGTCTCCAGCCCCGGGCGGCCCGAGAAGCGCATCGTGTTCTCCGCGCCGCCCCGGCACAGCTCCTCCGGGGTGCCGTGGGCGACCAGGCGCCCCGCGTCGACGACCGCGACCGCGTCCGCCAGCTGCTCGGCCTCGTCCATGTGGTGCGTGGTCAGCAGCACCGAGACGCCGTCGGCGCGCAGCTCGCGCACCAGCTCCCAGGTCGCGCGCCTGGCCTGCGGGTCCAGGCCCGCCGTCGGCTCGTCCAGGAAGACCAGCTCCGGCCGGCCCACCACCGCCGTCGCCAGCGCCAGGCGCTGCTTCTGCCCGCCCGACAGGCGGCGGTAGGGCGTGCGCCCGCAGGAGCCCAGGCCCAGCCGCTCGACCAGGGGGTCGACGGCGAGCGGATGCGCGTACAGCCTCGCCATGTGGCGCAGCATCTCCACGGCCCGCACGCCCGGGTAGACGCCGCCCTCCTGGAGCATCACGCCGATCCGGGGCCGCAGGGCGGCGCCCTCGCGGGCCGGGTCGAGGCCCAGGACGCGTACGCGGCCGGCGTCGGCGGCGCGGTAGCCCTCGCAGATCTCCACCGTCGTCGTCTTGCCGGCGCCGTTGGGCCCCAGCAGGGCGGTGACGGCGCCGCGGGCGGCGGTGAGGTCGAGGCCGTCCAGGGCGGTCTTGTGGCCGTACCGCTTGATCAGACCGGCCAGCTCGACGGCGGGCTCTTTACGCATGCGGGAAGTCTACGAGCGACCGCGGACACTCCCGCCCGCGCCCTTGCCCCGCGGGCCCCGTAGGGCCGCGGAGACCCGCCCCGCAGACTGGTTAGGTAACCCTAAGTGACGCACCGCACCGAGCGGTGATCCTTTCCCGGCTTGTCGCACGGGCGTGAATTACGCAACAATGGCGTTGTGAAAACTCTGCGTGAGGGCACCGAGAGCCCCAAGGAGCAGGACCGGAGGGCAGCCGCCGCGGTAGCGGCGACCGCCGGGTCCCCCCTGCCCCCGCTCTCCCACCCCGCCGGGGAGCGCACCAGCGAGCACGGCACCCGCAACCGGGTCGCCCGCTCGATCCTCGACCACGGCCCGTCCACCGCCGCCGATCTCGCCGAGCGCCTGGGCCTGACCCAGGCGGCCGTCCGCCGCCATCTCGACACCCTCCTCGCCGACGGCATCGTCGAGCCCCGTGACCAGCGGGTCTACGGAGCCCGGGGGCGCGGCCGGCCCGCCAAGGTCTTCGCGCTCACCGACTGCGGGCGCGATGCCTTCGACCAGGCGTACGACCAGCTGGCCGCCGAGGCCCTGCGCTGGATCGCGCACAGCGCGGGCGGCGGGGAGCGGGGGGAGGCCGCCGTGGCGGACTTCGCCCGCGCCCGTATCGCCGCCCAGGCCGCGCGCTACGCCGCCGAGCTGCACGACGTACCCCCCAAGGAGCGGGCGGCCGCTCTGGCCAGGGCACTCACCCAGGACGGGTACGCTGCTACCGCGCGCAGTGCCCCCGGCGCCCCCGGCGAACAGCTCTGCCAGCACCACTGCCCGGTGGCCCACACCGCCGAGCAGTTCCCGCAGCTGTGCGAGGCCGAGACGGAAGTCTTCTCGCAACTGCTCGGCACCCACGTGCAGCGTCTCGCGACCATCGCCCACGGCGACGGTGTCTGTACGACGTTCATTCCGCGCACGGCGTTCATCCCGCACGCGGACCGGACGGCGCCCCGCGAGGCGGACGCCACCGGCAGCGCCGGAAGCAAGTCACCAACGACCAGCAAGGCCGGGAGGAACCCCGCATGACTGCGCCCACTGACACGTCCCCGACCCCTCAGCCGGCTCACCCCGAGCTCGAGGGCCTGGGCAAGTACGAGTACGGCTGGGCCGACTCCGACGCGGCAGGTGCCGCCGCCCAGCGCGGCCTGTCCGAGGACGTCGTCCGGGACATCTCGGCCAAGAAGAGCGAGCCGGAGTGGATGCTCAAGCTCCGCCTCAAGGGCCTGAAGCTCTTCGGCAAGAAGCCCATGCCGAACTGGGGCTCCGACCTCTCCGGCATCGACTTCGACAACATCAAGTACTTCGTGCGCTCCACCGAGAAGCAGGCCCAGTCCTGGGAGGACCTGCCCGAGGACATCAAGAACACCTACGACAAGCTCGGCATCCCCGAGGCGGAGAAGCAGCGCCTGGTCGCCGGCGTCGCCGCGCAGTACGAGTCGGAGGTCGTCTACCACCAGATCCGCGAGGACCTGGAGGAGCAGGGCGTCATCTTCCTCGACACCGACACCGCGCTCAAGGAGCACCCGGAGCTCTTCCAGGAGTACTTCGGCACGGTCATCCCGGTCGGCGACAACAAGTTCGCCTCGCTGAACACCGCGGTGTGGTCCGGCGGCTCCTTCATCTACGTCCCCAAGGGCGTGAACGTCGAGATCCCGCTCCAGGCCTACTTCCGGATCAACACCGAGAACATGGGCCAGTTCGAGCGCACGCTGATCATCGTCGACGAGGGCGCCTACGTGCACTACGTCGAGGGCTGCACCGCGCCGATCTACCAGTCGGACTCCCTGCACTCCGCGGTCGTGGAGATCATCGTCAAGAAGAACGCCCGCTGCCGCTACACGACCATCCAGAACTGGTCGAACAACGTCTACAACCTGGTCACCAAGCGCGCCGTCGCCTACGAGGGCGCGACCATGGAGTGGATCGACGGCAACATCGGCTCCAAGGTGACGATGAAGTACCCGGCCGTCTACCTGATGGGCGAGCACGCCAAGGGCGAGACCCTCTCCATCGCCTTCGCCGGCGAGGGGCAGCACCAGGACGCCGGCTCCAAGATGGTGCACATGGCGCCCCACACCTCCTCCAACATCGTCTCCAAGTCCGTGGCGCGCGGCGGCGGCCGCACCTCCTACCGCGGCCTGGTCGAGATCGGCGAGGGCGCGCACGGCTCCAAGTCCAGCGTGCTGTGCGACGCGCTGCTGGTCGACACGATCTCGCGCTCCGACACCTACCCCTACGTCGACGTCCGCGAGGACGACGTGACGATGGGCCACGAGGCGACCGTCTCCAAGGTCTCCGACGACCAGCTCTTCTACCTGATGCAGCGCGGCCTCAGCGAGACCGAGGCCATGGCGATGATCGTGCGCGGCTTCGTCGAGCCGATCGCCAAGGAGCTGCCGATGGAGTACGCGCTGGAGCTCAACCGGCTGATCGAGCTGCAGATGGAGGGCGCGGTCGGCTGACGCCGGCCCGCCCCGTCCCTCCCGACGGCTCCCCTGACGCCTCCCTCGACGGAAGAGAAAGCGAGCAACACGACAGCCATGGCTGACGTTCACAACACCCCGGCGGGCGCCACCACGTCCGGGTCGATCACCTCAGGACCGGTCGCGGTGGCCGCCGAGTCCACCGTCGCCACCCGGATGAGCGCCCCGCCCTCCTTCGACGTGGCGGACTTCCCCGTGCCGCACGGCCGCGAGGAGGAGTGGCGCTTCACGCCGCTGGAGCGCCTGAAGGGCCTGCACGACGGCTCCGCCACCGCCGACGGCTCGATGAAGGTCACCGTCGACGCCCCCGAGGGCGTCACCGTGGAGTCCGTCGGCCGCGAGGACGCGCGCCTGGGCCAGGCCGGCAAGCCGGTCGACCGGGTCGCAGCCCAGGCGTACTCCTCCTTCGAGAAGGCCACCGTCGTCTCCGTGCCCAAGGACACCGTCCTGACGGAGCCGATCCGCCTCGCGCTGCACGGCGAGGGCGGGACGACCTTCGGCCACACGGTCTTCGACATCGGCGCCTTCGCCGAGGTCGCTATCGTCGTGGACCACACCGGCGACGCCGTACGGGCCGCCAACGTCGACTTCGTGATCGGCGACGGCGCCAAGGTCGCCTTCGTCTCCGTCCAGGACTGGGACGCCTCCGCCGTGCACGTCTCCCAGCACAACGCGCTGGTCGGCCGGGACGCCTCCTTCAAGTCCGTGGTCGTCACCTTCGGCGGCGACACGGTGCGCATCCAGCCCCGCGTCACCTACGCGGGCCCCGGCGGCGAGGCCGAGCTGTACGGCCTGTACTTCACGGACGCCGGCCAGCACCAGGAGCACCGCCTCTTCGTCGACCACGAGGCGCCGCACTGCCGCTCCCACGTCACGTACAAGGGCGCCCTGCAGGGCCAGGACGCGCACGCGGTGTGGATCGGCGACGTGCTGATCCGCAAGTCCGCCGAGGGCACCGAGACCTACGAGCTCAACCGCAACCTGGTGCTCACCGACGGCGCCCGCGTCGACTCGGTGCCCAACCTGGAGATCGAGACCGGCGAGATCGTCGGCGCCGGCCACGCCTCCGCCACCGGCCGCTTCGACGACGAGCAGCTCTTCTACCTGATGGCCCGCGGCATCCCGCAGGGCGAGGCCCGGCGCCTGGTCGTGCGCGGCTTCTTCACCGAGCTGGTCCAGCAGATCGGCATCCCCGACGTCCGGGAGCGCCTCCTTCGGAAGATCGAGACGGAGCTGGAGGCGTCCGACTCATGAGCGGCCCGAACTTCGTGAAGGTCTGCACGAAGGACCAGCTGGCGGAGGACACCCCGCTGCTGGTGGACCTCGACGGCACCCCGGTCTCCGTCGTCCTCACCGAGGGCGAGGTGTTCGCGATCTACGACATCTGCTCGCACGCCAACGTCTCCCTCGCCGAGGGCGAGGTGGAGGACGGCCAGATCGAGTGCTGGCTGCACGGTTCCTGCTTCGACCTGCGCACCGGCAAGCCCTCCGGGCCGCCGGCCACGCGTCCCGTCCCCGTATACCCCGTAAAGATCGAAGGGGACGATGTGCTCGTCTCCCTCACCCAGGAGAGCTAAGGCACATGGCTACGCTTGACATCCGCGACCTGCACGTCTCCGTCGACACCGAGAACGGCCCCCGCGAGATCCTCAAGGGCGTCGACCTGACCGTGAAGCAGGGCGAGACCCACGCCATCATGGGGCCCAACGGCTCCGGCAAGTCCACCCTCGCCTACTCCATCGCGGGGCACCCCAAGTACACGATCACCGGCGGCACCGTCACCCTCGACGGCGAGGACCTGCTGGAGATGAGCGTCGACGAGCGCGCCCGCGCCGGCCTCTTCCTCGCCATGCAGTACCCGGTCGAGGTCCCCGGCGTGACCGTCTCCAACTTCCTGCGCACCGCCGCCACGGCGATCCGCGGCGAGGCGCCCAAGCTGCGCACCTGGGTGAAGGAGGTCAAGGAGGCCATGGCGAAGCTGAACATGGACCCCGCCTTCGCCGAGCGCAACGTCAACGAGGGCTTCTCCGGCGGCGAGAAGAAGCGCCACGAGATCCTCCAGCTGGAGCTGCTCAAGCCGCAGTTCGCCGTGCTGGACGAGACCGACTCCGGCCTGGACGTCGACGCCCTGCGCATCGTCTCCGAGGGCGTCAACCGCGTCCGCGAGGGCGGCGAGACCGGCACCCTGCTGATCACGCACTACACGCGCATCCTGCGCTACATCAAGCCCGACTTCGTGCACGTCTTCTCCGACGGGAAGATCGTCGAGTCCGGCGGCCCCGAGCTGGCCGACAAGCTGGAGGAAGAGGGCTACGCGGCGTATGTGAAGGGCGGCGGGACGGCGTGACCCGCCAGCCCTCGGGCCTCCTCACCGCGTCCCCCTACGACGTGGAGGCGATCCGCAAGGACTTCCCCATCCTGGACCGCCCGGTCCACGACGGGAAGAAGCTCGTGTACCTGGACAACGCGGCGACCTCGCAGAAGCCGCGCCAGGTGCTCGACGCGCTGAACGCCTACTACGAGCGGCACAACTCCAACGTGCACCGCGGCGTCCACGTCCTCGCGGAGGAGGCCACCGAGCTGTACGAGGGGGCGCGCGACAAGGTCGCCGACTTCGTCAACGCGCCCAGCCGCGACGAGGTGATCTTCACCAAGAACGCCTCCGAGTCGCTGAACCTCGTCGCCAACATGCTGGCCTGGGCCGACGAGCCCTACCGGGTGGACAGCGACACCGAGATCGTCATCACGGAGATGGAGCACCACTCCAACATCGTCCCCTGGCAGCTGCTGGCGCAGCGCACGGGCGCGAAGCTGAAGTGGTTCGGCCTCACCGACGACGGCCGCCTGGACCTGTCCAACATCGACGAGATCATCACCGAGAAGACCAAGGTCGTCTCCTTCGTGCTGGTCTCCAACATCCTGGGCACGCTCAACCCGGTCGAGACGATCGTGCGCCGGGCCCAGGAGGTCGGCGCCCTGGTGGTGGTCGACGCCTCCCAGGCCGCCCCGCACATGCCGCTGGACGTGCAGGCGCTGGGCGCCGACTTCGTCGCCTTCACCGGGCACAAGATGCTCGCCCCGACGGGCATCGGCGTGCTGTGGGGGCGCCAGGAGCTGCTGGAGGACCTGCCCCCGTTCCTCGGCGGCGGCGAGATGATCGAGACCGTCTCGATGCACTCCTCCACCTACGCCCCGGCCCCGCACAAGTTCGAGGCCGGCACCCCGCCGATCGCGCAGGCGGTCGGACTGGGCGCGGCCGTGGACTACCTCTCGGCCATCGGCATGGACAAGGTCCTCGCCCACGAGCACGCCCTCACCGAGTACGCGGTGCGCAGGCTCCAGGAGGTCCCCGACCTGCGGATCATCGGCCCCACCACGGCCGAGGACCGCGGCGCCGCGATCTCCTTCACGCTCGGCGACATCCACCCGCACGACGTGGGCCAGGTCCTCGACGAGCAGGGCATCGCGGTGCGCGTCGGCCACCACTGCGCGCGGCCGGTCTGCCTGCGGTACGGAATTCCCGCGACCACCAGGGCGTCGTTCTATCTGTACTCCACACCCGGCGAGGTGGACGCCCTCATCGAGGGCCTGGAGTACGTGCGGAACTTCTTCGGTTAGATCAGTACAGCGGTAGGACCGGTACGGCAGTGAGAGGCGTGGAGCCAGCGTGAAGCTCGATTCGATGTACCAGGACGTCATCCTGGACCACTACAAGCACCCGCACGGGCGGGGCTTGCGTGAGGGCGACGCCGAGGTCTATCACGTCAACCCGACCTGCGGGGACGAGATCACCCTGCGGGTGAAGCTCGACGGGGACCGTATCGAGGACGTCTCCTACGAGGGCCAGGGCTGCTCCATCAGCCAGGCCAGCGCCTCCGTGCTGAACGAGCTGCTGGTCGGCAGGGACCTCGCCGAGGCGCAGCGGATCCAGGGGGCCTTCCTGGAGCTGATGCAGTCCAAGGGGAAGGTCGAGCCCGACGAGGAGATGGAGGAGGTGCTGGAGGACGCGGTGGCGTTCGCCGGCGTCTCGAAGTACCCGGCGCGGGTCAAGTGCGCGCTGCTGAGCTGGATGGCGTGGAAGGACGCGACCGCGCAGGCGGTCGGCACAGTCAAGGAGAGCACGGTATGAGCGACGAGACGCCTGAGAGCACAGGTGCGGACACCGCCGCGGACGCGGCGCAGGCCGCCCCGGTCGCCGGTGTGACGCCCGCCAGTGAGGAGGAGGTCCGCGAGGCCCTCTACGACGTGGTCGACCCCGAGCTGGGTATCGACGTCGTCAACCTCGGCCTGATCTACGGCGTCCACGTCGACGACGCCAACGTCTGCACCCTGGACATGACGCTCACCTCGGCGGCCTGCCCGCTCACGGACGTCATCGAGGACCAGGCCAAGAGCGCGACGGAGGGCATCGTCAACGACCTGAAGATCAACTGGGTCTGGATGCCGCCGTGGGGCCCCGACAAGATCACGGACGAGGGCCGCGAGCAGCTGCGGGCGCTGGGCTTCAACGTCTGAGACCGGGCTGCCCGGGGTGCGGTGGCCGCAGCCGCCGCCGCGGTGGATGACGGGTCCTGAGCGGGCCGGGTGCGCAAGCGCACCCGGCCCGCTCAGGCGTTTGCGGACGTTCGCCGCCCGCTCGCCGTACGTCTCCCGCCCGCCGTGGTGGTCAGGCGCGGGGCGGCTGGTCCGTCGGCGGCTGCGGGGCCGGGGCCGCGGCCGGAGCGGGGACGGGGGCCGGGGCGAGGCCCGCGGCCTCCAGCAGCGCCGGGGCGAGGTCCTCGGTGCGGATGCGGCGGTCGACGTAGACCAGACCGCCGGCGATCTCCATGAAGGCGATGGTGAACACCTGGGTGATGAACATGAAGACCAGCAGCACCAGCACGAGCATCACGACCGCGGCGATCTGCAGGCCGAGCGACTGCGTGCCGCCCACGATCGCGCCCGTGATCGCCGGCAGCAGCATCATCGGGAGCTGGGCGACCTGGCTGATGGTCATCACGATGAGGTAGGTGAGCAGGGTGATGCCCAGGGTGCGCCACCAGGCCCCCCGGACCAGCTGGGCGGAGCGCCTCAGCGCGGTGACCGGGCTGGCGCCCTCAAGCACCACGACCGCCGGCGCCAGCCGCAGCAGCACGCTCACCCACACGGCGTACGCCGCCGCGGCCAGTCCGATCAGGACGCCGAGGAGTACGGCCAGTCCCACGCTGCTCTTGCCCACCGTCACGCTGACGAGCACGATCGAGGCGATCGCGGCCGCGACCGGAACCATCGCGATCAGCCCCACCAGCGAGGAGACGCCGATCATCGCCCAGGCCCGCGAACGGGTGCGCCGCCAGGCCTCCCGGACGCCCAGGGGCCGGCCCACCGCCGCCGGCTCCAGCACGACGTAGGCCAGTGCGTAGAGCGCCCCCATGACGAAGAGGCCTGCCAGCAGCGTGACCAGCAGGGCCGCGCTGCCCGCCGTGACGAGGCCGGTGGTCTCGGAGCCGGTGGGCTCGTAGTGGTCGATGTCGATGAGCTTGTCGACGGTGTCCTTGACGGTGAGGTAGCCGGTGCCGGCCAGCACGGCTATCAGTGCCACCAGCGCCCCGCAGAGTGCGCCGCCGACGCCCAGCAGCGGCTTCCAGGCACGGCTGAGGGTGCTGAACGTGCCGCCGAGGATCTCCCCGAGTCCGAGCGGCGGCCCCAGCGGGATCACACCGGGCTGGGGAGGACGGGGCGGCAGCCAGCCGTAGGGCGGGACGGCGTGGCCGTAGGGGGGCTGCCCGTACGGCCACTGCTGGTGGGGCGGCTGCCCGTACGGCGCGGCGCCCGGCGCCGGCTGACCGCCCCCCGCCTGCGCCTCGTGCGGCCCGTCGTCCGGGCCCTGCGGGCCCCACCCCTGGTCGTGCGTCATGCCTGCTCCCGTACCCCCGAAGACTTCACCTGGAGCGCACACCCTAGCCGCCGCCGTTTCGGCCGATGAGGGCGGAGGTCCTGGCAGGGGGCTTGCGGCGTGGGGGAGTGCGGCGTGGGGGAGTGCGGTGGCCGGCGGGCGGTGTCCGCTGCCCGGGACCGGTTCGACCGCCCGACGCCGGGCCGGATAGCGTCTCGGTATGACCGACGCACCTCTCCCCACCGGCGCCGTCGCCGCCGGCCTCGCCACGATCGCCCAGGACGGCACCGTCCTCGACACCTGGTTCCCCGCCCCGCGGCTCGTCGCGGAGCCCGGCCCCGCCGGCACCGAGCGGCTCACCGCCGAGCAGGCCGCCGAGCTGCTCGGCGAGCAGGCGCCCAAGGCGCTCGGCGCCGACGCGCGCCGCGGGGTGGAGGTCGTCGCGGTCCGTACGGTGATCGCGGACCTCCAGGGCAAGCCGCTGGACGCGCACGACGCGTACCTGCGCCTGCACCTGCTCAGCCACCGCCTGGTCAAGCCGCACGGCCAGAGCCTGGACGGCGTCTTCGGCCTGCTGGCCAACGTGGCGTGGACGAACCTGGGCCCCGTCCCCGTGGACCGGCTGGAGGAGGCGCGGCTGGCAGCCCGCGCCGAGGGGCTGCACCTGCAGGTGACGTCCGTCGACAAGTTCCCGCGGATGACGGACTACGTCGCCCCCTCCGGCGTGCGGATCGGCGACGCGGACCGCGTGCGCCTGGGCGCGCACCTGGCGCCCGGCACCACGGTGATGCACGAGGGCTTCGTCAACTTCAACGCCGGCACCCTGGGCACCTCGATGGTCGAGGGCCGCATCTCCGCCGGCGTCGTGGTCGGCGACGGCTCCGACATCGGCGGCGGCGCCTCGATCATGGGCACCCTCTCGGGCGGCGGCAAGCAGACGGTCTCCATCGGCGAGCGCTGCCTGCTGGGCGCCGAGGCCGGCATCGGCATCTCGCTGGGCGACGACTGCATCGTCGAGGCGGGCCTGTACGTCACGGCCGGCACCCGCGTCACCCTCCCGGACAGCGAGGTCGTCAAGGCCCTCGACCTCTCCGGCGCGCACAACCTCCTCTTCCGCCGCAACTCCACCACGGGCACGGTCGAGGCACTGCCGCGCACGGGCTCCTGGGGCGGCCTGAACGAGGCACTGCACAGCCACAACTGACCGTCGGAGGCCGTGACCTGCGGCCGTCTAAACGATCAGCGCCCTGACCTGCTGCTGAGCTGTCGGCAGTTGTCGGCGTTGGTCATCGTTGAGCGCCCTTCCACGGCCTGAGGACGGCCCGGGAGGGCGCTCATTTGCCGGTCTAGTGTTCAACCTCTCCGCCGACCAGTGGGACTGACGAAGCCCACGGCTCTGACCAGTTCAGATGCCGTGGGCTTCTGTCGTTGTCGGTTGGCGTCGGCTGACCTCGGGCGGCCCAGATTGCGCACTCAGAGGCCTAGGAACTGGCGGTTGGTCCGCTCCTTATGACTTGCCTTGGCGGCTTGGAGATGTGGTTTTGCTCGTTTCGTGGGCGCTTGCACGCTGTGTCAGGCACTATGGTGCGAATCGAGCGTCGTCGGTGTGGGGAGCTGCCGTGGTTCGTCGCAAGAGAAACAAGGAGCCTAAGGTACCGGGGAGACCCGATACGGATTCCGCTCCTGCGCGGGAAGTAGCGCAGCCCTCTACTGGTCTTCGCCTTCCCAAGGACGCTATCAAGCGGATCAATATTGGGCAGTCCTTCGCTGAATATGATGCCGCTCTGAGCGACCCGGGTATCTACGTTCACACACCCGCTCTAGAAGCTGCGCTGGATCCGGATAGCGGAAAAGTGTTCTTCGTGGGGCGGCGTGGAACCGGGAAAACAGCGGTTAGGAAGTACTGCGGTCTCAATGGTGGTGCCACGAGAGTCATCGTTCCAGAGATTTTCAGTCCTTCCTCGACGTTGCAGGAGATCGAGCTACTCACTAACGTCAAGCAGAAACCGTTCAGATCGCTCGTTTCCGCATTTCGCAGGGCGCTGCAAATAGAGATTGTATCCATGTGGCACCAGGATCGCCCAGGACGCGATAAATTGCCGAATGAGATACAAAGTGAACTTGAGTCTTATGCAGACATGGATTTTGACATGCGCTGTCTGAGGCTCATTTCCCGGATTAGTGGCGCTCTTGCTGACGGAGATGATGAGCGATGGCTTGCGGAGAATAAAGTCGCTCGAAAAGTAGCGGATGACATGAAACAAATGTCGTCCGAGGGTATCGCTACGCACACGGTGCTGATTGACAGTATTGATGATTATTGGGAGGGGAGTGATGAAGGTCTCGTCTACCTGACGGCGTTTATGCATGCGTGTCAGGAAATCTCGACACAAATTCCGTGGGCGCGTGCAATTATCTTCCTGCGAGAGAATATTTTCGAGAGGGTGCGCGCTCTCGATACCGAATCTTCCCGCCTTGAGACTGCAGTGGTTGGCATGGAGTGGAATGAGCGCCAACTGCTGGAAGTCATTGAGAAACGTCTGAATCGAAATCTGACAGCTAAGTTTGGCCTGCGAGGCGCAACTTGGCAAGCATTTTTCGAGCATCCTGATGAAGCCTGGAACAATGTTCTCACGTATTGCCAAAGGCGACCACGTGACATCTTGATCTATACCAGCAATGCTGTGGAGGCCGCTCAAGGGGCTGGCCACGAGAAGATCCTGCTTGAGGACGTCCAGCAGGCGCGGCGGCGTTTCTCGGATAACCGATTTCGTGATCTCGGGGACGAATACTCGGAGAATTTTCCGCAGATAGCAACTGTTCTCTCACGATTTTATGGGCTCGGTAATTCGTTCACCTTTGGGGCGGTTGAAGATCTCATCAGAAAGCTTATGAAAGATGCAGAAGTTGTACAGCTCTGCGGATCATGGATTTCTGTCAACGCTTCGCCGGAGAAATTCATCCGCCTTCTCTATGACATTGGGTTTGTAGGTATTAGGGCGGCAGGGAAGAGCCCAAAGTTTCGAGCGTTGGGCCCGCTCGATACCAGTCCTCCCCCTGTAAGTGACATCACGGATATCGTAATCCATCGCTGTTACTGGGATGCGCTAGACCTCCAGGACACCCTTGTCCGAAGCATCCCTGAAGATATTGAATTCGGCAAAATCGGAAAGATCGAGGATCTGCCCGGAGGTCTCGAAAGGACCGAGTATGTTACTCACGTCGAAATGCTGATGGAGGATCTCAAGCAGATCGAAGTGGGAACGGCCGGGGCTCAGGATTTCGAGGAGGTAGTCGGCGATGTGATTCGCCTCTGCTTCTTCCGTGCCCTGGGGAACGTCGAGGCAAAATCTCGTGATAGTGACGGTAGGGTCATCAGAGACTGGATTGCATCCAATCGGGCAAGTAACGGCTTCTGGGAAGCGATGCGAACTAGGTACGGGGCTACCCAGGTTATTTGGGAATGTAAGAACTATGCAGAACTGCACGCTGACGACTTTCATCAGCTGAGTTACTACCTCAATGACTTCGGTGGCGGATTCATCGTTGTAGTATTTCGAGGCGAGGTGAAGTCTTCCTATTACGGGCACATTAAGCGGATCGCCATGCATAATAAGGGATTCGTGCTCCCGCTTACCGAGAAAGATCTAATGGTCTTTCTGCGGCAGGCTCGGAATGGGAAAATTAAGGAAGACCACATTCAGGATAAGTATGACAGCGTCATCCGAAAGTTGTCGTAGTTCGTGTTATGGTCCGTCGGCTGCTACTGACCTTCAAAGCGTGGTGTCGTAGGGGCTGACGCCTCATGATCCCTGCGGTATGCCGACCGCATGAGGTATGCGCAAGGGGGCGGACTGACCGACGAACGGCGGGCCTTGCGCGAAAAGTTGAGGATGGAGGCGGCTGCGCGGTTCGCCCTGGGCGACGAGAGCGCGGTCATCGCGCACGACCTGCGGGTCAGCGTCCGGTCGGTTCAGCGGTGGCGCAGGGCCTGGTCGCAGAACGGGCCCAGGGCCCTGGCCTCCAAGGGCCCGGCATCGCTGCCGCTGCTCAGTGACGAACTGTTCGCCGTGCTTGAGCGGGAGTTGGCCAAGGGCCCGGTGGCACACGGCTGGCCGGACCAGACCTGGACCCTCTCACGGAT